>JAUSDP010000020.1 GCA_030650605.1 bacterium
GATTTGGTGCAGGATAATAGAGCATAGGTTCCTCTCAATTCAGGAAACATCCCACAGTGGAATATTCCGGATAGAGAGAAGCTTGGCCTCTCCTGTCAGTCTATCAAATGCTGAGGTTTGACGCCACTCAACGGAAAATGCGCCCGGCCATCCACCCGGCACCGGCACGCATCTCCGGACGAAAAAAAACCCTCCGAAGGAAGGGTTGTTTCAATCCCGTTTAATCACGAAACAATTTGAAAAATTTGGTTCGGATTTTGACAATTACGGTGAAAGTGGGTGGGCACTTCTATTTTCTTCCCGCATCCGGAACGCTTTCAATTCATCCTTCTTGATGCCGTAAAGTGCTAATTGACCTTCGTGCAGCTTCTCAACGATACGCTCAACGTATGGATCTAATAACGTTCTCTTTTCGGGTGCGGTGCTCTCTAGGCGACCGGCGCTGGCCAGTGCCTTATCAATTGAATCAGTCAGTTGATCAATGGATGAATCAAGAACGTAATTCCTCACGGATTCATAAATGATCGATCTAAATTCTGCGCGTATTGTTACGTCGTCGCTCGATCCCACATGGTGTAGTAGGTCCTTGTAGCGGCTCACAGACATGTCATAACCTTCCAGGTAAGCCTGTGCCAATCGATCAGATCTGCCTGTCTCGTAGTAATGCACAATGCCTTCTTCGTATGCTTCTCTTTTGAAGTCAAAAAAAGACAAGGGACACAATCCCGACTGCATTAATGGAATATTACAAGTTACCCGCGCCGTGCGCTTATTCACATCAGTAAAAGTCTGCAAGTACGCTAAATTCGCTAAAAGAAAGAAACTTTTTTCAAAAGGATTTCGAATTTCTTCTGCAGTGCTCAACATAATTCCCAACTCACGTTGAATGATATTCGGATCGCTCAATGGATGATATACGGAACCAGTTATTATGACTCCGTGACTTCGATATTGCCCCTCCAAAGAACTGTCCGACAATAGACCTGCTGACAGCATCGCATGGACGTTACAAACAGTGTCAGCATCGATCTTAATTCCCGCAATGTTATCCATCACGTAACTGATTGCATCACGATGGTTGAGGAGCATCGTTGCATCTGTCGCTTTCTTCTTATTATCGTAGTCTCCATTTTCAAACAATTGGATAGTCTCGCCAAGGGAGAATTTATTTCCCTCTAAAACTGACGACGCCCATGACATCTCAACGAGTATTTTTGCTCGCACGCGAGCAACGACATCTGCAGCGCTGTGCGTTTGTGCCGAGGAACCTAGTTTCATCAAGCTGGACATGACGTCTGCGGGCATGAGCTGGCTTTTATTCGGAACGTAGGCACCAATTCGATCGAAGTCATATTCGACAGGAAGTTGTCCACGCTCAGGATTACTCAGATATTCACTTGCAGTCTTTGTCGTCCATTTAGTTGCCGAGCCTCCGCCCATTTCGCCATCATAGGAGATCTTGCCATCATTTCTAAGTCTAGCGAGGAACCGCCATACTGTCGTTCTGGAAACGCCTAGAATGGCCGCTAACTCGCTGGCAGAAGCACTTTTATTTGGGAGCTGATTTACCAATTCAATGATGGTGCCTTCGTTGATCATTTTCGGTCGTCCGCGACCACGGCTAATTAGCTCTTCTGCGCTGGCAACTTTGGATCCAACAAATTCAAGTGTCATGATTTATCTGGGTAAAGTGGAATTATGAACATCGTTTCATAAATACGTTTCATAATTAATGAATTGATTGTACATCGTTTCATAAATAACGCAAAATAGGAGAAAATTTACCTAATTAGAAGAGTTTTTGTTGTAATGGTATAAATTTTTGACAATTTTATCATGAATAATCACGGATATATTTGAATTATGAATCGATACATAGAACACCAACTCGACATAGAAATTTGTGCGACGGAGGTCATGTCCGACGTCGTTGAAAAATGCCCAGAAAAAAATAGAGAAGTGCTTCTTTCTGCCAGGCATTCTATTCGTAGTTCTGCAAAACGGTGGCTTAATGGGATGCCAGAGCCCTTGCGCTCAGGTGAAAACACAGTTGCATCCTCTGCTGCGTTATCGCGGGTGCGTATAAGTTGCCTAAAAGCGGCCGTGAAAATGGCGTCATCGGAACAAACTATTGCGGCTATCGTTGAGATGGCAAACAGTCAGTTTCTTCGCGACTATTTGCCATTGATGCAAAAACTTCATTCCGCAAAGAGTCTTTTTGATACGCCAATCGTTTTACTAACCGATGCGCAGGATGCTTTTCAGGGCGGTAAATCGCCCTCTGGGCTGGTGAATGAAACTGCTGTTGATGTCGAAGACGAAATAATGCTTCCACATCGTTTATTTAGCGCCGATCAGGCAAATTTTATTGTGGCCGGGGTAATGAAATCCAATGACAATCCAGAGGCTGCGAAAATAATTGTCGATAAGTTTTCACGGTCAATGGGACCACAAAGAAGTTCGTTAACAGCGGATGATTTGCGCTATTTGGACTCTACATATAAGCTAAATGGCGACTCGGATACTGTCGGTGCAGGAACAGCATTAATTGCTGCGCTGGACTTGGTTGAACACTTTTCATCATCGTCACCTTGCTAGCAAGTGAGGCGACGATGATGAAATCTAGCTACATGGAGGGATTATCCTCATTGGAATCCTCGAATAGCAATTCGTGATCTTCGAGAGATATCTCGTTGTTGATAACGCGCTTTATGTGAATAATCTCTTCCCCTTTTAATTCTGTCAATGAGTCCTCTCTGACAGAATAAAGATCCCCAGATTTCTCACCCTTAGCGTTGACCAGCCACACATTTACTTGATCGTGGTGATAACCTACAGGAGTATCTGGATGAGTAATCGCATAGCGAAATGCACCATCTGAAATTCCACCATAACCGCTATCCGCAAAATACACTCGCCCTTCGCTTAAAGCCAGTTCCATGTTAACGCTATCGTCGTCATCGTCATTTTCAGTGGAGATAATCAATTTACCGACTGTATTTCCATTAATGTCTCGTAACGGAAAACTTCCTTTTCCTTCACAAATAATTTTAGAAGCTTCTCTAATAATACGAGAAACCTCACCTGGTTCATTTTCGGAAAACGCATCGTTGCCTAAAGTAATCGCGAGATAAAGCGCTGCGCCATTAGAAAACTCTGGCGCCTCCCCTGAAATTACTTTTAACGAGCCGACAGGATTGCCATTGACGTCTCGCAGGAAGAATCCTTCGTTCAACTGACTTAAGTCATCTTGTATTCTGTTCGCCGCCTCTCTCAGAACGCGAGTGATTTCCGAATCCCTTTGTCCATGATCAAAGGCGGCATTGTTAAAACTATCGATCGTTAAAACGACGGATCTTGCATCTGTGTTTATGGCGGTGTGCTGATTCATTATGTTTTGCCTTTTCTTAAATTCGATTTATTGACCAATTAATGAAGGATGTCCTCAGATGGTTCCTATTTTACATAGGCTATGCTAAGCGACACGATGTATTACATGCCAGGTGCATCCGCATTTAATTTAAAGGAAATTGCTTCAAATTCGACAGGCTTATCTATGACATCTTTCCCGGCGAAGCGATTTAGTGCATTGCCTATGTGTGCACCGACATCTTTAAATGGTCGGTATACGATTCCTTGTCCAAGAATTTGATGTGCAACGGAGTTAGATAGTCCGTCAACAAGCGATTCAGGAACACCTTTTATTCTGGCATGCTCTTCCGCCGTAAACTGACGTAGTAATTCTGGATTAGTTGGATGTTGAATCAACGGATCTGTGCTCCCCCCTTTTGCGTAGCCCTTACGTAAAGTGGGCACAGAATTTTCACCTGGTGAAACAATTTGCATACCGAATCCATTTCCTTTCTCAGCATCTCGCAATTCTTTCGTTTTCAAATAACTATATGTGCGCCAACGTTCATCGTTAGGGCCGATTGAATTGTCCAACACATCGGCAATCAGTTTTTGATCTGCACCAGGTGGCTGAAGCTGATCAAAATTAAATTCAATACCCTCTGATACGGCCACCATACACCAACGATTTCGGTTCTCTAATGCACCCCACTCTTTTCCATTCAAAATACGTTCGTGAGTAACATAACCCATGTCACGCAATTGATTTCGAAGAATATCGGCGCTTGCACTTGAGGCATATTCTGGAACATTTTCCAATGTTATTACTGCCGCATTGGATTTACTAACGATTATTAGAGCCGCGACAACCAAATGACCAACTTCTGGATGCGCTTCAGGATGGACTAAACCTCGTTTACTTTTGCCCGCTCGGCTTGCCCCGCTGCAAGGTAGTCCTAATTCGAGGAGTTCCACCTTAGGAATGCTGGCCACACCACGATTATCAAAGGCAAGTTCCTGCATTGGCGTGGATAAAATTTGGGTTGTCTCTGACCAAGCATCGTTATGTATCGCCGCGTGTTCTAATAGCTCACCGCGTATCTCGTTTGCAAAAGCCAGATGGCTTTCTATGCCGGCCTGTTTTAAACCTGCATGCATAGCATGCGACAATATGCCACCACCATGCGACACACTGCCAATGGAAAGTGGATCTCCCCTCTCCAGTTTCCCTCGCAATCGTTGAAATCGCTCACGTTTTTTGATCTCTGAGGCAAGAGGCAGTAAAAAAATTTGGTCTTTTTTAACAACGATTCTTATTGCTGCCATTCCGTCGAAGATCGCAAGGAGAGCTTTACTATTAATGTCAATAATTGGGTTGTTACGTTCGCCGATCATCTTACCTGAAACGACTCTACTACCATTCTTATTCGCCTGCAAAACTACCATTTCTCCTTGCACCTCAATATCATATCGCTGGCCGGCAGAAAAGCCAGCACGGACCGTCTGAGATCCTTCTAACCATATGCGTGGTGCCCCTTTGTTTTGCCCCACTTTTTTAATGTAATAACCTTGCATAATTTTCTCCGGAGACGATACGATAACTTATTATGTATCCTATTCTACTGAAAATATCAATTTATGACGGATAATTATGAAACAATTTATGAAACGATTCATAATTAAATTTAGTTTTCGCAAAATTTTACTTATTCACTTTGTATCAAATCTTCTAGGAGAGGCATCATGGACGAACAATTTGTCGGCGTCGCAAATCAGAGTTTCACCATGGAACAAGGGAAAACGAAGTTATTGAATGTCATTAAAGAATTTGACGGCAGTATTTCCGCATGGACGCCAATTGGTACCGGCTGGGATTACTGTGATTTGACCGTGGACTCAGACAGATTGCGAGTCGGTGTATCTGCTGGAGGCGTGGTCTCCGTCAATGGAGATCCCTTCACGCCAAATAAATATGGTCGCGCAATGAATGTGACTAATGACGCTATCAGGACATCATGTATGTCCGCACTGAGATTGCTTGATGAGGAAAACGAGCCTGTATACTCAGGCTCGCCCACTCAGTAAATAGAGTTGATGCCTAAAACTTGTGATTAATTGAAAATGGCGCCCGAAATGGACGACTGCAATGATCTCATATCATAAATTGCGCGAATGTAGCCTTCTGCAGCTTCATTTGGGGCCTCATTGAATGCGTCGTTCAAATTTTCAAAAGAACAAAGGCGCAAATCAATTGTCTCAATATAAATGAAATACCAATCGGTATGTTTTATTGACGCAAGTGGGTCGAAACATTGTAATGATTTTGTTGGCGATTTTGGATGCGCTATCTTCAAATCAAAAAGTTCAACATTAATAGCATTATTGATACTTGTTGTCTTCACTGCTGCTTGCATCTCACTCCCCCACTTTTTTCTATCGTTTTATTATGAAACACTGGTCGCCCATTACACTAAAGTTTTAGTGTTCGTGCGTTGATGCACGTTAATTTTTAAGAAGAATAACACATGAATTTAGATAAATACTACTTTAATATAGAATTTGTACATAATTTATGTCTTAAATATAGTAATTTCTAGTTCATTTGTTATTGTCCTGTAATTTGTTTTTTGCATAATTATGTAATTTATTCATCTCTTTTAAGTATATTTGTCGATTCATCCAACATTTATATATATAATGAATGTGTGCTTTTTGTATTTTTTTTGTTTTCTTATAGCTCAAATGCCAATGCTATTGAGCTATATTTTTTGCGGCTTTCGTTTTATCAGTGCCCAACAACTTGGTGAAAGTGGATTACGTGGATACTAAGTCTTCAATTTCTGTATTAATAGCCGATGACCATCCAGTCGTTAGCCGTGGCTTTGCTATGGCGTTAGCGGATTTTGATATTTTGGTGGTGGGACAGGCTGATACACCGGAAGATGCTTATGCACAATTCGTTGAACTGCAACCGGATGTATTTATTGTTGATATTAGATTCGGCGATAAGCCAACAGGACTCGATATTGCAAAACAAGTTTTTGAAAAGTATCCAAACGCCAATATCGTATTTTTAAGCCAATTTGATCAAGATAATCTCATCAAGGAATCATATCGATTAGGCGCACGCGCTTTTTTAACAAAAAATTGTTCGCCGAAGACTTTGGCTGAAGCAGTGACAGAAGCAAGTCAAGGAAATAAGTTTTACACCCCAGAAATTGCGGTCCGGCTCGCTAATCTCGCCGTCGCTGGGGATAGCTCGCCAGGTAGTATTTTAACGGCAAAGGAATTAAAATTTTTTATTTTGATGGCAAACGGGAAATCAAATCTTGAAATCGCAAAAGCGATGGACATGTCGACCAACTCAGTTCAGAACAAAGCGGTGTATTTAATTTGTAAGGAAATTGAAGAGAAACTAGGTGTTCACAATCAAGCAGATGTGACACGTTTGGCTATCAAACACGAATTGATCACGCCATAATCAGTTCGTATCGGAATGACTAAACCAGGCAAGAATTTCATTCGAAGGCATTGGTTTAGTCAGAAGATATCCTTGTGCGTATTCAACGCCAATATCCCGCAAAAATTCAGCTTGTTCATTGGTTTCTACGCCTTCTGCAACAATAATCATTTGCAATTCACGACAAACGGCAACCATCGACCTCAGTAACCGTTGCGCTCGGTCATTGTGATGTATTGCACTGATAAATTCCCGATTGAGTTTAAGTAAATTGAAAGGCAGTCTGGTGAGTTGAGTTATTGAAGAATAGCCAGTACCGAAATCATCCAGATGAATTTGGGCGCCTAAATTTTGAAAACCGTTGGTCGCCTCAAGGGCGAGAGCTTCATTCTTTATCAAGCATGTTTCAGTAAATTCAATATCCAACAAAGATGGAAAGATCTTTGCCGCATCTAGAGCACTTTTTAAATCAGTTACGAGCGAGGGATTTTGTAATTGACGCGGCGAAATATTGATGGAGATTCGTATCTTACGTCCTATTTTCTTCCACTCGCTCGCTTGTTTCGCAGCCTGCGCCATTATCCACTTGCCTAGCGGCACAATAAATCCAGATTCTTCAGCATAAGACAAAAACATTTTTTGATCGATCAGACCACGTTCCGGGGAGTTCCAGCGGACGCATGCATCAACACTTTCATTTCGGCCACTACTAAGACTTTGTTTTGGTTGGTAGTACAACTCAAATTGCCCATCTGCCAGCGCCTTTCTTATATTTGAATCCAACCAAACATAGTCACTGATGCGTTGATGCATTTCCTTTGTGAAGGTACGAATGGCGTTGCGCCCATCGTCTTTCGCCACATACATTGCCGTGTCTGCATTTCTTAACAGTTCTTCAGGCGTAGAACCATGATCAGGATACATGACCACACCAATGGAGCATGTACAGAAAATTTCGCTTTGATTAAACGTGATCGGTAACTGAATTTTTTCTAAAATGTATTTTGCTAATGTTTCGATCGTTACCAGATCCGTAGCAGGAGCAACGATTAAGAATTCGTCCCCACCCAGCCTGGAAATGGCACAGTCTTCATTCAACCAACTCCTCAACGAGACGGCAACCGATTGTATGATCTCGTCTCCGAATAGATGTCCATAGTGATCATTGATAAGCTTAAAGTTATCCAGATCAAAATAAATTAACCCAAACGGGCTGGTATTTCTTTCTTGTATTCGTGTTGAAATTATTTCTTGAATAGCGTATCGATTTGGCAAACCAGTTAATAAATCGGTATTTGCAATCTCGACCAATCTTTCTTTTGCTTTCAACTCCTCCGTGATATCTGTTCCTGCACACAAAAGGAATTTTTCTTTCTTGCCACTACCACTCTCGACGATCTTGTTTCGCCACATGATTTGCCGGATTCCCGCAAGTGACCTTACGGGCCTCAACACTGAAAAAGTTTCGGCACCTTTAAAGAAATCCTTGATGTTTGATCGAGCTGCATCATGCTCCACTTCGGGCATAAACATGTCATGAGCATTTTTACCCAACATTTCCTTTTCTGATTTGCCAGTTTTTTCTTCACACAGTCGATTGAATCTTACAATTTTTCCTTCACTGTCAATAACGACAACTAAGCAATTGACTTCAGAAACAATATGTTCAGCAAATGACAACCCCGTTGAGAGACCATGAACAACCCCACTCATATTACGATTGTCGGAAGCCGTGCCTGACCACAAACTGAAATTAATTTTTCGTCCAATTAAGTGAAGCGTTGTTTCTTCACCGAAAATACTAACTTGCAACACAACATGTGCCGTTACGCCTGACAGAAAACGAATTTCCTTAGCTTGAGTTGATGTGAGAGGTATGGCAAGTACGACGACTTCCCCATCCTCCGACAATTGAAGTGCATCACTATCAGTAGTCAAATACCAATGTGGATTCGCGGTGCCAAAATATTCGTACAACGTCGGCTTGCTAGAGTTGTCGTTGACCATAATCAAGTCCAAAAACATTGTTTCTTTATAAAATTCGAATCGGTGATACTTATGAATATGAACAAGCTTTTAACTTCCAAACTAGGAGATCCTAGTAATTACCTTTGAGGTAAAGCCTGAGCATCAGTAAGCATATTAACCGCGTCTTGTTGCTATACTCTTGTGAAACAACAATATCTCACAGTTATTTCACAAATTTTCACACGAGACCAAATTGAATTATTTTCGGAACGTTGCAACCAAGTTTGAGAATGTAAGTTACAGATCAAAAGCTATTTTAATTTTAGTGTCACTTCTCGCAACTTTCATTCTGTATGCGTCGTTTAACACTCTGTTTATTTATGATATCAAATCCAAAATTGATAGATCTGTTATTAAAAACGAACAAGCCATTATAAAGGCAATTTCTCATGCTAGTTGGCATGGAATCGCATCAGGAAATATTCTCGATACTGAAATGTCAATACGCTACATTGTTGAATCGAATCTTAATATTGAAGGGGTGAAAGTATTCGACCAAAACAATGATTTGATTCTGGCAATAGGAAACACGATAAATGGGCCTATGATTAAATCGGTTGTTGAACCAATAGTGCGGGGAAGCTCCCCTCTGACAAACGAAAAGACAGTAGCGCCGAGTGATCAAGCTAATTATCCCTTAGGGCATGTTCAAGTTTTTGTAAATCATCCCGAGATTATTGAAGAGAATATTTTTAATTTCAAATTTTTAGCATTAACAATTGCAACGTCAATTGCTTTCTTTTTAATCCTATTTGTCAATTTAAAGATCAGTAAGAAAGTCACTAATTCGATTAGAGATGTCGATCTATTCTTAAAAAAAGTAAAAAACAACGACGCCTCATTGCTGGAGTTTTCGTCGCGTTCAAAAACAATTAATAAAATATTTGTTGAGTTTATTACCGCGATCGAATCACATCGGCAATCCTATGCATTAATGGAACAGATTGTTAAAGAGCGCAATGAAGAGTTAGAGACAACAAAGAAAATTCTAACGAAAGAGAATCTTGAAAAAAGAAATCTAATCAGCCGACTCAATGACACCTCCGAGTCGGAAAGAAAGATGATTTCAGTTGAGATCCATGACCAACTCAACGCCTCTCTTATTCTTATAAATTTGGAGGCTCATACGATTGAAAATAAGATCAGAACGATTCCAACTTCTGAAGCAACAGATATTATTTCAACAGCTGCAAAAAATATATTGTATAGAGCCACGGCGCTACATGAACAAGCACGGAATATTGTAAAGAGCCTTCACCCGGAGATGTTAGATGTGCTCGGATTGCAAGCGGCCATCGCTGAACTGGTTGGAAATTTTAATGCGGCGCAAAATGAATGCCATTTTGTATTTGTCGCAAAAGGTAATTTTTTTGATGTACCGACACAGCTGGCGCTAGCATGTTATCGCCTTACGCAGGAATCGATCTCCAATGTGATTAAACACGCCAAAGCTTCCTCCTGCACAATCGAATTGGAAATCAAAACATATCCTGGTGCGGAACGCGAAATGATTCAGCTTTCGATTGAAGACGATGGAAGAGGTTTTCTAATGAGTACCACTAAAGGACTTGGACTTATTGGAATGCGAGAACGAGTAGAAAATCTCGGTGGTGAAATTAGGTTCAATTCAATTGAAGGTGCCGGCACCAACATCTTGATTCAATTGCCCATTGATCGATCAGAATGGAGTCGAGGAGGCGGAGTTTTTTTCAAACTGTGATCTATAACGAACTCCACCTCCTCGATCGATCGCTAAATTCTAGTTACTATAAAGTGTTAAACCCGCGTTGCTTCATCCCATCCAACACTTCATTTTTGTAGGTTTCAAAATCAATAAATCCATTGTTGGATAAAATAATAAATCCGCAGATGAGTTGATCGAATGTCATTTCTACCCTGCGCAATTTCTTTTTGAAATCAATGATATCTTTTGCGTCTTTCGATGTTTTTAAATATTTCCGCATCAAACTGCTTAAAAACATCAACACAAATAGCCAGCTTAAAGAGGTAAAGACTCCAACCACTAGAGCAAAAAATAGAAAAGAAAAGGTTCTTTGTTTAAATGATTGTTGAGCGTCTTTAGCATGTATCAATTTTGGCTCCAGTGTCATCAGATCTAATCCATATCCAATCTTGTTCAAGTTCTTCTCGTAGACGGAACTGACGACGAACAACACATGAACCAACCAAGAAAGCCAAAGAAATAGTCCTACATAAATTCCAATTTCATATGAAAACATTATTTTTTCGATCAATGTGGTTTAGAACGCTGAGTTTCAGTCGGAGGCAAATCGAGTTCGCCACCATACAAATCTATTTGTTCATCAATCATAGACGATGCCTCTTTTAAAACTGCTTTTAACTGTGAAAAAATCGCGAGCGCTTCTTCACGCTGCGCCTCGCTGAATTTAAGTTGAATACGACATACTTCTTGAACGAGTTGGACAATATTTATAGATTTGAGATCGGTCAAGTCTTTGGCGTTTTCTTCAGCCGTAAAAATATGTATTGTCCCATCCGCCTGGAGTTGAGTTTCTATCTTTGCGTTTGTGATATTCGGACTGGCACTATTACTCATGGTTTTCTTCTTAGGCTGGTTTGGTAAATCGAATTTCTATTCATGTTTTTCCTCGTGTCTCAGTGCTACAAAACTAACTCCAGTAACGTTAGACCAATTGCCTCAAACGACTAATTAGGCCAAGGTTGCATGTATTAGTAGGTTATAAGGTGCCAATCTGTATCCCTCTGCTATTGCATCATCGTAGCTTTTCCGCAAAGACGCTGCCACTTTCATGAGACTTAAAACCATATCCTCTAAGTTCGTTACATCGTGCCCATGTATGAGAGAAGTGGCAATTTCATTCTCCAAATTTGCCAATTGTTGAGCAATACTGCAAATGGACGACTCCAATGCAAATGAAGTAATATAAATCATGAATTTATTAATTTAATATATTGTGAAACACTTAAATTCCTTCACGCTGCGCCTGCTTCATTTGGCGACAAATCGTCTGGTCTTAGCAATTCAATGAACCGAACCGGCACACCAAAATTCGCCTTCACAATGGCGTGCTCGCATCCAGGATGCAGTCCAGCTACAACCGTCTTCCTCTGGCTCACTTCAAGTAACTGATGGATACCCGTTTTCGAAATATCACGGAATTCGCGCAGCACTAATACTGTGCAATCGGATTTCAAAAATTTTTCGAGATTTACTCGTGCGTCGGCCAGTAGCTCTGCATACATCACCTTCTGGTTCCCGATCTCCTTCAGTGTAACGGTCAACTGATTAAGCAACGGCGTCTTGCCAGCATTGACAGTGCCAATGAGGCCGATGAATCCATTACGCTGTCCAGCTGCTTCATAAAGAGCCTTTGCTGGATCAACTGGCACTTCTCGAATCATGGAATTTTACCTTTACTGTTCTGGTCGCGAAAATTCGAGACCAAGCAACTTTGCACAATCCATTCCAACCAGGTAGTCCTCACCTAGATCGCCCGCATCGTCAGGATGCAGAACCATCTCATCAAGCACTCGCACGATCCGCGCCGGTCGGTCCGATTTAATATCTTTCTGACATTTGATACAAAAACGCTTTGTTTTCGGCACTGGTCGCGCATCGTAATCAAGAAACACCTGGCGCATAGATTTTTCCTTGATTGAATTCATCGGTTGAACTTCATCACTTGTTGTTGTCCAATTTCAAGTGCATGTTGGGCTTGATCTTCATCATTAACATCAGATTCGAGAGTCCCAATTCCAACGAGGAACGCAGTAAAATCGTCGATCTCAGATCCTGGATTAAGTGATGCGCTGTAATGAATTAGGCAGAGATATGTGTCCCAGTAATCAAGTAAAAGATCTCTGCTAAGAACTGCATCAAACCATTCAACTAATTCATCGGCATCTTCCTGACCTGATGTACCTTTAGCCCACTCAGAAAGCACTAAATTTGGACGCAATTTCTCCAATATGGGAGCTAATTTAGCTAACAACTGTGCAGACTTAGCTGACATATTTTACCCAAGGTTAGGTGTTGTTGCGAGCCTTACGCTCGGCTACGTTACTTTAAGATTTAAGCAATGCAACTGTGCCTGCACAATTCGCTGGTGACCAGCACTCAGAGCTGCCAATTGTGCAGCATCCGTGGTCATATAGATCTGCATTTCGTCATACGCTATCCAAACGTAAGACTTCTTGAATTCAGTGGTGGTCACTTCGCACAATTCACGAGAATCAACTTCAAGCAAGGTGATAGTGTCACTTGTAACGGAGTTCACAATAACGTCGCCTTTCGGGCCGATGTAGTGTTCTAACGCCATCATGCCGTTGGTCTCTTTGTATTCACGAAAGCGGAGGTTAAATTCTTGGTCGTTCATCTATTTTTTCTCTTAGTTAGTTCGTACTTTGGCGAGTGTTTCTAAAATGCGCTCTTTCATCGGGTCGGCAGCTTGCAGATTTCCGCTAATAATGTGTGCATAATTTCTCGATTAACTGACAGTTTGTCCGGTAAGCAGTCGGTAGTCATGTACGGATAAGGAACGCATGCCACCGCAAAATGCAGCACCCCATTTGCGCTTGTTCTTACCTACGCAATCCAAGCTGTCAACATAATCCGCAACTGCGACTGGACAAGCCAACACCATCACTTCCCCAAGCCGCAATACTAACTCTGGCGCTCCGCCAAGAATTAACGGGTAAGCGTCGGCAAACTTCCGTGACCATGGTTCGATGCTACTGATTCTCGCCGTAGCGACAACAGAACTCACTCCACTCAAGTAAACGCACACACGATCGCCTGCATCGACAACGACCCGACCTGGCGTGTGCTCCCATAATGGCCAAAAACCGGCATCAAGGAGCCGCTTCGCAGCGGCCATCGCATCAACGCGTGCACCGGATTTTGCATCGTGGTCAGAACTCTTGATGAGGGCGAAATGCATCGCGCCTGTTGCATCTGCTCGCCCCGACTTTTCACGCGCTCTCACACGCGCCAATTCACGCTTGTTAGTTCCGCAGCGTACGCATGCGTTTTCCTCGCGAAATAGATGGCTCCTGAACATCCGATCTACGTTACCTCCGCTGCCAGGATCACACCACATTCGTTTAACGGCTACTTCTGTCGACTCATTCATGCGTTGCTTCCCCTTTCGTCGCGCATCGAAGGTAATTTTTTCGAAAAACTCGCTGCAATTTCCTCAACTGACGGAATCGCTTCACCTGGTGCTGGAAATTCCAATACGTCGATCAGATTGCCATTGGCGGCAAAAACCTCCGACTCGACAACGCGACTATCTCCAGTACCAGCAAAATAACCAATGAATTCATGGCTTAAGCCTGAACAATTAAATACACGATTTTCTTGGTCATACTCAACCTTGAGTGTTTTAGCGAATCGCTTTTCTGACCCGATAGCAAAATCAAAATCTTGAGGCGTTTCCAATTGCTCGTAACCTGGCTGGCAGCACTCCACTCCCGCAACGCCGCATGGAAATAGATCGTCAATTTTACAGCCACATTCGTCACTGAAAAGTCCGTCGAAGCCATTTTCTGTCAAATGTTTGATGGTGATTTTCTTCACGTCCATATTTTTCTGTTCTATATTTGGTTAGTTAAACACTCAGGTCGGTTTGCGAATTTGTGCAAGTTTATATATTTCGCAATTTCAGAGTCATTGGCTTCTGCAAATTCAACGTCATCAGCACCACAATTAGGACAGACTCCGCGAGAACCATATTCATCCTCGATGCCGCTTAGTATCTCAGTATCGTTACCAACCCAATCGCAATCAGCACAGTGAATTTTCCGTATGCGTGCATCATGACTCCTCTATCACAATTGGAACATCCACCCAGGTCTCTTGCCCTAAAGAGTCGCTAACTAGGCACTGTAGGACCTTTGAGTTGGCATTTTTTAGTAGTCTCTGCTTACACACCATCAGAGAGTCGTCCGTCCGGTCTCGTTCGGCCAGAACGTCATCAGGCGTTACTACTTGCGTCACTACCAGCCATCTCAGCTTCATAGTCTTCTCTTATTTCTGATGATTTCTACCTCTACCGCCACCCGAAGATCGTTTTCCATTGATCTAATCACAGTTCCATCCAAGTACCAGTATTACTGCACCTTCAGGAATGTCAACGTCAGAAATTCCAAGATGATTCAAATTGGCAGAGGTTGCCTCCAGCGGATAAACGGCCTGTTGAAACAGATCCATACCACCCTCAACCAAACCAAATGTAGACAGAAAGCTGCCGTAAGCATCACGGTGTTCTTGCTTGATGTCCCAGTCCAAATTCTGCGGATCGCATGACTTGCAGAACTCTTCGTCCGTAATGCGGCTTATGATTTTCAGACCCTGCGTAGATGGACTTAATGTTTTCACATAGCCAGACAAATAGTCGAGTCGGAATCCGTTACATGCATGTCCGCTCAGACGTTCCCATCCCTCAACATCAGAAATCGAATTCTTAAATAAGACTAGGCCCGGTGCATCGTTGTTCGGCATTTCATATTGCTGCATGCAATTATCCTCAGTCCAAGTTCTGCAAATTAATGCCACGCTCTTTGTTCACAATTCGCAAATTTTCTTTGTCGTAATCGTCAAGCTCTGCGCAATTCGCGTGCGTTAATCCAGCCTCGCGCAAAATGTCGGCGGCAATAACTGGTGTCCTAGATGTCGCTTGGACAATTGCTGCAGCGAATAAAATACCTTTTGCAAATTCGGTGAGTTCTTCCACGGCGATTTTTCCTTCGGTTTCACTATACTTATATGCTTTTCAGCATTGTGGCTGCCAGCCCGTGTTGGATAACATTTGTTGCGCGTTCTAAATCTGCCGCACTATTCGCAAACATCAGCACATGTACTGTGCCTGTTTCGGTATCGACCGGTGAAATTCGTGGCAGGATATGAGCAGAATTTACTACCACTCCTACCGGCAAACTTTTAAACAAGGCCGTAAGAGCACTTTCAAATTCAGGTCCGTATTTAAGTTCTTTTGGGTCGTTCATATTTGTCCTTTTAGTCCGCTATCATTTCAGAGAGTCTGGCAAGAACTTTGCGAGCGAAGATTGGAGCCGATTTTTTTGCTTCTTCTATCGTTTTAAAGCCGCCCGTTGTAAAACATAAATAGTGCAAATCAAATGCGCCGTTATCGTCCGTTACCGCCATCATTTCCTGACCGCCAAAACGAGCTACTTGCATAAGATTTGGTTTATCTCCAAACCATACTTGTTGAGGCATTCCAAAGGCAATTTGGCCTGTACCGTCAATATCGAGTTGCATGCTTTTTCCGATCAATGGCGCAATTGAAAAACCGCGAGACTAAACACTGCGATACCAATAACCGCGCCGATGACAAGATTCGCGGACGAGACACGTGGATCAACATCCACGAACATTGGGAAAAGAGACGTAATCGTAAGCATAGGGCCGCTAACTAGTCCATTTTTTGCGATGCTTCGGCGCTCCTGGTTCGTGTTTTTTGTTTTCATATTTTTCCGTTCAATTATCGTTAAACCATTCGCCAGCGGTAATTGCTGCTGACTCACTACCATTAAATTCACGCTCAAACCAATCCGTATGATCTGGAACCACATGTTTTGCATCTAAGACGGGAAAGCCCAATTGAATCAACTCGCGTTCAACCGCCGCTACCCACGAATCCCAGCTCATACGCATGTCGCTTCCCTTTAACTTAAATCTTGTTAAGATAATTGATTATAGTTCGTAGATTGATACTGTCAAGCGTTATTTGAATCAATATCCGAACTAATTGCACGAAGTGCCGCCGCTTTATTTAACACGCCCCAGGAAGTAATCGAATACACCGGACCAACTTTCTCAATGCCGACTAAAAAGAACTTTGAAGCACTCTCCAGTGCACGACTGGCCTCAAGCCGCGTGCAATGTATGTCTTGCGCGATATAGTGCGCTGTGGCCCGTTCCTTTAGCCTTTCAACGGCAAACAGCGCTACTAGGTAGCGCCGTGGATCGTACTTTTCAAAATCCTTGTAATTGGCGGTCGCCATACTAAAACTTTTCCATGATCAAATTTCTGTCACGATAAGGTCATGCAAAGAATTGAATTCAACTTTGAGTTTCTGCTGCCTGGCGAGTTCCAGCCACCTTGCTGCCGTTGCCGATTTGTCGATCATTGGGTTCTGGTGATATCGGTCTACTGCATTAAGCCACTGTAGAACATTTGTACCAGTGAACAAGCGCACTATATCTGCCAACGACTGTTCAAGTGAATTGCTAAGCGCAAGCAAGTTATGCATTTCGTTCATGTTTTTCCTTTAATTGGCTGGGCGCAAACGATAGATGTCATCAAAAAGCGATTCTAGGTCTGCACGTGTGCCGCGAATTTTATCTATAACTTCCTTAGACCAATCAAAATATTCAATGAATCGACTAAGCTGCCAACCAATAGTTTCCCTTGATATTTATTCTTAGTAGAGCAGTCTGACTCATTTATTGAGGGGGATCTCCAAACTCGGATAACAAAGCAGTTTTTCTACCCAATGGAGCATTGCGGTGCTGAGGCTCCTGTAATTCACTATTACATTTTCTGCAGTAACCTGACGCCTTACCCTTGGTACCTTTATCTGACCAGGTAAAATAGAATTTCTTATACGTTGGATTCGCATCAGTAATTACTTCGCCATTACCGCATTCACAGTGCAGCCCGCCAACGTCGCGATAAATTATTAAAGCGTTTTTACTCATAAAATCTCCAAACTTTTTTTTAAGGTTCCAAATTTCTTTAAATGAGTAATCCAAAAGCCAAATTGCCTTTTGATCTCTGGATATGCAAAATTTAATTGACTCTAATTGCAAATACTTTTACTGGTTCATTGCCGAAATGTGGGTGAACAATATCTCTCACCTCATATCCTTGCCATTTTCGAACGATAATTCGACTCGTGTCGGAATTACGAGGATAAGCCCATTTAATGAAAATTCGATCAAATGTCTTACCCTCTATTCGCTTTGCCCATTTTTCGTATAGCCGAAATTCGTCCGGTTTTGTGCCGGCTTTGATCTGTTGAAAGTACTCTCCTTTTACATGAAGATGAAGATCAGCCATATTTTTCCTAGTTATTCCAATGACGGGATTCTCGAATACATCTAATTACAGATAATATAGTTCGTAGGTTGATACTGTCAACCGATATTTTTCCAAACGTTCGGATTAATTTGACGCGATGCGGTTGATCCTATTAAGTTATACGTAACTTGATCATTTGGGACTGCACGTTGTCCTAAATATGCCGTTTTTCACATTGCATAACGTGTCATATCCCGAGTACTTGACTCGGTTAAATTCTTCTGTATATTGGTATGCATCAGCAATAATTATTAGGATTATCATGAACGCTCCAGACTATAGTAGTATGTGGACGAACCAATTGGCGGCGACCAATCGTGCCAACAACGATGCTGCAACTTGGGAAGAAAATTCCCAAGAATGGAGTAAATATGCGAAGCAGATGGAAGCAAAGTTAAACTGGGTGACAGAGCAAAAAAGTGGTGTTAACGCCGTTCGTACAGCATTACTTGAGGAACTAGGCAAAAATTTGCCGCAACATTCTTTGAATAAATTGGAAAATAGAATGTCTATTTTTTTTGATGGTGTAAATCAAGATAGACAAGAGCGCGGTTTAAGAGCGCTCACTCGTGATGAGTTCAATGAAAAAAAATATTTTGGATAATTGAAAAAATTAGAATCTAAAAATCCACTCAAAATCGAGTGGATTTTTATTTTGGATTATCCGCTTACTGGCTTTCCGATTCCGCCAGTTGGCGGGCTTTCTCCGCTAGGTTTGGTCGCACTTTTTGATACCCTACCTGGCTGCATACCTCCACGAATCTGAACGACACCCGCAGTAAAATGGCTTTTGGCTCGATCGTCCGTATCTTTTCCTATTGTCCCACTTACATGTCCGCCGACCCATGAAATTACCTGGTCCGGGATGATATGAATCAGGTTGAAGCAACCGTGAATAAGGGTTAAAACCAGAGATACGAAAACAAAGACAAAACCAACGAACATGACAAATCCTGTCGTGCTGTTGAACTGTGCGTTTGCCATCGCTGGCGCAAACAACACCAAGAGAACTGATCCCAATACTTTCACGGCATACGATGCGCCGAAAAATCCAAACACCATCAAAGATGGGCGCAGTAATACTCCAAACAAAAACAGATAGGCATGTTGCGATCTCTGGCCCATACCATCACCTTCTGCTTCCAAATGTGCAAATGCACCTACTGGCGCGGCGATAAGACCCTCAAGGACATTGGCGAACCATGCCATGATGCCACCGAACCAAATAATAAACGGCAGCATCGGAATGTAGACGGCCAGTGTAATTCCGAATGCAAATAGTCCGACAATAGCCATGACTGCAAAGGGTGAAAATGCATCAAGAGCACCCTTTGCTATGCCTCTAAGTGCACCGGCTCCGACAAAGTCGGCTGCCATGCCAATTACAGAGCTTTTGGCGCCTTCTGCGGCACCAACCGTAATATGCGCTGCCGTGTACCCGCCTACGGCGGCGCTGCCCATCCAAATTAGTCCGTCACCCAAATCCTTGAACTCAATAATTGGGTTGACGACGCCGTTCCCAGTAATCGTCCATCTGGCCACCATATTAGTAATGGTTTGACCAGGGCTATGAAAAAGCTTGGAAATAATTCCGTCTTCACCGGCAACAGCCGCATCTTTATTAAAGTGCTGAACATTCGCCAGGTTTTTCAATGCGGCTTTGTACGTATCACTATAGGCAAATTTGTCGGGATCCTGCGGCGCGGTGATCCCTGTTTTTCCTCCCGCTACCGCCGTAATTGTATCGCCAATGACTGCCAGCGATTGATAAAATGATCCCAATGCCATCCAGCCCTTATTTGTAATCTCTGCTGTAATCCGGCTCATTGCTGCGTTGGACAGCGACGAAGCTTTTGTTGATAACGCGTTCGTCACGATTTGCTCATAAATCGTGGCCGCAGCATCAAATTTCGCCTGAAAATCGATGGATCCGTTGCCGCTGATGGTCGAGTTAAGATAATCTTGGGCGAGTTGTTGCATGGAAGCGTTCATGGACGCTAATGCCGCCTTATGAGCGGCCTTCGCATCCACCACAATCGACGACACATCGATGATATTGGAATTTGAACTCATCTCTGTCAAAGTGATCCTGACGCTTCCGCACGCGCCATCGCCTCCCGATGTTACAGGTGCCTGGCGGGAATAGCTGTAGTCCAACATATCGGCAGAATTGAATAAGGAAACATTTGTCTCCGGGCCGCCAATGTTCCCATTGATGTCTACGGAATTACTGCTTGCCATTGAATTATCGTTTGCCACAGCCAGCATGCATAGATTTGAATTAAACATTGCCTTTGCTGTTTCTTGTGCATTCTGATGAATGACCGCTGATGCAGTGTTGAATCCGCCAAGTGATGACAGCGCTGCGGCCACTACCAAATTTGCCATGCCAATTCCCATTTTGGCAAAATACATCATGATTACTTGGGCGCCACAGTAACCGCCAAACATCGGGACCAGAGTTGAAATACCTACGATGAACCGAATGGGAAACCAGATTGTTGAGAATCGCTGTCCCATGAATTCGCCTCCCTCTGCCGTTTGGACGGTTGCTGCCGTCACGTTATAGGCAAACCAGAAGATGCCAACAGCCAATAAGGCGGCATTGAAAGTACCGAACATGGTGCCGAGTGTTGTCCCAGATCCGGACCCTGGCAGTCCAGGTGTTTGGTAGAACGTTTCTCCAAAGGCTTCAGCGAGTACGCGTCCGGCGAGATCGGTTCCATTGCTAGCTGCATTGAGCATGCCGGACGCCGTTACACTTTGCGCTACCGCTAAGCCGCAACTTGCCATTAGCAGCAGAAATGGGATGAGATTTTTTCTTTGGAAAATGTGATGGCGCATGGCTATTATTACCTTGGAATCATTGCTGTTGCGGGATCCAGTTGATCTTCTGGAGAAATTGCCAGACTGTCGCGAGGCGCAATATCGATTGGCGTTGAAATCATGTCTAATGCACCAAGCACCGCAATGCCGGCCGACGCCAGGCTGAATGCGCAGCTGGCTCCCGACATGGCTTCCATACCAGAAATAGCGGTTTCTGCGACCTCCGCTCTATTCCCGTTGGTCGCCTTTTCCGCTTTGGCCGCGAGCTGTTGCTGCTGAAAATGAATAGATGTTGGATTTAGCGTCACCGCCCCAGATTGCGCGTTAGATGGCAAGTTTCGCTTTTGTACAGCAAGATCGCGAATATTTGCAGCAATTTCAGGGTTAATTGTTTTAGTGAGTTCGTTTTTTGGAATAGGCATGGTATCTCTTACATTTTTGGTTGATCGGAATGTTCTGGCGAATCGGCAATTTTGGTTATATCCAAGTGCAATTTAAATGAATAGGCGATGTAATTCTCGTCTTCATTTAATTCATCGCCCTGCGCATCGCATACCGAAAATTCAAAATTTTCAGGAGCCGCGACCGGGACACTACTGTGAAATGTATCCAGTGCTACACCTGCATAATCTTTCAATGGTAGGTTTGAAGGTAACTGCACTTCATAAACGCCCGCTACCTTCAGGTCGTCCACATCCAAATTTTCGCTGGACGAAATTTGGATAACGTGAACAGTCACATAAATCGGAGGCTTTACCATACCTCCCTGCGAAACTAACAACGGAGGTGGCAAAAAACCGGCAGGTTTGTCATTTAGTCGATAATCACCGTCCGCTTGAATGCTTGCAATTATTTGCATTGCATAGTCTTTAGCAAGTTCGGGTGTTTTACGATACGACAATTGTCTGTCGTCTACAAAAACAGGATATCCATCTTCGCAACCATGGCCGACAGACCAATCGTGCAGCCCAACTTCACCGCGCATCATATTGGTTTCGCTTGGAATCATAAATGGGCCAATTTGTGAACCTGGAGCTGCTTTCGCACATATAAGCGCGTCTGGGCCGAGGTTTTCAATCATTTAAGCCTCCGATTTATACTCAGCATTGATTGCGCAAGCATCGCGTGCAAGCTGTTCAGTTTCGCCAGAAAAATTGTCACATGTACCGAGTCCACTGATTTGAAACGTGCGCATAACTTTCTCTCTTTATTGTCCGTAGGTATAATACCATACGAATATAAATGTCTATGTTTTCTAATCCCCCTAATCACAGGAAATCAAATGTTAAATCACCAAACTACACAACGAATGATGCTATTAGACGATTGGATGAACGAATTTCAGCCTATCGCCAATCCAAATGATGAAGGTGAATGGATGTGCCAGACGGTAAATGGACTCACTGCTGGGCTATTCAATTTGAATCATCCGAGGGATCGAACGTTTGTCGCCCTATGGGAGCAGGATCATCCCGACTGCGTTTGGACCGTCACCGCTGAAGGATATGACGAGAGTATTTCAAACGGTCGTTGTCAGGTTAATTATGGCAATACACTATTAACGCGAATCCCGTGCCCGTTTGATTCCATGATTACGGTAGAAACGATGGATGACGACGACCGTTTTATGATGGCATTGAACGACGGAAATGTTGAAAAGATTACAGAATATCTTAATTCTGGAAAGGCTCTCCCATTTGGTCAAATGGATCCAGATCACGTTCTTGCGATCGCTCGGGAGACTGATGGCGATCAACCTATGCAACAAGAAGCAGCCGATTTATTGCACCGCTTGATTGCTGCAGGAAGTCTTGCCGCAAATTCTCCATATGGTCATGATAGATTTCTTGTGGACGTGCTTACCGAAGAAGGATACGAGTGGGCCGCGAACGCACTCGATGGATCAGTTAGTTCCAGGCAAACCGCGCCTGGCTAACTTAGATTAATACTTCTTAGCGAATACGTTTGAGCGTAACCATAGGATTTTTTGCGGTATTGCGATCAACCATCGTGTAGCGGATCGCGGCCCCTTTCATCACACCATCCGTGTATGTCACTGTGACGATATTTCCATCAATGTGGTAACTGACGTGTTCAATCATTCCCATTGCTTCGGTCTCGCCATGGCGGAATACTACTTTGAAGGGAAGCGGACCTATTGCATTCCATTCGCCCTCTAGTGGCCCCGGCGATTTGCCACATCCGGCCAGGAAGATTAACAGTGTCATGCCTAAGCAGAATTTACTCAAAGATTTCATTGGTTTAGTTGGCATCAAGTTTGTGCATCAATTTTTGCGTAAAGAGAGTTTATCTCTTCTTGCATCATCATATTTTCTTGGTCGTTAGCATCCATCTCGTCAGACAGGACACTAATTCGATCAAGCATTTCTTGCTTAGTCGGTTTTGGTGCAAGTGACGATGAGCTAGAAGCTATGGGCAAAGTCCCACAAAAACCTTGTGAGATCTTCACTGTCGTATTTATAGGAACATCTGGCAGTCCTTTCAAATGTGCGTTCTTGTATCCTAGCGATTCAACATTAATTGTTTTCATCAATTGTTCCTTTAACCGCTTCGGATTGTGTCGCTGAAGTTGCTTGTGCCATTTCAGCGCGACGACGTTTGGCGATTTCTTTGCTCATTTGACTGCGGCCGAATCCATCGGTAGCAAAGATTGGCTCTCGACAGGTTGGACATATCGGCACCATTGTTTGGCTGCGCCACGCCGCCTCAACCAGTTGGGCTGCCTTTAAATGAAGAGTCTTTTTTTCGATTGATGCCTGTTCATCGTACTTGCGCTGCAACTTAGCGAATGCCTTCTGGTAGTGCTCTGACAGCATTTGCAACGCCCAGAACGCCGACACCTGTTTCTTGCAGTCGTCGCACGTTACGATGTCGCCTTCGCCGTCCATCGACAGGTGCATGTGTTTGCACTCGGTCGATGACCATGACCGCCTCGTTCTGGTCAATCGCATTTCCTCAATTTGGATTACATTACTCATACGGTTATGGTATTTTTTTTGGAAGAGGAAATTTTTTCATTTGGATTAAGTTTCTTAAAAACCTATTTGAAACTTTTCCAATTTAACGCTGGTGTCGACAGAGATTTAACTACATCGACACTACTTGCCATGTTGCGTTTGCCAGATCTCACCAAAGTGAGGGGACCGCCAGCTGATAAATGGTTTTGTCTAGCGCGATCCACTGAACGTTGAATTTTAGATTTTTGGGTGAGTGACATAAAAACTGTTCCGTTAATTGACAGTAATTGCTTTGTGAATCGTAACCGGGCTCATGCCATTCATCATCATCGCTATCTGACGAATACGCGCCCTTTCTTCCGGTGTCTTTTGCTCATCATGAGTTTCTTCGCTATCGTCGAGAGAAGGCGCGTAAAGTTTATTTTTATGGATAAATGCAGTAAGCAACTTAGTCATCTCTGCGTGAAGGGCTATTTGTAAGATCGCGAACATGAATTCCACTTCAATATGTTCAGCCGGAGTCAATTCGTAGGAACACTTTGTTCTAACGCGTTTGACAGATCGCACCATGATTTCGTTCTTCCCGGTCACCTTCCTAACTATCTGAGCTAACAAGATGCGTTCATTTTCGCCAGAATAAGTCAACTCGACCCAAGCCCTTTTTGCGTCATTTTGGCTGACATCTTCCAAAGTAAGGCCATATTTGAGAAGCATTTTTGCCAGCATGGCTTCGGCAGCTGCTTTCTCTCCGTCTACACCTCGTTCTGCTAACGCCAAAATTTTCTTGATTCGGCGCATGACGTCATCGGACAATTTATTCATCTGTCTATTTTCCAATAATAAGTACGAGAATGAACACTATCGCAAGCAAGGCAATTAGTTTCGCGATTTGCCAACGAGCAGCATCTTCACCAGCGTGTTTGCCACGGACGTATGCTTTCTGTTCTGGCGTAATTGCGACGTGTTCCTCAAGGCTTCTAGTTAGGCGTTCAAAATCTGGCATAGTTTCTGGTCACGTTAGGACACAACTTCGATTGGAGAAAAAATTTCGTCAATTTTCGGACGAGATAAGAACTCGTTTTTTAGGGCCACTCTTAGTCCTTTTCCTAGCGTTCCAAATAGGCCATACGATTTCCAGTTGCATGGATCTTTTTTAGTTGATGAAACAGCGTTGCACTCATACGGATTGGTTGACTCGCCAGAACATGATGGGCACCGATATTTTCCAGACGGATAGCGCTTTTTAAACGCTTCAATATCATCAAATAGAACCACGCTCTCCAAACTTGGGAAATTCGCCTCCTGATAATAATTGGATGCCGAGTAGTCTCGCTTTGCCTCGATCGCCATCAATATATCTGGCTCTGATTGACCCAATATTCGAGAATATTCACACAGTGTTTTCGTGATAAACATTAACAGATCGTTGGCTCGCCCTTCACCCACTGCGCCAGGCCAAGAATTTCGCGCTTGGTCGGCTAATTTGTTAAGTGTTAATTGCAATTCTTCTGAACTACTCATTTCAGTCTCCTTTTAATCATATTGATTTATACGATACATTAAAATTTAACCGTGTCAAATAATTCAAATCAAAAAGAAACGCCCTACAGGTGCTTCGTAGGGCGATAAGCAAATTGAAATGGAAATATTAATGCTTTGGACCGATGGCGCTTTCTTCTTCAGAATGTTCATGCGCAATGTGTGATCCATTATTTATCGTGGATTCATGTTTTTTTGAAGCGTCTGCCTTCTCTATTTCCATCAAGTTGGCGGAAAAGTCTGCTGTAATGGATTCAATACCGGCGATCGCCTTTCTAGCCAAACCGCTGACAAATGATGTTGCCGTCATCTCGGTCGCTTTTGCAACATTGACGGTTTTGGCGACAAAAGCGTCACCCGCCTGAACAACGGTCGAGATTCGCGAACTTGCCGCAACAACCGTGCGATCACGCATTTCCTTAGCTTCATGGATCGTAAATTGGATTATTTCGGCGCTAGCATCTGCAATGCTGATCGCTTTCGCTTTGGCAGTACTAATGACTTTCGCGGGAATGCCCTTGATCACAGCGGCCATTTTCCCCATGAAATTGGCGACTCGCCTCACTTCGTCAATAAATGCGGTGGTGACTTCCTGCCCGGTCTTGATTTTTTGGCTGGCCTGCGTTTTGGTGGCATCTATTTTCAATAGAACCGATTCAATAAATGGACTGTTTTTGATGTTTTCAGCAAATACTTCAAGCTTTTCTTTTGCATTTTCCATCGATTTCGAACTGCGATCAAACAGGGTTTCGGCTTGTTTTACGTTTCCATTGCGGAAAGATAATACGCCTTCAAGAGCGGCAATTCGGGAATCCAAAACATCCAATTTTGCGGCATTCACTTTGGTAAGAGCCTTTTCGGCCGCAAGTGAATCTTCTAACGCACGAATCCTGTTACTTGCCAAACGAAGGGCTAAAGTTGATTCGTTCACGTTAAGCAAAGCGGCCTCTTCGAACTCCTCCATCTTGGCCTCGATTACGTCATAGCCTGCAGTTGCATTTAAAGGGCCATCATTGAGTTCCAAGTTGAAGTCTTCATTCCGCAGAATTGGTTCTTTTCGTACATCTTCATTTGCTATGTTCAGGCCCATATCATCACTCCTTCATTATTGTGGGCAAGATGCCCAAAGAGAACATTCAAGTAAAATTACTTTACCGTAGATATAATAATATACTAAATATGAATCGTTTCAAAATTCGCTTCATAAATCGTCACTTCCATAAAATAATGCAATGAGACTATGAAAAATTCATTTCTCATTGCCAAATTAAATAGCAATAGAAGTTTCTTGCTCGTGATGCGATAAACACTTAAAATTCTTCGTATGTTAGTGTATCTACGAATCAACAATTAACAAATTAAGAATACAACACTCGATGAATACGAATCTGGGCAATAAAAAATATTTCACAGTGACTTCACATAATTACGGTGCGGCTTACTTCGAGTTGCAACCCATTCTTAGGTTAATTGATGGTGAGATATTTGGTTATGAAATTCTTTTTCGAGGTGAAAAAAAAATACCGTGGTTGGAAGTTGATCGATTAGTCGTTTCATATTTGTCTCTCAATCAGATGCATTCGACGTCTCTATTCGTCAATTTGAGCCATGAAGGATTACTTGATATCCCTGATGAGCAGTTTATTGACCTTACAAGAAAAAATAGGATTTATTTTGAGCTGACAGAATCCGAAAGCGAAGAAGCGATACACGCGGCATCCGCCATAAAAGTTAACAGACTTGCAGATCAAGGCGTCTTATTTGCGATTGATGATTATGGAAGCGGCAGAGACGGCAATCTCCGAGTTGAAGAGCTATCAAAAGTTGAAATCGTAAAAATAGATAAAGATCTTTTGATCTCCATGATGCTCGATGAGTGCATACGAAGTTCCACCGATATTTTTTTAAAAAAATGCGTTTCACTCGGCATTCAAACCCTTGCAGAAGGCGTTGAAACAAAGGACTTACTTCAGTTTGCCCGTTCACGAAATTTCAATTTCGCACAAGGATTTTACATCGATGAAATCACCTCTGTCCTTCCTCATGCACTTCACAGTTTTAAAACTGAAGCCATCAAACTTAATGCTAAAGATGTTTGGACCGAAACATGGGAACTTAGATGAAGTAGAGGCTAAGAGAGCCCTAGTGGCGATCTCAAAACGCTTTGGTCTTTCACTGTCATGGGCAGTTGATTCGTCACCTGAAAATTTATATGTGATTCATCAGGTTATTACCGATGAAAAGGAAATTCTCGGTAGCGGCATGCTACGCGAGGAGGCGATAAAAGAAGTCTATTCAAAATGCCTTTCAACGATTCCGGTTCATGCTCAAACAATTGGCGAGTTCAGGGCAAATACCCTGGTTATCCCCGTAAGTGAAATCCGGGACAAACCAGATACAAGAAGGGAGATTCCCCATTTGATCGTGATAAATGATCCTCTTCTATTTAATACAAAATTTCATAGTGACGAAACCGCACTAGAAAATGAACTTGGTCGAATTTTTGATCGAGGTTATTTTCCCAAAACCATCGATCGAAAGGAATGGATTGAGTCCGGAGTACAAGACCTAATGAAACCATTCAAAAATCATCTAATTTTTTTCACCCTTCCAGGCAGCAAAAACGTCATTTTCTCCAAAACGTTCGATACCGATGTCGCTTTTCTTTTTCATAAAAACGAAGTTTCGAACGCGCTCAATCGCGGCGATGAGGTTCCTAATGAGGTGCTGTTGGATTACCCAGATCTTAAGAAACTATTTACCAATCACTAAATACCTGAATTTCAAATTTCAAATCCCAATGCAATCAATTATTCAACACACTAATTCAGTTTGCCACACCTCCCGCAATGACCTGGAGACGCTAACCACGCCTCCTCATGAGCATTGCAGCATCACACAAGGACACATCATGTCGCTGCGCATGATTGAAGCTTCCAGAGCGATTGCGGCCATTACTAAGGAATCTTTGGGCCAACACTTCATTGACCGCCGTTCTCGACGAAAGAAATTATTGAATCAAAATTTCACTGCCAATTCCGAAAACCGCCATATGAAAGAGCCAGAAAATGAAATTCTTACGTAACGATGACAGCGACCTATTTTCCTCCCGTGAGGCACGACTCGCCGCGATAAAAAATGCCGCTCCGCGAACCGAACTATTTCAAGGCGTAGCCAACACGGCCGCATTGGACAGTATTTTCAAATTACGATTTGATGTTTACTGCAAAGAAAAGAATTTCCTTCCTGCGGTCGACTATCCGGAATGCATTGAATATGATGAATACGATGCTCGTGCCGCCCATATTGCGTGCTATTCGCCTGACGACATTATTTTAGGTTGTGTGCGATTAGTCACGCCGACGACCGGACAAGATTTCCCATTTCAGTTGCATTGTGCGACTTTTCCTGACTTTATTGCCCCATTGAGAGCAGAGGCTGTTGAAATATCAAGATTAATGCTTAACAAAGTAAGGCGTAATCGTCAGAAGGATTCGTTTCTTGGCGTACCTGCCGATTTGATAGGGGATATCGATGGGGTGATTCCACGTCAAAAAACAACTTTGCAATTGCAAAATAGCCGCTTGGCTGGAAATCAATTGCTTTTGCTATCCATGTTTCGTGCAATGTACCAACATTGTAAAGTCAATGGCATTCGATACTGGTATGCGTCCATGGAATTGCCGCTGGCCAGGCAACTTGCTGGCATGGGTTTTCGATTCACACCTATCGGTCCTGAAGCATCTTATTATGGAATAGTGACACCATTCATTGCTGACATTCTGTTCCTCGAAGAAGAAATGCAAAAAAATTCTTGGGAATTATGGCAATGGTTTTCGACGGTACTTGAAATACCTACTTTGCAGGATGAATACGATGAGATGCTAGCGTGAAGATGCTGAAAATTTCTTCTATCTACCAAGGCCAAAGTTTATGAATGTGCACAAAATCGGATTCCATCACAGCTAACATTGGAGTTAGTGGCGTAATGAGATGCTCCCCTTGAAGTCGCACATTATCATACGTATTAATTGCTGGGTGTCCATTATGCTCAGTGAGTTCTATATGACGAATGTGGTCCGGAACAAAGAGAATGCGTTTTTCTTGATCCTGCCTGGGAGTTACATCAATGAGGTCACCATTGGGGCTTTTCCAGACTGAGTGAAAAATAGCTTCACAAAATTGTGCATTTTTGTCTTGACCGAGAATCCATCCAGCTTGTACGCTCCCCTCATCTTTTTCCCATTTTAGCCAAGCATTGAAATGACACATGGCGCCTTCAGGTAAAAAATGATCTGGTTTCTTGTACTTAAGTGACACTACGCTTTGTTCACTCAATTCCAAATATCGAAGGAGCACGCTTAGATGTGCATCTACCTTCTTTGGCGATCGTACGCGCAGACGGGAGCTAATCATCAGGGGAAATTGGCTGGATCAGTGGAGGTTGATCAATCACATTAGTAGTGGACAGTCATTGTCTCACCCGTTCGAACACCACCAAATCTCTGCCATTGAAATTGCACTTCCGGCGCACGACGACGAATTGCAATTTCGAGATCGTCAATTGACGGAAATTCCGCTTCTGGGGAAATAATGTTTACACGGAGTGTTTTTGGTCCTGTGCTATCAATCTCTTTCAACTGAAACTCAGAACCCAATGCAAATTCAAGATTGACAAGATGGTCAGCAGTTGCGGTGCCAAGCGGTACAAAAAGTTGAACGTCCAAAATATCAAACATACTGCGTTACTCCCTATATGAACCTCAGTTTTCCAGTTGTACTTTTACGCACTTGGTTTTTGAGTTCTTTGGTATATGTTGGTGCGTAATTGCCTTTGCGATTCCCAACTCTTTCGCCGCATCACTATTTTCGGCAGTGATGAGAAACTCATACGACTTCGTAATCTCAATTAATACGCGATATGTAGCGCTACCAATTTCATTCACCATACTTTCCCGCTCTACTGGATCTGTGCGTTAATACTCGTCCCATTACATGAAAGGTGTCCAGGCGGCCTGTTCGTTCTTCAGGTGCTCAACCTCTATTAGCAGTGCCTCTGAGTCATTTTCAAGAGAAAACGGGTCACCAATTTTTGGTTGATTTCTGATGGAACTAACAATTTCGATCTGTCTTGAGTCGGCAAATAATACTTTTATGGTTGCCACCAACTTCAATAAGTTTGGAGGAACAACTGACGGTGTTGGGTATCTTGCGGCATCAAATTCGTGCCCGGTCGCGTTCTTATATTCTTCGATTTTTTCTCTGCATGTGTTGTTCATATTTTTCCTCATTTAAGATATTCAACGTTGTACGTTGGATGCAAAATCATTCTGCCACGATAATTGGGGACTCGATCATCGACCAACACCCGCAGACGGCCATTCAGAGCTGATTTGATCGTACAAAAAAAATTTGTGCCACGATCATCAATAAACTTTACGCGACCACCAATTTTTGCTGGCACTCCGTAGGTCTTTCGAATGTATTCGATACTCACGATTGTTCCTTTGATTTAACGTTTTTTTGTGATTCTTGTGCAACAGATTGGGCATGTGAAGCAATCTGTATTCCCTACAGTGAATTTGTGAAATAACCAATGTGGCGTAGATGCCCATGGATGAAGGGTTATTGCGGCTTCATATTTGCAGTTGGCACAGATCACAATTTTCCTCTTTGGTTGTTGCTGTCGCGAATATTCTGACCGATCAAGAAAACATTTTGAGATACATCATTCGCGTCACATAACTTTGCGTTTCTAAATTAATACAACAAGCTCTGAGTATCCCACCAAGACTTCGTCGTGAGTGAAAAAATACAATCGGTCGCACACAGCCTGTGAGATTAGAATTCTGTCAAACTCATCATCGTTGAGATCGGGAAGGTGCGCGACCATAGCAGCGTGCGCAGCGGTAACAGGCAATTCCTTAAACCCATTTTGCTCAATAGCTCGTACTAGTGTACCAATCTCATTATCAAGTTTGCCTTTGTGGATAAGAATCGATGCCTCCCATATTGATGCTGCGCTCACAAAAACATCGGTCGCCAGTGATATTTTTGTGCGAGCAATTTCCGCTAGTTCTGAACTAAGCCATAGTAAATATGTGTGTGTATCAAGTAGAATTCGCATTTTTTGTCCCTCAACGATATTACGCACTTCTGGTTTTATTTCTGAAATTGCTCATGTTTATTTCAGACGTACAAATGAAATGATCGTGACGTAACGATTGCCAGACCAACTTTCTTTGTGCATTTCTTTGATGTGAATGAGTCCTTCATGGCTCATTCTTTCAGCTTCGGCGACGACAGTTTGAAATCCTTCTAGAGTCCCACCATCTGAGTTATCAGGTTTCATCACGCCTGCGCTTCCAACGTTAGTTGCATCGCAGGTTGTTTGTGCCACATTGCGCATATTGCTTCCTATTTGTTATACACCTGAATAAGCCAACCGTAACCTGGCGTTGCTTGATCGACTTTGACACGATGGCCCTGATAACAAAACGCGGCCTGGAATGCCTCAAGTTCTTCCACAACACAAAATGAAAAGCCGTCACCGAACTGACAAAAATTACTGGTCTTAATAACTCTATGTTCGCCGCCAACCTTCAAGTGTAAATTTCCAAGTTCTCTCGCCATGTTAGTTCTCCTAAGATTGTCTGAACGTGGCTCCATAATAGTAACGGTGCGTTACTATGTCAAGAACAGAATTAACTTGTCTAATTTATTTTTGGGAAGTTCGATGTTCATCGCCGCTAACTCATCTGCCAGAACTTTGCGCATCATGTAACGCCGAACTGTGACAGGACAACGTTCCAACTCGTAGCCCCGTCCTGCCACAACGGACGGCCAATTGTGCTTGTAATTTGTTCCAGCAACAGCATTCAAATCAGCGAGTATATCAACCATTGGACGACCACTCGCACGTTCTATGGAGATCCAGCGTTCGAACAACCCAGGGATTCGTGTATTCGTCAAATCCATCCGTTCTACCTATCTCGTAGTTAAATGCATAAGGATTCCTAATATCTAATTTTCAAAGATATCCATCGTATGGATATCTTTCAGAGGGCTCGACAAGGGTATCAAGTCTTTGAGCGGAGTGTTTTTGTCGCCGCCATAAGGTATGCAATCGCCAGTCCACTCTGGCTCTAATCTAGCCAAATGTTCGAGACTTTCGATCGGTACGGCTGCATCTGTACTTAACTCGCTATCGCGAACTATCTCGAAAGAATTTTCCTCCGCGACTAAATGCGCCTGCAGAAGGCTGTCGGCCATTACCACGGCCGTGACCTTCAGCTCAACAAAATATGGTTTCAACATGTCTGTTCCCGTTTGGAATTCTATAAATGATACGCTTCAATGAAAACCGAAATTTTAAATGTTCAAACTCTTCCACGACTTTTCTCTATTTTAATTTAAAAAAACGCCTCGCCAAAAACAAGCAAATGATGAATAACACAAACGTGACGGATGATGTGCGACCTCTGATTGCAAACGCAAAAATGAGCGTCAAGAATCCACACAATACCAATAGCGTGGCGACGCCGGCCTTACTGTCAAGTAGCCGTAGTCCAAACACAACGAATATCCATCTCATCATTTAATTCCTTTAGGCCGGGCCGACCAAAGTATCAAGACCTGCCCCGGCATTCAATACAAGATCGCGGCGGATTCGCTTGCAAAAATCTACGACTGCAGACAGGTTAGATAGATCCATAAGCGCAATACGGTCAGCTAAATGAAGCACATCGTGTCCGGGAGTGATGCTTGGAGATAGCTCCTTCCGAGCACACTGAAAACGCAACTCAACGGTCGGTGTCGGCACTTCAATAACAAAATCGAAGCGACGCTTGAGGGCACTGTCGAGCAAGCTGTCAGCATTGGTCGCTGCCACAAGCACGCACGACGATGGAATGCGTTCAATAGCAATGAGCAATTGGTTGGTTACTCGCCGCATTTCGCCAATGTCCCGGTTGTCGTTCCGGTCCATGCCAATGCCGTCAAACTCATCCAAAAATAAGACGCACGGAGCAGTCTTCGTATATTCAAAAATACTTTGGAGGTTCTTGCCTGTCTCGCCAAGATGGCTGTCAATCAGCCCACCGTATTTGACGCGAAGAAATGGGATTGACAACTCGAACGCAAGTGCCTCGGCTAACATCGTTTTACCGTTACCAGGTGCTCCATGCAAAAGCACCTTGTGTCGAGGAACCAATCCATACGCCGCCAGATCACTGCTACGGTTATGTTCGGCAACAATTTCCATGCACTCTCGTTGAATTTCAAGCGGCAGAATGACAGCGTCAAAACCGTGCCTTGCCTCTTCAAATTCCAGAAGTCTTTCGGGCTTGACGGCCAACTGCCGCATCTCTTTGCCGAACATTGATCGAATCTTCTTCGACACATCTGGATGGTGGGCTTCTACAGCGCTAGCAATACTCTCACCGACCACCGAAATACGATCTTTTTGATTCCATTGGAATGCCTCAATTAACTTCGGGAGCTGCTTTATCGCCGCTGTCTCAGCTAGTCGTTTTTGCACCTTGACCGGAATTGGTGGTTCGTCCAGGAGATTATTTTGAGTATTAATTTGATTATTCACTTTTGTCCTCTTAATTTGCCTTAGCAACGCCAATCAACTTATCGCAGTCCATGTAAAACTTAGACTGAACCGAATTCGTTCAAAATCTCTAGCTAATAACGTTTAGCCTTCAATTCAATTGAGTATAGTAACGTAGCGTTACTATGTCAAGATTATTTACATCAGGTAGATTCTTTTCTAGTTCTAGGGCGGGACGCTCTTTGGCGCAATTGTAATGGCGCTTTAAATGCATTCATTGTTGGCAGGGTATCAGGCACTGCAACATCTAAGCCTCCAAGCATACCAAGGGCACGAAATTGTTTAATAAAACTCGATATGCGAATATCTTCGCCGGCTTCCAATTTTGCTAAAGTTTTTTTATTTAAGCCGGACTTAGTCGCCATCGTATCGAGAGACATATTTTTGTCTAAGCGACGCTGACGCATACGAGACCCAAGTTCCGCAAGGATCTCACTGTCCGTCATATAGGTAGCTAGGCAATAAAGACCATGATAGTGGATTAAACAGAAACGGCAAGAAGTTACTTATCGAATGGATAGGTCGGAATCTTCACCGTCAAACTCACTCTGTCGTAGGTGGATCGATGTTGTGCCTTGAAGCCCATGGTCTTTCGAAATGGCATTAATTACGTCTTCCGAAATTTTCCATTTGATCGTCTGCGTTACGCAGCTTTTTCGTCACTGTCTTCCAATATTAATCCGCCCAGAGCAAAGAACAAATCATCAAGCATTTTCGAGAGTTCGCCGGCCATTAAGATAAAGTCCGCATCAAATCTTTCTCCTTCGTCGCGTGGTTGGGCGTCTGCCTCTCCACTTAGAATATCGAGTGGTTTAATACTTTTAATCGCCAAAGTATCCGTAAGCACAAACGAAATTCGATCGTTCCAGGTTAGCGCGAGTTTTGTGCATTCTTTTCCTGCGGCAATATGCCGGTGCACATCGTCAGCGTCTAAACTATGTCTTACATACCGCACTGTCGCTTTGTCCTCTGTATGCGCCTTTAACTCGGTATCCTGATCGATCGTGAAGCCTTTCGGCGCCTCATTTCCGAGTAGCCAGGACGTCATGGCTTGCTGAGGCGAGATCTTAACGCGAACACTTTCAAGTCCAATGTCGTTAAAAGATTTTAAAAACATTTTGATAATTTCATCCGACTTGGTTGGTGATGACGTATTAAAGATCAACCAGCCATTGACTGAATCGATCCAAACCAGAACGCTTCCAGTTAAGCTAAATGCCCGTGGCAGTAATTCGTCTGTGACCCGTTCCTTGAGTTCTTTCATGTGCTTTCGTCCAGGCTTGAAGCCTTGCTCCTCCTCAATTTCGCACGCTTTCATTTTTGTGAAATGCGTAATGACCGAGGCTGGCAGTAATTTTTTCTCGGTCTCGAATCGGAGCAATAATTGCCTATCAACGTGATGAACGAATTTCCCGTTGTCGCATGGTGAAATCCAACCCGAACTAATCATATCCATGCTCGTGCATGGCTGAAATGCATGCGCTAACAGCATCGATTCCATCTTTTCTTGAATCAGTCTTAACTTCGCAACTGAAATTTGATAGATCTGAAGATTTCTGAAAAACATGGGATGGTCCTTTTGCAGTGAAGTTTGTAGTTTTGTTATGTCAGAGTAAATTTATCCACGCACTAATTGATGACGCGTGGAACTAGGAATAACTTCTGCGTTGTGTTGATGGATTGAGTCCAAAGTAAAATCAACTTTTTGAACAACTTTATTGCGCCAGAAGTCAGTAAGCGATTCCATTTCAAAACATAATTGCTTGAGCTGAATGACTCCGTGAGCGCCATTCAATTTTGAGGAATCCAAAGTGGATAGAAATACTTTATGCGCTTGATTCATGGTTGTAGGCATGAAGCCCGCAATCCGCTCCATCGTTTCGCCATTAACAGCGTCAAGAATATTGAATGCTTCTTTGGAGATTGCTCCAATGTTGAGTGCCTCATCGTTTAATTTCTTAAAAAGCGTTACAAGCGTCCCACCATGTTTTACCACGGCAGTAATACTATCTTTACGATGATCCAACCTAGCGAACGCATCTTGTAGCCGTGATTTTACGAGTTCAGCTTCATCCATCCTATCCGAGAGATTCTTCGCTCGAAAACTGAATAACGCAAGCCTGGCGGACCTTCCTATCGCTAGGCTTGTTGAATCAAAATGCTGTAGGGGCTTCATGCCAACAAACAGCAAACCAACTGGTAAGCCTGCTGCTTTTTTTTTTAATTTACCTTCATTCATTTCAGCACCTCGTCGCTACGTCATTATTTTGCAAATCTTCTGGAGTCAATTGATGCAAGACATTGCCTTCAAAATCCACCACTTCGATGTGATCAAAACAGAATAAATCTTTCTGTAGTTCCGCCATTTCTTTTGCTGTTTTAAGACCGCTCTTTACAAGTTCTCGGGTTATTTTGGAATCGACCGTCACCACCAATTCATAAGCAGTAAAGATTGCGGCTATGTCGTCAGTTTCCTCAGAAATAATCGTTTCCGGATGTTGCCAATCGCAGATCTGAAGTAATTGAAATGCAGCGTGCTCTTTCATTGCTTCGGTTTGAGATGGGTATTCACGATCAACCACTTCTACGAATTCATTTTTTGACATTGGTTCGTCGGAATTCTCCGGCCAATAAACGAGCGCCGATGAAGGCAACGCACTCCATTGCTCATGCGTCATATCTTTTTTTGCGTCGGCTGTCACTCGTTGAAAAGTGTCTTTTTCAAGCACTGCTTTTGGCGCGTAACACATAATCCACGTGACATATTCCGGTCGAACTTTGCTACGCATTTTGTGAGATGCTTCGATCGTTTTTGCAATATCTGATCGCAATGCATCAACTCCATTGTGTAAATCATCACCAATATCCTGGCTAGCCTTTTCAAGGCTAAAATCTAAGCTTCGTGCCTCTGGTACCCTTGATGTCTTTACAGCGATGGCACCGGGAATGCAATGCTCAAGTGCGCTAGATACATTACCGTCCAGGGAAACAAGTTTTACGAATTCTGCGAATTTCCCTAAACTTTCTAGGTCACGCCATTGGTCCCCGGTTAATAAATAGTTGTCGATTGGCGCGGATGAACTGCGCTGCGATCCGCTTGTTGGCTTGTCAATTGAAACTCGCACATACATAGTCTCGGAGTCTAAGTCGAAAGGGCTTGAGTGATCTTCAGTTGTCATGCGCAGCCGACCGGAGAAAGGCGAACGAGAAACCGTTGAAGAAAATTCTATGGACTCACCGTAAAGGGTGTTTTGATTAAAGGTAATTCTTGCTCCAGGTGACCGAGTTGCGGAAAACTGGGGATTCGCCAATTCATTCTGTTTTGCCAAATGTATTCTATTTCGCAGGTCTACACCAAAGTCATTGGCTAACTTTTTGGTTGGAAAATCGGCGATCCATTCAACACCACCAAAGTCGCAATTTTCCGGATGATTTGGGTCACATTCACCGTAAACCGACCACATAAATATATTTGGATTATTCTCATCTTTCGTTACCGTTAGCTGCCCTCCGAACTCTCTGCTGGCGGCAGCATCTCTCGATAATTCATTACCATCATCGTCCACACCCACAACAGGAGAAACTTCAACTCCGGCGTACACTGCGAGGCTCATGAAAAACTCCTAAATTTCAATTTTGTACTACGTAAAGATATATCTCTACGAAATAATATATTAAAAATTGAAATTTGAAACGATTATTTGAATGGATTCATAAATGCGGTTGAAATTGACGAGCACATTATCGATACAGAATATTAACCGCGTATGCAGAAGTTCATGAAATAACTACCCACAAAAAGAAATCTTATCAAAATTGATAATACTATCAATTTTGATAAGATTGAAGTTGGGCGCAGCTTTGCGGCCTATAGAACGTGCAAATCAGCACTGGCGTGCCGGATTTACTGCGTGAAAAATTGAAAGAGTACATCATTTTAGGAACAAAAAATGTTCTCGTTTAATATGGATTGTTATCGTTTAATTCGGATGTTCTCAATTAATGTGGGTTTTTACAACCAAACAGCGGTCGCCTGCCACCTTGTCGCCACTTTTGAACAGGACTCCACTCATCCAACAATAAAAACACCCAGGCTCTCATGAGTCAAATGCAAACGAATTAAATTGAAGTATTTACTGTGTTTAAATACAGTAAATACTTCAAGCCCCAAGCAATGGAATATTCTACGGCGATGTGCAGAATATTCTACGATGTGTGCCCATCCCCTTTATTTTTTAGCAGTGCTATCTGCTTGAAGGGTCGAACTCAAGGGCTTTTTTTCTGATAGAGAATTGTCAGTATCTGGATATTGCACAATTGGGTCCATGCTTAAATAAGTTTTGGCGCTGGGCGTAACTTCATGATTTCTATCTGATTGTTCCCAGGGAACAAGGTAACCGGCAAGTCGTAACGATATTGAAATCAAAAATACACACACTATTATTGCAGTAAGAATTGACAACACTATCAAGACTGGTGAAATATGTTTCCCATTATCAATATGCGGTTGCGATGATCTCACGCCCGAATAAGCATCATCATCCTTGTGGTCGCCGTCAAACGCTGTTAACAAAATATGATATGCGTCTGTGTAAGCTTTCATTGCCAATTCATTATTTGCAAATATTAAGATGGTTTTGGCATTAAAAACTAGATCCGAATATTCAGGATTATCGTCATTTTTTTGAACTAAGAGAGTAGCCGACCGCTCCCCATACGACTCTTCAATTTTAATGAAATGAAGAATGCCGTGGGGACTAGCAAAAAGTAACTTTCTGGAAGGTCCATCTCCAGTTACGGTCACTGCGTCAAAAAGGCAGCCTTCAATGTGACCGACTCCGTTACTTGTTGGTGCCGAAATATCTAAAATCTCCATGAAAAATCCTATGTCCTAAATCAGTGTTAAGGGGCAATACCTGGCACACGATGATCATCATCCTCAGCGGGAAGCATCGCTTTTACGATTGCACTTTGCTTTGCAATATCGTCAGGGTAGTTTCGTTCAATTGATACCACTAATTTGCGTACGTTATCGGTGAATTCAGTCATGGGATCAGTAACCGAATTAATTACGTGCGCAAGCTGAAATTCAAGTGTGTGTTCTGCATCCATGATAAATCCGGCCACATTTTTCAATGGGTGATCAGATATTGGATCCCAGACAGTTATCTTTAGCTCCTCAATTAACTCCTCATCATCAGAGTACATAGCATCTATCACTTCGTCTTGGCGCGTTTCGTCCCAATTTGAAAGAAACTGGCTCAAAGCCATTCTTAAACAATATGATTTAATATTAAAACTTGGCTTTTGACTGTTGCTGTCGCCCATTATTTACGCTCTTTTTCAAAATTTTATTGTAACGATCAGTCGTCATTATTTAGAGACCTAAGGACTACTCCGAACGGCATTCGGATCTTCATTGTCGTCGTCATGATCGACCACAGCATTTGAATCATTGTCTTCCAAAGGCAATTCACGTTTCACAAATTGATAGTGCTCTGAAATAGTCTGGGGATCTCCCTCTTCAATAGCGCTTAAGAGTAGGCGTACGTTGTCAACCAGCTTGCCAAGTGATTGATGATCCTGAGATTTTGTAGAGAATGGAGGATTCCATTTTCCGGTGTCTACATTCATAATCCGCGCAACATCGATGTGTTGATATAGTTGTGTTTGCCAATCGACGCCATCAAATAAAACCCTAAGATCGAGAAAAATACCGGCCGCTTTAGCTAGCTCCGCTGGCACAGCGCAATCATTTTCGTCAGCAACCAACTTGACAGCCTTAGTGTCATTCAATGCTGAGAACGCTGATGCAACTAATAGGGCCTTATATGGCATAGGCAAGGCAACGATAGCTGCGTCAAAGAGTGCTTCAGCTTGTTTCAAATTTTTCATACAATTTTTTCGATAGATTTACGCCAAACCAAATCGTCAACAAGTTTCATCTCGCCAAACCATTGGAAAGTTACTTTGTCAGCTTTTCCGTCGTTGACAACATCAACAACAACGTATTGCAACCCAGCGTTATATAGCCCCGTTTCGGCCTCACCTGATTCGATCATTGCCTTAATCAGGGCTTCGATTTCTTCTTGATCCATAGTTTTTGCACCTCTTTAAAAACCTGCACGTTGCATTTCACCGCGTTTGGCTTCCAGCTTGGGGATATATTCTTGTCTTGCCTGTGACGCTAAAATTGCGCCAAGATAGATGCCTATTTTTTCTTGACGTTTTAAGTTTTCTAGCGCGAGGTAATTGGACTGTGCTTGCATAAACATAGATTCACGCGCTACCGCTTCAGGTGTAGCCGCCGACATTGCGGTATACCATTCAGCGTTCCCATATCGACGCATAACGTCGATATCCATTAAGTCCATCCACGATATTCCTTTGGGATATCCGCCTGCCGCTGCTGCACGCTTATTGTAGAAATCCTTGGCGCCTGGTGAATTGACCGTAATGGTACTCATCAAGGTTTTTGTGATGGCCTGCGGAGTTGAGTTGGCAGCAGATTCAGTGAATGGCTCTTTTGCCAATAAAAGAACTTGTTCCAACTCTTTTTGTAGACCAAAATATTGGCCACCAAATGCACTTTTGGCCTGTTTTTCGGTCAGTGCTGCACCAAGCGCAGAGCCACCGCCAATATTACGTAAATACGCATTGACCGCATCCATTTGGCGGTCGTCAAATGTTCTTGTCGCGATACCTCGTTTAACTGAGCCAGCACCTCTAAATAATGTCTCTGGATCAACGTCGCCATTGGGATAACCACCCTCGCCTCTGCAATATTGTTTGGTTCCGGGTCCATTAGATTCATCTGCGGTACAGTACAAATTGCCGTCGACATGCTGTTTTGCTGTACGCGCATTGCTAATTTCTCGCGATGGACTATTTGCGGGTCCCACTTCTCTCACCGCTAGTGCTACTGCTGCTGTGCCAGGTTGTACGCGACCACCGCCACCGCCACTACCAAAGCGGCCATAGGACCCCGCCACACTACGTCCCGTCTCATCGATGATGTCAGACATACTGCCAGTGGTACACGGATCCGCCGCTAATTGATATTTATCGGCGACCTCCGCATTCTGTTTAATCCTAATGGCTTCTAACTGCCCATCCTGTAATTGTTTTGTTTGTTGTTCGGCTGCTGCCATCGCCTTGTCCGAGCTGGCACCTACGGCGGCGGCAGTTTGATTGATCGCGCCTATGGTGGTATTGAAATTATAGTTAGTTAAATTGGCCGCTGCTAACATCGCTTCCTGCCAAATTGCAGTCGCGATGTCAGTCACATTGGTATCCATAACACCTAAATACGCCCACGCCCCACCGGATGTCACAATTAACGATCCGGCGACAGAGATTGCAATGATTTTTTTTCGGAGTCTCATTTAAAAATGCTCCTGACGGTTTCTAAAATTGAATTCGAAGGAACCTGCGCGGCCATTGGCGTAACAATGTTGTTGATCGTTTGAGTCGGGTTCTGAATAATATTTCCAACATTATTGATTTTTCCTAGAGTGTCACCGGCTCGCACTCTCGCCTGGTCACAAAATCTTGAAAATTGATTGTTAATGACCTGACCCATGACGCGGGAGACAATGGGACCGACTAAAGAAGGAAGTGGGAGATCCGAAGTGCCAGGAACAATAGCTGGTATTGACTTGAGCATATTGAAGCATTGGGTATTTGCATCACGAAGAGAGTCTTGTGTTCGCGCTACATATCCATCGATCGCATTCATACTTCTGTTCATTGCGGAGTTTCCTGAGTCAGCCATTTTTTGACCTGTCCCGCAAGTAACCGTCCCCGCGTTTACTTGTAGTGTTAGGATAGGTACCAGGACGGCGATCACAAATTTTCGTATTAACATTTTCATGCTCCTTTGTTTTTGTCTTTTTCTGCGTTCGGTTGATCATTTCCATATTGCGTCAGCATTTCTGCATACGAATCAGCAGCTGCAATCAACGCGGCATAACTAGATTGTGAATATTTCTCAACAACTGTCATGACGGTTTCAATACCGCCCTTTTTTAAATCGTTTTTGGCGGCGTCGAATTTTGCTACATTTGTAGACGCCAAATCATCAAGTCGTCCTTTGTTAAAACGAGCAATACGCTCATATTCGGCAGAAACGATGGCGCTAGCGCGATTTAGAAGCGATTGTCGATACCCTATGGCAGCGCTTGGTGCAATAGAGCGCACATCATCTTCGCTAGAAAATGCCAACTTGTGCGTTAGCTTGAGCAGTCTGGCGATCAACTCCGCATGATCTTCTTGAAAGAAATCGAACTCTCTCACGTTGTCGATAAAACGCTGGCTTGCGTCCATAGCGGTTAATCGCATCGCAGAAATACCATCCAATGGATCATTGATTCTATGGTTCCAATCCAATGCACCAATCTCCACGGAAAACGACTTAAATTCACGCATTCCGGCAACAGCAGTCAACAACGCTATTGAATCCGATATGTCGGAACTGTTTCTGTTCTTCCACGCATCACATACCATTCCATTGAGAATATTTGCCGTCATTGCGGTTGCCCAAGGACCTTCCGCAGATACCAGTTCAGCCATCGCAGGCAAGTGTTTACCCGACGTCGTGAGCAATTCAGAAACAATCTTTTTTTTCAGTGCGTCCGACGAAGCCGTGCCTGGTTTCGCGATCACAGCTTCTAAGATCGGTTGCAAAGCCTTCAATGCTGACAATCGCTTTTTAATGTCAAGGCTTAAAAAATGATTGTCAGTCGCGGCCTTTGTGGTGGGAAGAGTCGATGAATTATCGTCACTCTTCCCTACGTCGTTTGCCGAAGAAGTAGTGTTGGCATCCATCGAATTTACAGATTGCGTGGCTTCCATTCTTTTGTCTCGCGATCGCCAAGGGGCGTTGTGAAGTATTCATAAATTTGATCTAGATTTGCTTTAACTCCATATGACAAAGGAGTGCCATCTAAAAGCAAATCTACTGAAAGTTGCGTCAACACATATTTAAACAAAGGATGTTTATGTAGTACTTCAGCCGGCATAAAAATAGATTTTCCGAAAATTCCATTTTCATCCTCGGTGTACTGCACTTCGGATTCAACATCAATGTTCACATTTGCATATTGACGCAAACGTGGGATTGCATAAAACGCGACCAATGGCAAAAATCCTCTAGGTGAAAACACTTCAGATACCGTTAGATCAGTGCCATTGAGCGAAAATCTAATATTTAATTCCTCATAAATTGCCGTGAGAAAGGCTGCTGGAGAATCAATATTTAATTTCATATAATTATATATCTACGAACAGTTTAATGTAAAAAATTAAGGACGTGAAGACATCAATTCGTTTTCCTGATCGACTGTCATATCCTCATCCAGTTCAAGCTCAGATTTGGTTTTAAAAGTTTTTCTAGTGAAAGTGATAATTCTGTTTGAAACATTCGTCAGATATTCACTCATCGCATCCTCAACCGTAATGGGGTCGGCGAACATTCTCTCTTTTACGACCTGCACGATGTCTTTTGGAAACACATCTTCCGGAAAAACTTTATTCACGCACAAGTTGAAAGGTAACTGTGTTTCGTGGCCGTTATTGATCCAAATTTCAGCATCCAATTTAACATCCTTCTTGCCGCGTGCCATATCAATGGCGGCCTCCCTGAGCATACTTGCCGCCAGACGCGAAATAGCGCGATCCATATTTTCATCACTTTCCAAGAGTGCCAGCTGCAGTGGATCTCGGTCACGTATTTCTGAGCTAAAGTTAGTTTGTTGCATTTGTCACTCCCACAGGTGTACGGAGCGAGCGCAACATATTTTCTTCAATATCGTCACCCAACTCCATTTCACGACGAACAACAGACGAATTTTCATTATTAACAAAAACGCGATTGAAATACTCTTGTTGAACAGTAGTCATTGATGAGCGGAGTCTTCGAATGATTACTTGATTGATTGATACGGTCATATCATCTCCCTTTAATGTTGGCCAGAACGCGCCGAAAAAACTTCACTATCTTCTATCTCAGAAACTTCATTTAAGTCCAGATTATTTTGATTTTCAAATGCAATACTCGCTTTTACGCAAAACGTGTTCATCAAGTTAACTATTAGGACTCGGTCTAATGCTTTTGGATAGCGATCGTCATCTGCTGATTCATCACGATTTGCACGAACCAGAAAATCATCGATCCAACCTCGCTCTTTCATTTTTTCATAAGTCCAGGTCTCGAAACTACGAGCAAACATCTCCACTGGTGTCGCCCAATAATCTCCACGCGCTGTATCCTTTTTAACAGATGCGAGCAGAAAATTTGTATGAAAAACAGAAGATGAAAAATAATCACGCCAAAAGAATTCCGGTTTCGGACCACACATCTTTGCTTGAACCATTTGTTCAGATAAAGTGACGATGGATGAAGCTAATGCCACTGAAAACGCAGTGTCGCCACTATTCGAAAAATGTTTAGCTAGTTCAGGCAAACTACCTTCTGACAACGCCAAATCTATCATTTCAGCCGCATTCTCCCAACTTTGAGAATGGGAGACGCCAGTTGCTATCAACGCGCAGGCTACTTTATCTTTTAGAATCGATACTTTGTGAACTAGCGAGTTCGCGCATTTCTTTTCTGCGTCCGAATCGTCAAACTTTCGAATATAAATACGACGCATTGCCTCATCTAAAGCGTGGCAGGCATCGCCAAATTCTCTTATTGATTGTGGTGCTCTCGCATTGTGCCCTGCGGCGACAAACTCTCGTGGCATTTCCATGCTGATGTTATATATTTTTTGACGGCCACGTCGCTGATCTTTATTAATAAAAAACTGAGACGCCATGAAACGCCCGGACTGAGAAATTTGCATATTATTTGTGCGCATAGCCACAATGGCGTGCTTTGCCAACATATAATCCAATGCATGTCCCCATTCGTGCGCAAGTGAGCCTGCACCACTCATCCGGGTGAGATGAATTACTTCGCGACCGGGTTCAAAATGTGCGGCGGCACCTGAGCGCCCTCTGGCACCAAAACTTAACGCCAATGCACCATCAAAGCCAATTTTCTTCTTCCCTATATCCATAATGGACACTAAGGCCGAAAACGCATCGTAAGCGCGATTCATCACTTCTTGGCGCTCTTGTTGCGGCAACCAATTTCCAAATTCAATAGCGCGAAATCCAAAATCTCCCATCAATTGTTCTGCTGTTACATCGAGTTGACAACGCCAATCAACCCCAACTTTTCTGACGTTTTCAAGGTGCGCTATTTTTGTACCATCCGCATCAATGTCTTCACTACTTTCTGACTTTTTCTGACGGGGAGCAACAAATTTTTCGGGAAATAGAATTGCCCATTTTTTCTCTTCTAGTTCCGTCTCATCCTCGATCTGAAAAAGATCCCGATGGCGAATTTTCTGATGGATGGGTGCGTCCACTTCGTGGTACCAACTGGAGAGCAGGCAATTGAACTGCCGGCCAAAGAGTCTTGATATATCTCGCCAGTTCCCAGTTGTTTCGATCCAATCAATATTGCCTGTTTTGGTATTTGTTTCACAGATCAATAAGTCGCATTCGCTTAGCGCTAGAAGGTATCTATCGTGGACATCTTTCGTTGTCTTCGGAAGTGGTTCAGCAAAAATGGAATTCTTTAAAACCGTCAATGTTTCAATATAAAGAAGTGCGTCTTTCGCAAATTTTGCTTCGGTTTCGTACAGTTTTTTAATATTCGAGTTGATTTTCCGACGAAGAACCCGGATTGCAAAAAGTGCCTCAGCACCGACACCGAGTGCTTTTGCATCGTCAGCAGTAACGGAAGGCCAAATATTGTCACGCATCACAGAGTTCGTTTTTTCGACTTCGGTCATGCCTTCGAGATCGGAGTAAATCAATACTTTAGAGAAAAAGTCTTTCCTTGCGCCGCCAATTTTCTCACCAAAATCCTCAATACGTTCTGCGTTTTCTGTTGTTCTAGTTCGTGTCTTTTCCCGAGATTTAGATGCCTTCTTCGTTAAAGCGTCATTCTTCTTTACCATGGCAGCATAAGCTAGAGCATCAATAAAGATCTGAGTATTTGGAATTTCTTGAATTAAGGACCTTAAATCAACATCAATATGCGGAAACCAGCTTTTACAGTCGGATAGCGTAAAAGATGTACCAGGCTTTTTACACGTAAAGCCATTCGCAAACACATCAAAATTTTCGTTGGTAGAGAGATCTGCCCCTCTCACAAATAAGCGCGTTGGAGCATCTCTCTGCGATCCAGGGATCACAGAGAGATGTATACCAAACGCAGACAGATCAGGCCATTTCATGTTACTTAAAGCTATCCGCGAGGAGCAAAAGAATTTTCATGCTCGGTACTAATTAGGATGTTTTCCTTGACGGAAGTACCAGGCATAAATGCCGCCATATCATCAGCAGAAGCCTGTTGCTGAAACATTTTTTCTGCTTTATCCAAAAAACCATTAATAGATTTCGCTGCAGTTTCGTAGTTTTCGGCACATTGCTCGGCCAAGCCAGTGCTTACTGGTATTCCAAGACGACTGCCTACCAACACGATATCGTGCAAGTCTTTACCAGCTCCGCGAAATTTACCGATACCATTCGCGATTTTTAGCGCTTCATTCATCATCATAACAACTCCTCTTCTCACATTTTACGACTGAATATTTTTACATTTTGGATATGCGTTACAACCCAAAAAGGTTTTATTGTTCTTGCTACTTAAGCGGGTTTCCATCTTTCCTTCGCCGCATTTGGAACAGGTTTCGCCATGACCTGGCAATGAATCAAACTGAGGGCGTTCTTTTTTAGCGTACCCTCCTTTTTCGCGCTTACTTTGAATGTGAGTACCATCAATTTCAAGCATGAGGGCGCGATCCACTACTTGCTGAACATATTTTTCAATTCCACTCATAAACGCTACAGGAGTCGTTTTTCCTTCTGCCACATTTTGCAATCCAAATTCCAATAAGGCGGTTCGCCCTGGATCCCCTAGGCCCTCATCAATAAAAGAATCCAACTCGATTGCCAATGGTGAGGCATCCAAATATTTTCCATCGCGAAGAACCAAACCATCCGCAACGACTTTTTCAATCACGTCAGGTCTGGTTCTTTCCGTACCCAAACCTTTTGTCTTCATTAAAATTGATCGCATCCGATCATCAGTGACGAATTTATGGACGCCAACCATGTCATCCAATAGCGTCGCATCGGTATATCTTGAAGGCGGAGCGGTCTTTCTTGCATCTACCCGACCACCACGAACCGATACCTGTTGGCCGGCCTGAAATGGAAGTTGAGTGGCCACCTATTCAATCTCCGTACTTTTTTCAGGCTTTATCCTAGCGAAGTCGTATTTCACCAGATCAGGCGCTATTGACTCAACAAGGCTTTCTTGATCAACCTCGGCAGTGCGAACATCTTGTTCGCCGTCAGCTCCAAAAACCAATGTTTTGTCGCTATTGGACGGTGTTATTGACATAGTTATTCCTTAATGTGGATGGCTGTTTCTGGTTAGCTCGTCTCGTTGAACAAGTGCATTTTCAAATACTAAAACTTCGTTTTTCAATTTCTGAACAAAATGTTCTAGCCGGTTATCCTCGCTGAGCAAAAACAAAGAGAACCGTTCCAAACCTTTACGATCGGTTCTAATACCAATGTCTTCTTGATCTAATAGCTCCGATGCCTTCGATAAGAGAATGCACTCATCTTCATCTGGCAAACGTTGCCGGAAATAGTTTTCCGCCGCCTGCTCAGAATGATAACGTTCCAAATCTTCGTATTGAATTTCATTCATTTTGGGCTTATGGAAAACGTTTCTTCCTCATCCATTAGAGAAGAAATGCTGTCAAAATCAAAAGTAAAGTCGCTGAGATCAATTTCATTCATAGGAACGTAATCGGGGTTATTTGTGAACTGCATCAAATAATCACTCGATTTTTCTGCCTCGGCCGCAGCTCTGAAGAAAACGTTTTTATCATTGTCGATCGCTTCCATCCAATCGCCGATATAACTTACGTGCTTATCGAGCTTATAAGAAACGCCAAAATCTGAGCATAAATAGACCGAAGTCAATTCTGCGACAAGTTCTTCTGCTGCATAAGTTTTCATGTCACGATCCATGCGACCAGACGCCTTCGTCCAGTGAGCCATTTCATGTAGTAGGGTCGCGTAATATCCTTCCGTGTCATGAAATGATTCTTTGGCTGGCATAGAAATCAAATCTTGACTCGGTATGTAACATGGGACATCTCTCATTCCAAACTCAAGGACGGCGCCAGATGCAGCGACCATCGCTTCAATTGCGTCATTTGAATGAATCTTAAGATCTGGAACGATAACCTCGGGCATGGAGGTCATTTGTTGAGCATTAAATACAGTGGCGTAAAAAGGACAAGGGCGATCGAGCTTCTTGTTTACGTAAACTGGCTTACCGGTTGCGGGATCGGTCTCATCAGTTTTGACACTTTTAGTGAACGACCAATATTCAATTGTTGTCCCCTTCTCTCCCTTTTTAACACTCACTTCAAGTTTTTTGGCTTGGTTGAAAGTCATCCAGCGAGAGTCGGTATAACCTCGCGCTAGAGCGACCATACCGAGCACAACTCGATTCCCTCCACGATAGCGCTTTCCGGTCGTCGGATTGAGTGGAGACATAACTGAAACAGCGCGTGCAGATGAAACGCTCCAATCCGGTTCCCAAGGCTTAAAGCCTAGGCTCAATTGATTAACAATTTCCTTGGAAAGGTTTTCGCGCAACTCTTTTGACATCACATCCTCTGTTTATTAATTTCGTATATGTAATATTACACGGAAATTATAATAAAAGGAATTATGAAACGATACAAAATTAATTGGCGTACTAGCTACTCTACGAAATTCTATGGTGATTTTTTGTTTGGTTGCCGCTTCTCAAAAATTAATGCCTCACGGCCAATATAGCGAGATCGAGTTCCTACCTGCCGGCACCTTTAACTTCTTTTTCTCACCCCTGCACGCAGGGTATAACCATCCGAGCAACGTGTTGGTGGCACACGATCACTTCTCAACCCTGCACGCAGGGGGGATAACATGGCTGTCGGTGCTGGCGTCGTCATGTTTAATTTCTCACCCCTGCACGCAGGGGGGTAACAAACCGGTGTGGCACAACTCTTTACGTCTTCCATTCTCACCTCCGCACGCAGGGGGATAACAAGGTTAGTACAGTCGGTTGGTTTTCTGCCCTATTCTCACCCCTGCATGCAGGGGGATAACAGCATTGCAAATTGCCGGAGGATCGCCGGACCCGTTCTCACCCCTGCACGCAGGGGGATAACTCTCATTATAACCTGATGATTTTAATCAATAATTTTGATGTCTTCACTTGTGCCAAGTTTTACATTACTATTTACGGTTAAATATTTTATTAGTTGTAGTCCGTGATTATCACAAACCTGTCTCGCATTTTGACCATGACTTGCAACAATAAAACCTGTTTCTGTTTTGGCAGCAAAAATGCAAATTGCCGAACATTCCGTATTTTTGATTTCATCCCAAATTTGCTTTGTTTTTCGTGAAGATAATTTCCAAACAAAAGTGCCTGGCCGAATCTCCAACATTATCCGTTGCAGGTAACCAGTTAAACTTTTAGGGGCCTTTTTTATGTCCAAAACAACTAAACTAGTCATTTATCAGACCTCATTAAATGTTCGATAATATTAATAATTTTTGAAGCAGTGTTATCTCGCCTAAAGACATCTCTACACAACACTCGAATTCCAGATTCATTTACATTTATATTAGTTGAATATAATTCGATCGCAGCAGGAACAATTGTCTTAAATTTAATCGTGTCAGCAATATCAAATACAAATGATCGTGGATCGCCAGAATGAATGAACCCAATCGCCGGTGAATATCCAAGTGCAAGAATCGCAGCTTCGACCAATCCATAAAGCGCAGCGTTTGCTGTACTTATTGCGCGATTTAACGGATCTGACAACGAAGAACGTTGATCTCTTCCTAGCCATTTAACATTGTATCTTGCAGAAATTTCACGATACAAATCATAAACTTTTGCACCTTCGATCCCACGCAGTTGATCAATACTTCTTCCAGCTGGAGGTTCAACATCAAACATCTCCCGATAAATATTTCTCGCCATCTCCAAACGTCGCGATGGATCTAAATGAATGGAAGCTTGATGTAACAATTTTTGCGCTACAGCCCCACCTGGATTGCCAGCCGAATAACATCTAACTCCTGCCTCACCAATCCAAAGTATTAAACATCCCGATTCGGCACATGCCTTGACTGCGGCATGTGTAACAACAGTCCCAGGTTCAATACAGATAACGCTTGTTGCACCGACAGGAAAATGTATTTTGCTATCGCCTTGTCGTAAAACGACCGCGTGCCCATCAAGTTCAAGCACACCATATTCTGCATAAATAAAAGTTACCCGATCCACGATAGGGATCGGGTAATCTATCAACGAACGTCCACTCAAGCGATTAATTCCTTGGACATTACCCGATCAGTTTTTCTCCAATACGGCGGCCGGATACACGCCTGAACAGTGGCATAGGAAAATCCTGCTTTACCTGGCTCATCCAAAGGCAATACACGTAAGCGCCAATCATCTTCACGGTCATGTGATGACACATCAATGCTTGCTACACGACCGTAACCATTGCGTCCGACTTTGCCAATGTATTTAATATGCTGAGTGAGATAATACTCAATGGCGTCAATGTCTCCAACGCCATACGCCGTAATATCACGGACCCAACGGCTTGCAGTCAACCATTGATAACCACGTTGTTGACCGCTAGCGGTTTTAATCCCAAACGTTTCAGGATCAATACCTCGCACGTTCCCATTTTTCAGAAAGCCTGAAACCCACACACCATCGGGCGTATCTTCTGTATACAAATCCTTGAAGTACATCTCCGGATCAGATTTACGAATTTGATTCGACAGCATGATGTCACTCGATGCGGCCACAATCAATTTTGACGTTTTCCACACCCAGTCCTTGCCATCGGTGCGTGCAAGAAAATCTGACATATGCTGATCGGTCTTGGCCCAGCAATCATCCTCGCCAGCACGCTCCATTTCCTGCACGCTTGCATAGGCCAGAAGAGCATCCAGATGAATCGGATATTCCGAATCCATAAAAAGCGGCGAAGCAAGAGTGATCTTAACTTTAAAAGGCTGCATAAAAATGCTCCTGATTGAGGTGTTGATTTCTATCGAGCTAATTTTTTAGCAGCAGCTTTGGCTTCTTTTTCAAGTGCCTTTGCCGCCTTTTCTTCAGCTGCTTTCAGCGCTTTTTCTTCGGCTTTGCGCTCCTTATCAACCGCTTTGGCCGCTTTTTCTTCGTCAGTGGCAATCACTGGTGGCTTCATGATGGCGTCCAGACGCTCTCCACTCAATTCAGACGCAGCAATTTTCCACGCATTCAAATAGACAGCAATTGATGGATCAGCTTTGATCAACGAGTTATTGTTAAAAATCGTATCGGTCACATCAACATTGTCACCAGTATTAATCGCGATCGCCACATCATTGAGGCGAATACGGCCAAGTCCATTACGAGTTTGTCCACCGATGGACGTTTTTGCCAGTCCATCAAGACTTAACAAAAATAGACCAATTTGTGCATCGGTAACATCGGTCAATTCAACAGTAAAATCAAAATCAACGCCTGGATCTACAAATTCAAATGCACTCCACGCTTTAGTGCTGTTGCGACTTCCTTTTTCTTCTGCGTCCTTCGCTAGCTGATCCTCAATGATCAACCGCTGACGTGCATTAAATTGAACTTCAAAGTCCGTTACAACACCTTCCATCCGATCTACATCAAGAAGTGCACTAACGTCATCGCCGCGTCGAAATGCCGCCCCGCGCGAAATATTCATGCCCGATGTTGCTTTCCCTACTCCCCGTGGGTGACCTACAGAAAAGCCAGATGATCGCAGACTATCCATGACGGGCACTGCATCAAGAACACGCATACGACGACGCAACATACGCGGACCACCACCAAAAAGTCCAACATAAGGATGTGACGATACCTCCTTATATTCAGCAAACGTCAGATCGCGAGAATCGGGCTTTCCTGTCACAGCGCCGCAAGTAATTGCAGAGTACGTTTGCAAAGTGATCTTTTGATTCTTCTCACGAAGAACATTGACAAGAATTTGAGCACCCTGACGACGCAAACGACCTGCAATATTATTCGCGGCAATGACAGCGACACCATAATCGAGTCCATCGACAGATCCAGGGGCAAAACGACGACGCTGAATACCGGCACAGGCGATGCCTCCTTTGGTTCCGTTTTTAACAAGGCCATAGCCGGTTGAATCGCTTACTTCGTAGCGGAAGGTTTCTGGTGATGCGATGTGCAATGGAGACAAAGTAGTCAAGATTGCGTGGATGGTGACTGATTTTTTGGACATGATATTAAGCTTTCTAGTTGAGTTAAATGAACAGCTAATAAATTACAAATACGGGATTAATCACTGGTTTCTGCAGGTGTGAAATCATCGATACCGGCACCTGGGGTCAATAAGAATCGTAGTCCCCATGTTTCGCCTAGCGTCAAATTTCTCAAAAATTCAATTTCATTCTTAAATTGTTTCAATAGATCAGCATGTATTTCCGCTTTCGCTGGATCTGAAGGCATGTTGAGACGAAGCGTTCCATGTCCGATTTCTTTCAAATCGGCAGACAAACGAAGAAATGGATGGACCAATGTTTTCGCCGTTGCTTCAAATCCAAACGCTTTACCAACCTGCTGACTGACCTCGACGGCCTGCATCAAAATGGCATGTCTGATTTTTACATCCCGCAGTCCAACCCGTACATAAAACAATTCGGGAGAGAAATTCACGGGCGCTCGCCATGCCATATGTTGATTATTTGCCGTGGCATACACCGCCACAAAGGGTTCTTGCGGTGGATTAGTCAATGCGGAAGAAATTTCGAGCCACTTGCGAAATGGAATATAGGCAGACTTGGTAAATACGCCATATCCTGTTTCTTTCAATGCAGTTGCACTCATCAAAGTGGCGCAATATCCACACATCAAATCACTACCACGTGCAGCGAGAGACAAGTCATCCATGAAAGCTGCAGATACTGAGAACGGGCTAGACAGATCACCAACGGCAATATGCAATCCGCAAAAAGCACAGCAACCTTCTTTTTTGGAAGCAACCCCTTCAGGCGATTCACCTCGGGACTGCGTCACAATCACAGAGGAAGTTATAGTTAAGCTCATCGTTCTATCCTCCGACGAATCAATCCATATCCACGCGAACGCAGTTTTCCTGCCATCCAAGGACCATTTAGTGAAATGTTGGTACAAAAGGTAATATTCTTAAAAGCCGCTGCAGGAATCCCGGGCTTAATCGGAATTGGTACTGACTCTCCTTCTAAAATATCCAAAATAAGACTGTCGTCAGATGGGATACCATGCTCTAGAAGATGTGGCGTACCAAGGTCTTCATCGAGCCACCGAGCCATAGAGATCAGACCGTTTAAAATTTCTTTTTTAATTTCAGGCGCTCGCTCTTGAGCCGTCACACCAAAAAAGTGAGAAAGCTTCGCCGGTTTTTTTGACACGATCAATTTACGGATGGAGTAAAGGATCGGTTCGCTCATTTGAAGCTCACAATCACCGTGTTTAAATTCCATACGGTATGGCCCACCGAGATGTTTGGACAGTGCTGTCACGATCGACGCAGTATGTTCTGCCAATAAGTCCGTGCCAGATTTGCCAATACCATAGATGCGAATAAATCCGTTTCCACCATCAAAAATAATGCTTGGAGGTAGACCGAAACCTTCTCCCTTGCGATCATCTCCATAACGACCCTGGAGTGTTTTACCATCTGGGCCGCGAGCGAAAATAGCAGGATCAATTGATCGACCATCACAAGCCTTGGCCACTAACGATCGGGCATCTTCAGGATAGATCTGCTGCCCTTTTAGTACTTCAGGAAATAACAAAAGTTCTTTATACATGTTGTGTGTCCAATTATTTGTTTAGTTGGTGTAACGAATATTACTCTACAAAAAAAATATAGCAAGTAGGAATTTAATTTTAATAAGTAAATACACTTGATGAAATTTTCTTTATTTGGGCTATAATTTGCCCATATTAACCAATGCCGAGGATTCTCATGAACGCAGCCGCACAGCGAAATGTACAAGTGCCTTTGGTAGATCCCGTCAAAAACCACGTCGGGGCCTCGATCTCAGATGCTTATCGCAGTCTTATTCGTTTTGCCATTAATGCAAAACTACCTCCGAAAGCAGTAGAACTTGAAGGTATTCCTCGTGTAAGCGTGTTTTTCCCGCCTGCGTTATTCGCTCAAATCTCAGAAATCGCTGAACTTCATCAACTGTCATATCAATCTACAGTAGCTGGGCTGGCGATAGCCGGTGCAGAAAAAATAGCCGAAAAAAATGAATTGGTAGAACAATTCAAAAGTGATGTTCCATTTAGGGCGCGTCCGGAACAAGTTCTTTTCTACCAATCAATTATGGCCGGGCTGTCATCATCTAAAATCGTCGTTGCAGAAGCCTCTACTGGCGCAGGCAAGGGACGTGCATTGATGGCTGCCGCTATCGCATCAGCTCAAAACGGAAAACTCCCTGTCATCGTCGCAGCACCAACAATCGTCGTCGTTAATCAACTATGGGCTGAACTGCAGGTACTTCGCACGCAAGACAATATGGGACCGCTTATTTCAGCAACGATCCTACCTGGCTCTGCAGATCTGGCAGATGACGTCAAACTTTTGGAGTGGGCAAACGATCCTGATTTTAATCAACTCGATCCTGCGGTGACAGAATGGATCCTTAAGGGTGGACCTCACAAAGCTAACGATGCGATGGCGCAAGTAGCCAAAGAACAAGGAATTACCCTTTGCTGGATGATGTCCGACTTGCAAGAGATTGCAACTAACTTCCCTTCTGATGACTATGTTTTAACGACGAATAGCGAAGACAAGACAACGCTCTCGCAATCGCGAGAATTGTTAGCCAAAATTCGTGAAGCCGCCAATCGGAAAGACGTCGATAAAAATATGAACACGGTTCACGCCGGTGCGGACATTATCCTTTGCACCCACGCCATGTTAGCGCTTGGACAAATGACAAAATGGGTTGTGCTCCCGCAACCAAAAGTGCTGATCGTCGACGAAGCCCATCTTCTAGAAGAAACAATTTCAAGAATGAATAGTCAGCAAATTTCACTATTTTCGATTAGTTATCGCCTAAGCCGTTTTTGCCGCGCAACAGGGGCAGGAAAAGGAACCGTAGCCAGGGACACTCAAGCAAAGGCCAAACAGTTCCTGCGTACTTGTATGGAAATGTCAAACAATGATATTCGTCAAAAACTCAATGACGATCCGTCTAAATATGACACTGTTCAAAAGGGATTGGCCAGTCTCGCCAATATGGTTAAAAACAAGGTTTTTAAGTCGGATCCAACCATTCAAAAAGATATGTATTCTCTTTTGTCTGGCACAGCCAATATGATGGAGAAGGATCGGTCCAAAAACAGTACGCATCTTCAATTCTCTCCTGATAGGCGGTACCCATTGATCAGTGTCGGAGCCGATACGATCGGAATGCAGGCTGGAGCCATTTGGAAGACCGTAGACGGTGGTGCCGTACTTGCGTCGGCTACCATGTACATCACCGATGAATATGGCAACCAGAAGTGCGATTACGTGGTTCGAAATCTTTCAATCCCGCTCTCCAGGCTGGACACCCCTCTTCCTGTCGTGAGCAGCTATATTTACACCCTTCCAACACTATACTTACCAAAAAAAGAAAACTATGCGGCACTGTCTCGCCCAGCATTGAAAGAGAGGGAGGACCCTCAAGTGGAGAAAGAATGGTTGAAAAATATTGCTGATGTTGTCGCCAAAAATGCTAAAACATGCAAAGGCGGAACGCTGGTACTCACAAATTCCTATGACCAGATTGACGAGATCTCCACGCAACTGAAAGAAAAATACCCTGAGATCGCGGCCAGAGTCATTGTCCAGGTACGCAAGGCAAAATTTTCAGCCGCAGTGAACGCATTCACTCTGGCGCATAGCAATGGCGTAAAGCCGATTTTGATTGGGCTTGGCCCGGCCTGGACAGGGCTCAATTTGTCGCAAGATGTATCCGATCCTAAAAAAGATACTCTGCTGATGGACCTTGTCATCGCCTGTAGCCCGATCGGACTGAACCAAACTGCGACAATGCTTCGCCGTATTGAGCAAACCAATACAAGTGCGATAGCGAAAGAAGGACTACTTATTTTAAAACAAGGGCTTGGGCGGTTGATTCGTCGCGATGGTGTTGAAGGACGTCGAATTTGGATCTTGGATGGCAGAATCTGGTCAGATAATTGGCTGAAGCAATTTACGGGGCCGGCTAAACGTTTGTTGGGTAAATATAAAAATGTGGATTATTTTTAGAAAGCTCATTTACCCTCATTATTTTTTTAAAATTCAACCTTCGCTGAACCAGTTCCAATTAAGGCGGTCATGCAAACGTCTCTAGTTGCCACTGCTTAATGAGCAGTTGCAATTCCAGCGAAATTTTAAGCAATCCAGGCCGGCCCACTTCCTAGTATTGCTGCAATCCTGATCATTTCTTAAAAAAACTAGCGTTGGTGTGGAATATATATATAATTGATTCATTAGTGAGGCATAAACAAATTTAATGCATCACAAATGAATCAGAAAGCTTCCATGAAAAACTCCTTCATACCCTCATTCCAGTGTGAATCTGCCCTTGAAGACATGGGTAGTAAGTTGCGCATTGCGCGACTTCGCCGTAACGAGTCGGTGCAAATCGCCGCGCAACGTCTTGGCATCTCTCGCGCCAAGTATCAACGGCTTGAAAATGGCGACTCGAACGTATCCGCTGGCGCATTGATTGAAGCGCTCATCCTGTACGGCTTTGAATCGCAGGTATTTGCCCTGGCGGACCCAGATTTAGATGAAACTGGAAAAAGGTTAGAAAAACAATTGCTCCCAAAACGAGGACGTACTCATGCAAAGTAAATCGAAATTAATAGAAACACCACTCTATGTTTACAAGACGGGCGAGGATCTCCCTATATTAATTGGAGAACTTGGCTTTATTTCCGACACGCAGAATGAGTTCCTTGCACAATTTAATTACGATGCGTCGTACATAATTCGACCTGATGCATTCGCAATCGATCCGTTGAATATGCCGTTGGCTGCACCAACCAAAGAATACAGCACCACAAATAGGTATCACGTTCTTGGAGCATTGTTTGACGCAGCTCCAGATGCTTGGGGCCGTAAGGTAATCAGTGCGAAAGTTGGCGTTTCCCAGGCATCAGAAAAAACCATTCTGTTAAAGGGAAACGGAATGGGTGTCGGTGAGCTTTTCTTTTCAGCATCCCTGCTTGAAAGTAACCCCACTTTTCTTAAAATTCCAACTATTGACCAAATTGAGCAACTGGCCAGCCCGATCACGCAAGTAGATGAAGGGGCTAAATTTAATCCAGCTTGGGAAAATCTATTGATCAGTTCCTGGGACATTGGCGGGGCCAGGCCGAAGGCAATTGTTTTGGACGAATCGGGCGAGCACTGGATTGCAAAATTTCCTCGCAAGGGTGAAACATATGATCGCCAACGCGTCGAATGGGCGAACCTTGAAATGGCGGCCGACATTGGCATGGATGTACCGGAACGCAGGCTTATCGAGACGCAATATGGCGCCGTATTGCTGGTCAAACGATTTGATCGCAGCTTGGACAAGAAAAGCCACTATCTGAGCGCAGCATCAGTCATCAGTCCGTCGCCGACAATTGATAAACGTCAAATCGATGCTCCAATCGGACAGGCAACGTTTTCCTATGCACGTATCGCCGACACGATACAACGAATCTCAAATTATCCTAGTCGGGATCTGCAGGAACTTTATGCAAGAATGGTTTTCAATGTTCTTACCCACAATACGGACGACCATCTAAAAAATACAGGCTTTCTAAGAGTAAAAGATGCACGGGATCCATATGCATATCGACTGTCGCCATTGTTCGATGTGGTGACCCAGGAGGGATCTCTAAAGCACATGCTACAGATCGGGAAAGCTGGGCGCGAGAGCACTATAGAAAATGCACTCTCCAACGTGCGTCGCATGAGAATAAAAGAGGACGCGGCGCAAAAAATCGTGCAAATAGCGCGATCTGTGTTTGATCGCCGAGCAGAATATTACGACAGAGCCGGATTGCAATCAGATGAAGTTGAGGCATTGGAAAGGTGTTTCACATGGCTGAGATCTGCTCGGGTTGCGGATGTTGAAATTGAAGACGAAGAGAGTGGATCGGCACCGCGATAGTTTATCGTGCGTATTTTTCCTCTCAAAACAACATAAATTACAAATTGAGAGGAAAAATACTGCTTTACTCCATCTAAATATTACATCTCAAATTTGAGAAATAATGTTTGCATTGTGGGCTCATTCTATCTATATTTATCAAATACGAGAAACGATGTAACGAAAAAGTCAAAAATAATCATTATTTCTCAAAAATTAGAAATAATTGTGAACATCGCTCATAACTTATTAAAGATTTATCAGATTTAGACAATTATGGCTGGCAAATTCCCTAAAATTACCAATCCTCCATCACCTCAAATTTCCTCAGCGCAGGAATTAGGGCTATGGATACGCGCACGCCGCATTGCGGCCGGCATTCGTATTGATGATGCCGCCGCACTTTCTAACGTGTCGGTGCAATTGTTGTCGGATTTGGAAAATGGCAATCGCTCGGTCGGTATCGATAAAGTGTTTGCGGTAATCAATTGCTTAGGGCTGGACCTGATGGTAAAGCCACGCGGTGAAGATCTCGACGACAGAGATGCAGAAACTGAGGCTGACAATGCTCCCAAAAACTAACGAACTGATTATCTGGATCGAAAATATTCGGGTAGGTGCGCTTGAGGTCAATGAGCTGGGGCAATTCCGACTGAATTATGAGTCCGCCTGGGTCGCATCCCCCACTGGCTATCCAATTTCACCAACACTTCCTCTTGCAGGCAGCGAGGATTCTGCCGAAATACACTCCGCAAAAGTACGTTTCTTCTTTTCGAATCTATTGCCAGAGGGAAAAAGCCTTGACGAAGCCGTCCTGGCGAATGGACTATCGAAGTCAAATGTCTTCGGCCTGCTTCACGCCTTGGGCAAAGAGAGTGCCGGCGCATTAATGCTCTTGCCTCCAAGTCAGCACCCAGAAACGCTTACTAGCGATAGTGATTTGCGCGAAATCACCAATGCTGAACTTTCCGAGCGAATTCGGGCGATGCCCAACGTCCCCTTTTCCGTTTGGGATGGCAAAGTGCGTATGTCCATCGCCGGATACCAAGCCAAACTGGCCGTCCACAAGACTCAAGATGGACGCCTGTGGTTAGCGAGCGGGAAGAGCGCTTCCACGCACATTTTAAAGCCTCAGGCGAGCGCATTGAATGAATGCCAAGTCGCCAATGAGTATTTCTGCATGCGCTTAGCCGCTATGTCAGGCATCGAGTCGGCCGAGGTTGATATTCTGCGCGTGCCAGAACCTATCTTAGTGATCAAACGATTTGATCGCCAGCTGATCAGTGGCGTTGCACGCCGCTTGCATATCATTGATGCCTGCCAGGCGCTCAACAAGTCACCAGAACAAAAATATGAACGCAATTTCGGAGCCGGCGAACACGTAAAACACATCCGGGATGGCGTCTCGATTAAAAACTTGTTCTCGATCACCGACTTAGCAACCAATAAGGCCGATATGACCTTGCGCCAGTTGCGCTGGCTTATTTTTCAGCACTTGATCGGCAACTCGGATGCACACGGAAAAAACATGTCGTTTTACGTGGCGCGTGATGGGCTGAAAATGGCTCCAGCCTACGATCAACTCAGTGTAACTATCTACCCGACAATCAATCATGAATTTGCCATGGCAATTGGTGATGAGTTCCTGGAAGAGGCAATTCGGGCTTACCAGTGGGCCGACTTCGCCATTCAAGTCGGACTCAACCCTGGCTTGGTCGCACGCACGATTAAACATGTCGCTAACAAAGCAAATCGTGCGCTGCCAACTCTCTTGGCAGATCCGATATTGACTGATGTTGAGAAGAACTTTCTCAACAGGTTGGCGAATCAAATCCAGGTGCGAGTTGAAAAGTTTTTGGAAATTGCAAAAATTCTTCCTGGCGTTGCTCGCGATATCGCTGATGAAGACGTTGCTGTAACTCTTACTGATATTTGCAAATAAAAAAATGAATTCAAAATTTTGAATCCTTCAATCGCAAACGTTTCTGAACATTGAAATATCAACGTGGCAATTGAATCGGAATGCCATATCCCATCTTAAATCGATCTCGAATCGTTGGTTCACGTTTCAGTATAGATCGCCATTCAGCATCATCCTCAATCAGCCAGAAATACCGTTGAGCGGAAACGAAGTCACACCCAGTTTGCTCATGAAAATGAATCGCTGCGTCTTCACATCCCCACCGCGTGTCGTGGTACAACGGATCAAAATATTTCCGTTCAAGATAGCGTCTCAAATTACGCAAGAGTAGTCTTACTGACTTATGATTTCTCATCACTCAAATACCTTCTAATAACCGTCACTCACGAAAATTATCAAAGCTGCGATTCACCTATTGACGTGCATTCTTTTCTTGCACTCTTGTGGGCAATTTTAGAGCAATCTTCGCTATTTGTTTCGCGTGGTATCCAACTTCTTTTGACGGCACAATGGCAATCTTTGCCAATCCTGATAAGTAATGCCGCATCATCCCATTAACGATGAATCCAAATTGGTATTTCAGAATACAGGAGTGGAAGCGTGCATAGAAATTTCGGTCGTGCGGATGGCTCTCAATACTACTTTCATCATGGCAGTATTCGTGTGCCATTAATGCCACCAATACGTGCGGGCCGCTCTCACGAATGCCCCTCAATTCCTTTCGGTTAATCGCAATATAAGAATGTCCATCAGTCCAAGCGTTCATTTGATTCGATACGCCTATGATTATTCGCCGCTTCTTGCGCTCAAAAAGAACTGACATGTCCCTGTTGTATCGGTTAAGTCCAACAAGAACAAGTTTTTCTTCGGCAGTTAATTCGCTTTCCTTCACAAGCGTATTTAGACCATCCATCTCATGAACGAGGTCCGAAAATAACACGAAAGTTGGACTAGCGTTTGTGCCGCTTAATGCCCTGAACAAAGACGTAATGACATGTTCAAAATTATCTTCATTACTTTCAAGCCCACATGTGCGCATGAATTCCGGCATGATGACATTGGCACGACCCAGTTGTTGCACCCGCTCTGCCACCATCGAATGGCGCCCGTTATAGAGCGTATAGATATTATTGATAAACAGATCTTTCGGACTACGATTCTCTCCAAATATGTTTGGAATAAACCGGACTGTTTCAATATTTTTACATATGTTATGGTTGAATCTCTCCCTACTGCCTAAAATCATTTTCATCAACAGATAACACTCGTTGCTATCCAATTTTTTTGCACTGAGAATTCGATTGTTAAATTGTGTTTGTAGCGTTGCTAGAATGCATTTCCAAACGTGACACTCGCGTCTAAGAATCTCGTTGCGTGCCATATTGACAGTCAGAGGATGCTTAGTAACGATCGTTCCTGTAAGGCCAAACGTGGATCCCGGATAATAAGTAACGAAGGCACCTCGGTTATATACTTTCAAATTACATTGATCCGAATCAAATTTGTACCAGGCATTCTCATCCTCCACTGACCACTCAATTTCTAAAGGCGGAGTGTTAATCTGCATCCCATTGACGAAAACTGGTACAGACACGAATTTGACCATCGCTTTGATTGAATTGCCATAGTCGCATTCCTCATCAAATCCAGAGAAATCGTGCTGATCATAAAACTCACCTTTGATCACGCACCCAGGCGCTGCGTCCTTGAACGTTGTCAACTCATAGCCAAGATCACCACGCCGATGAATATCAACGTGCATGCCGAAAAACCCACTACGCCAATCCGTTTTGGCGAACGACATAATTTGTCCGCGCCCAATGCGAAATTTGCCGAAATAGGCATCATCTTTTTTGTGCGGCGTCCCAAATATTTCGAAGAAAGTCTCAATTTCTTCTCTCGAAGAAAACCCCTTCCCATTGTCCGCGATTGAAAATCCAACTTCGTTAATAAGCACGTCTATTCGAGTTGCCCCGGCATCTACTGAATTCATAATCAATTCGCACAAGGCTTTACTGCTACTTCCAGCCTGTTCTTTGATCAACGTCAGAATAATGGCTGGGTGAACGCCAAATTGTCGCGCTTCAGAAGTATTGTTGACGGTGGCAAGACTGCTTGATTTAGACATAGGCGTAAAGTTTAAAAAAGAAGGGGATGTTCTTCGTTTCGCATGCGCTACGTAATGCACTGACCCAACTCATTTTCATTGGCCGCGCATGGGGGCCAGATTCACCTCCAACCACGATCCAATCCAATGTTTCACCGAATTGACCATGTGTCTCAGGCAGAGATACGGGACCAAGTAAGGGCTCCATACTCAACCAACGCGTTGCAGCTGGCGTACCCAATAACTTTGCTATATCGCGGTCTGCTTCATCTTGGTTAACCACAGAGATACCCAACCAAACATTCGAATAGCCACATCCCCAATCTGCCGGAAGCATGTCTGCCACATTACCGATGCGCTTGGTGAGAATCAACCAATCCAGATTTGGTGTTGATCTGACGAGTGCCCAAAGATCATCGCGCCAGGTTGTATCAACTCGATTATCAAATACGTCGGAGAGTGAGGCGCAAAAAACACGACGCTTACGACCATGCATCGCAAAAAAATCGGGATGCCCGGAATTCCAACGAATTGGTAACTTCCAGTTTGCGGCGCTGGTACGTTGACGAGTTTCCTTCGGGCCCCAGACTATCTTCATAGTGCGTGATGGAGTGCTTACTTCTGCATAGCAGTGATCGCATCCAGGCGAAATCTTGGAGCATCCAATCCACGGATTGAAAGTGCTATCTGTCCAAGAAATATTTGTTTCAGCGGCCACTGTTTTTCCTAATGACGTAGGGGGGTCGGAGTAATCAAATTATTGATTAAAGCTTATGCAGCTTTCAGGGTGACTTTTAATTCGATGCCATTCGCCGCTGGTAATTTGATGACGTCACCTGGTTTAGCGTGGATGTGATGCCTACCTTTTGAAAGCACCGTTCCTTGTTCCAGTATTTGATATTCGATGACGGCATCAACGTCAACAGTGCGTGCGCTTTCGTCTTGAACGTATATGACCTTACCGGACATTCCAGATTCAATTTTTACCTGCTTATATTGAACTTCACCAAGATTCGAATTGACTTCGTTGGCAATACTTTGTGATGCTATCGCCCCAAAGAACGCTTCACTCCCTGGCCGGGTGGTCACTTCGAATTGTTTTATTGGTTCCTTGCCTTTGTTGGCGGTAATTTGGAATTGCACACCATCTTGTGCACTTGCTGCGACTGCAAAAAAACAAAAAAACACAGAAATTAACTTTTTCATCTTAGCTCCGTTTTACCCCAGGGCTCGCGAGGTGCCGATTGAGCGATTGCTCGGAATTTTTCACAGCGCCTTTTCATAATGTGTCCGTAGCGTCCCTATTCATACTGAGCTCTATTGCTTCATACGAACAACATTACGTTTCTCAATCGACTCACCTTCATCCGTACTTTCTGGCTTACTACCTTCGGATACGTGCCATCCAGGATCAATTGTTTCCGTCGTATTTGACTTGAATATATCAAGGCCAGCTTCAGCTTCTATTTGAATAGAGTTGTATCGATAGTCTGGATAGAACTGAGACAAGTAGCGACGACAAATGGAGTCATATACTTTCGCTTCGTCGCCAGTTAGCGCGCTCTTCGGTGGGACATTGCCAGTGGGAATAATGGCGTGATGCGCAGAACCTTGATCAATTAATTTTTGTGCATTCCAGCATCCTGAGACCTGAGACAAATCAGCTTTTGCTGTCAAGCCAGCTAATATTGGTGCTATATTCTTCAAGATATCAGTTGAATCGGCGTGTTGTGACTCAGGCACATGCCGCGCATCGGTTCCGATGTAACTAATCGCCTTATGTTTTTCATAGAGTCCTTGCGCGGCCTTGGCTACTTGTTTCGCGGTCATACCGTGTTTCTTACCCACGGCTGAGCCCAGCGCACTCCCAGAAAAAGGCAAAGGTGGCGGCTGTTTCTTCTCTTCGATAGTGGCTCGCGTGATAGTCGTAGCCACGTGGGCAGCTAGAATATTTTTTAGAATAGCCTCGGCAACTTGCTTGTCGATAATTCGTCCATGCGCATCGATACCGAGCATGCTTCCACCTTCTTTACGCGACTGCCAGGCCAATTCGTGCCCACTCTCCAACGTGATAACGGGCACGTAATAGTCTTGCTTCACGAATTTTTGAATATCAAGCGTTCGTTTGACGACGAGTCGTGTCACTGGCGTGCGCACACGCCCCACAGGAACAACCGTCTTGGCCGATATTGAATAAGACCTAGAACCTGCCATGCCTATCATCCAATCAGCCTTAGCTCGGCACTCGCCAGCAAAACGGCCTTGAACAAATTCAGACTCTCCATTCGAGCGACGCGGGGCATCTATAACGCGACGCAAGGATTTATCGTCCAGACTGGTAATCAGTACACGCTCAACAGGCTTTTGCGAGCCGTCAGGATTTATTCCGGCCCACTCAATGAGTTCGTCGGCCAAATATTGCCCTTCGCGGTCAATATCTCCCGCGTTGACGATAATTTTGGCGTCTTTTAAGAGCTTCGTCACAATCGCCAATTGCGGCATCGGCACAGGATCCCCGCTACGACTCAGCTTAATGCGTCCTTTTTCATCACGCTCAGACTTTGGACGTTTAATCCATTTCGAGTCTTCCACCATTAAATAAGGTATCGCTTCTTTCGCGAAAAATTTTCCCTTGAGTGCTTCTGGTAAGTAGGCATCAGGTTCAGCTTGCTCAACCAAGTGCCCTATCGCATGCGTGACAATATCGCCGTTCTTCAACAGGTAATAGCCTGGGAACCGTTTATCAACACCGAAATATTCTGCGAGGGCTTTTGCCACAGACGGTTTTTCTGTGAGCCAAGTTCTTGTCACCATTAGATTAGGCTTCTCCGCAGACAATCAAAGGCACGTCTTTGACAAATTCAGCAAAAGCAATTATTTCGCGTTGTCTCAATTCACCTTCGATCACTTCAATGACGTCATTCGAATTTATATTAATATCGGTTTCAAAAAATTCTGTTCGTCCGTCTTCGTGACTAATGGAGTAATCAATAGAAAGGCGTCGACTAACGGCATCATCCAGAATTGTTAGTGACCCTCGCACGGGTTGTTCTTGACCGACTGGCTTGGTTCCCCATTGAAAATGCGTGTGTCGCTGTCTCTCGCGAGGGATTCCGCATTTATCAAAAAAGCCTGTAATGGTTAGCATAAAATCTCCTTTTAATTATCGAATGATAGTATATATACGAACTAAAAACAATTCAATTTGAAGGACTTCGAACCAATGCACTCAACTGAATTTCAGACAATTGAGAGATTGCGATATTTGTCCAACCGCTATAAATCATAAGCCCATACACATCGGCAAGTGCCTTGACGTTGGGGCCCAAAGTCAACCCACCTTGCTCCAATTTTCTCCAAAGATTAATGGCCGCTTCAATTTCTTGAATTGAAAAAGTAACTTTTTGGGTCACATTTCCAGCATGAGTCGTTAGCATTTCCATTATTAGTCCTTTTTTGTTTTAGGCGCATCCATACTGTTTTTTTCCGTCAACAATTCTAAAACGTCCCCCACGCGGTCCAACGAGACAATCAGAAACGTCAGTTGCAACAAGCCCAGTTTTTTTATGGCGATAATCCCAGGGCGGCACGGGATCAACATCATGCCAAAGACCGATATGTCCATTTTTTGCTTGCAATTGGAGAAGTGGCAAAGTCACGTCATGGTTATACCTTGTGTAGACCCAGGCCAAACCTCGTTCAACTTGAGCACGATTTACGTCAATTCCACCGCATTGCACAATCGCGATCGTTCTTTTTTTCTCGCGAATAGTTTGTTCCATTCCTGTTACATGCACGATAGCTTCTTTGCCATAGCACATGTCGGATAGTGATTTTTTTGATGCTTGACCAAAAGCTTGTGTTTTCTCCGGCGCATCGACATTTGCTAGTCGAATCCTTAACGGACTACCGTTTTCCATCACGTCCAGTGTGTCACCATCCAACACGCCAATGACTTTGCTTGCATAGCAGGGAAAACAAAGCAAAGCACCTACGATGAGCACATAATATTTTTTCATTTTTGTGTAATTTTTCTAAATTCTAGCCGCCGCCCCTCAGTGGGTCGCTGAGCCAATATGCAGTGCACGACGAATATTCACTTTCCTCATGCGCGAGCGATCAGGCAATCACCCCTTCAAAAGAACATTGAAAATTTGGCGACGGATTAATGTCGATAAGCTTCATCGGCGAATATTCCTTCAATTTGTGACGCCACAAGATATCGCTCTTTTGCGCTTGCTCACTCAATACCATTGTCGGCATTGATCCAAAAGTTTCCAAGACAACTTGGATAACAGAGACACTACATAAATCGGAGCAAACGTCTGGCCAAATTCTAATTTCGGCAGAATTGACATCGACCGCTTGACCTTCAAACTTTTTGAATTCACCATGCAACGATTCCAGTGTCGGCCCGAACTTCCAAAGTGAAAATGATTCACTGGAAATAAGTGGGCGACTAAAATGATCTAACATGACACGATGTGCCACATACATCAACTTGATCAATTTGAATCCACTTAAAGAAATGCCACGTTCGGCCGCAACTATAAGAAAAGTTTTTGCAATTGCTCTAGTTTGAAAGTTGATTTTTGCATTCATCGGAATCACCATTGGTTTAGAAAAAAAGTATTTCGATGAATTAACAATACAGGAAATTTTGACCGTGTCAAATTTAAGGATTTAATTCGGGTACAAATGAAAGCTTTTTTATGAGCATCCATACGTAAAATTAGTATTTTGATGCGACTCTTCTTCACATCTTAATTTGAGCAGGAACGATAGTTCGCCAAGGAATCGTTCGGCGGCAAGGTTAGACGGCCATGGAGACCAGGGTGCGCAGTCATATATTTTGACAAGTGGATCGACCACCAAAATAGGATGCATGATACCAAGTACATCACGTACTTCGTGATGCGTCCATCCTGCACAATGGACTGCTTCGGATGCAGCCGCGATCAAATCGGCACGTTTGTGAATAAGATGAATATCTGGACGCCATGCCGGCAGGTCATAGCGAGTACAAATAGCTGACATTAGTCGGTCACTAACATCTTTGAAGGGTTGACCAAGAACACCCTTCAAAGGTGAAATGCAATCAAATCCAATAAAGCCTTCCTCTGCATCATGTAGAAGTTCGTGAAGCGCTTCCTCAGGCGTCAGTGGCGAATTGGACCATTCGCGACGTAGTGCAAGAACTGTCAAGCAATGTTGGGCTACAGAGAGGGGTTCTGTCCATGCCGACTCCCCTCCCCAGCGATAAGTACGCGAAAGGCGTATTGCAAGGTCTGAATCAAGCCAATCTTCAGATGATGGGTTGATAAGATCAAGGCGCAGACCCGAGGGCAAACGTGTCCATGCTCTTGGTCTTGCCGCGCCAATTTTCATTTCTCTCATGCCTTAATGGTTCAAATACCCTCAATCTATTCCAAGCATCAGGGATTTAAACGTTTACCCTGCGTAACGGTTGATTATTGAAAATATCAACAGCATCGAAAACGAAAAAGCGATAGGTCGCAGAAACACAAAAAGCAAAGCAATATTCATATTTTCTTCCGTGCTTAGGATGGTGAAACGACTTCGACTTCGTAAGATTCAAACAAAGACTTACAAAGATCATGATCCACAACGCTGCCCGGATCATAAATGGAGGCATTCGTATCCCATGCTTTAATAAAATGGTCTGATTCATCTTGGTCAGCTACCAATATATCCATTTGACAATTTGTCGTAGCGCCCTGGACGACACCCCCGGCAGCTCCGATAAATACTTTTGGCACAAACGAATTACCGCTCAAAATATTTTTACATTCGGCTATTTGTCTATCAAGATTGCGAAATGAATCAAAAAAAATGGAAAGTGCCGTAACTTGCACATCCGTTAGTTGAATTAATTTCATGAATATTATCCTCGCGGCCCAAAGCTACATTCATCAGAATTCTCATCATCATCGTCATTCATTAACGATGGCAAAGCATCAAGATGCATTTTTATGTTCTGAAATCTACTATCCAAAGTAGACGATGACAAATCCACGGTCACACCAGGTACATTTGATAAATGACCGGAAAATTGCGCAAAGATATTGTTTGCCTTAGCTTTGATAGTTTGTAGATTATTCATGATTTGACTCCTCGATTAGTACACAAAACGACTCAATCAGAGCGATCATTTTTAAAACGACCCCACTGAATGCCACACGACCAGCGCTCAAATCACTCAAAAAACTGGCGAAAATGAGCGCTTCTTCCTTGAACTCGGCAAGTATTTTCTTATCCTGTTCCTCGCATCTTTTTGCGGCATCCAATTCAGCATTTGAAATCATGCTAAAAACTTTATCAAGCCGCGAAATAATGGCTGAAAAATTCACTTCCGTGACCACCATTGAGTTTTCCATTTTCAATTACTTTCTTTACGCATATTACGTACTATACGATAAATAAACTACAAATATAATCTATTTGTAAGCTCAAGCAGCCAATTTTTCAATCAAATTTGGTTCTTCGCTGGTGCCAAAAACAATCTCGTTCGCACGATCTCGATGAGACGCCGCCGCAACGAATTTGGCCCCCAGTTTTGTCATCTGCTTCACGATCTCTTCGAGGTTATCCGCAGAAGTAGTAGCAGACATACGATCACGATTTCCGCTAAATTCCCCACCCTTGACGAGATTCAACAAGTCTTTATTTTCAAAGAACCTTCCTCCTGCAGTTTTAGTGCCAGGGACTGTAATTTTAACCACACCAAGACGCTGATCAAATGCGATCGTCGTGGTCAAATCCTTACGCCCCAAAAGAGTATGTTCAGCCGGCTCGTCAGTCCGAATCAAAGCAGATCCGCTGTCACTCTCAGCTACTAAAAATCGAAGATACTCGTAGGCGCATCGTGCGTCCGGCAAATCAATAGGAAAGTTTTTGATGTCTTCGATTTTTATTGAAGATTTCACGAACACACCGCGCTGACGTCGACCTTCATCATCCGTATAAACAACCGCTGATCCCAAGTTTTTCTGTGAGGCGATTTCAGCAGCTCTGAATAAATTCCCTGTCAACGCATTAGTCGAGCGCGTCATAAATCCTTTGGGTGCAGTATCAAACGCATCTTTAGTTTGCCCTTCTTTATAGCCATAGAGCTCCGTTACTTGAGCAAAGGAAGCATCACTATGCAAATGATAGAACGACACCCGTTCGCATTTGTCTTGCCCAGGAATTGCAACGAGCGCGACATATTTCCCCAAATTGTGCTCCTGCCCATCTGGCGGGAATTCAACGTCAACTACTACACCTCGTTTATTGCCATCAAGTTTTGTGCTCCATTCAATCAAATTTCCCGGACAAGTGCGCGTTAGAGCTGTATTCAAAAACTCTTTACGTTCATCGAGTTTTTTAACGATATTATCCTTCTCGCTGCTCATTGCCTCTTCTACAGTTTTAAACGCGATCGGCAATGCTGCTGCCTTTGCGCGATCTATCGTTTTATTGACAGCAGTCATAAATGGCTTAACATTCAATGTTGGTTCTGCCCAAGCATAGATTTTTTCTTTTTTCAATCCACGCACAGCAAAACTGGCCACACCAGAAGATACATACGCCTGAACCGTGGCATATCGAATGGGATCTCGTTCTTCTTTCCATTCAATAATTGATAAATAGACCGGATGATCAAAAACAGAGTCATACCGTTCTTTTTCAACTCCCACCATTATTTCCGAATGAACTATTTTCCCCTTGATATCGAGTTCTCGCGATTTCAAGGGGTTGATACCTTGTTCGTCCAGTTCCTTCAATTGGCGCTCGAATTCATCAGTAACGTCTTTAATCACCCGTTTTTGATCTAAAACAGAGAGCAACGCAATTCGCCCAAACAATTTATTGGCGAAATAACATTCATCTTGATTGCGCCCCTCAGTTTCCAGTTCGCTATCCAATTCGATATCAAGAATTGAGGCAATTTCAGGATTATTCTCTAAGAATTCTTTACACACTTTATTGCCAAATCCATTGAGAAGATCTGGCACGTCCACGATTTCCGCTGAGTTCCGTCGATTAGATTGGGTATTTGCTGACAACCTGCGCAATTTTCTATTTTGCATGGCCAGTGGACGGAGTTCAAAAGGTAATCCGCTCGAAACCGATGTGATCCTTGGAGAGCAAACTTGCCCCTTCCGATTGACTCGCCCAAAGAACTGCACGCGATCATTCACATCCTCTGCAATTTGCAGTTCAAAAAAATGGCGCTGACGCTGGTCTGCAAATCGTTCAGAAGCATGGGCGGACATTCCTGTCGAACCCGCTTTAGTAAGAATCATTGCATCAGCCTGACCATTATTAAAGTTGTAGATAGCGTCGAGTCTATAATCTGGCCTCGGCAATACCAGCATATTGTTGTCCGTACCAATTCGAACACTCACCTTACGTCCAGACACTTCAGACACGCTAAACCCGCCAGATTCAGCTCCAGAACCTTTCGTACCCGCTTCTTCTATTTTTTGAGCTATCGCGTCGATTGGCGATAACGGTAATGATGGCAAGGCATCGATCAGTGCGGAAATCCGTGCTTCGTTATCTTTGTAATTTTTATGAAAAACGGCAGCGGCGTCAGCGCTCATTCCAGGCGGGACAATTGTTGTAGCAGAATTTTCGCTAACGTTTCCATAAAAATCTGTCGTTTTAATTGATGACAAACGTCTTAACATTCGCTTTAACACATGACGAAAATCAATGATTGGAATTTCTTTCACGCCCTTCATCAAGTTATCAACAGAGTTTTCGGTGAACGCATTTTTTGTTGCAACTTGCGCTGCGCTCACTTCGGCAAACAACACATCTTCACCGGGTTCCTCAACATTTAACGTATCACCGCCAATGTTATATAAAGACTCCATTAGTATCTGTTCGTTTGTTTGTTCAAGTGCGATCACTGGTTTACGACCCTCACGTATTGCCTTGATCGCTTCATCTGCCACAAAGTCCGTTTTGATTGCCAACGCAAACTGACGCTGCAGGTTATAGAGTCTGGAACCAAAATTGACGTAATTCACGCCCATGCGCGAACCTTTACGTTGTTCTGGCGAAAGGGTTTCCATGCTATTTTTTATATCTGCCTGCAAGCGATCAACCATTATTTTTGACACGTCGCCAGAGAGATACGACATGCCACGCAATATCTCGGAAACCTTGTCTGCTAGCGCTTCATTCCGCTCAACATTTTTTTCATCAATCAAAACATTGAATTCCAAATCGGACAAATCATGTTCACGACGAATCAGCGCTCCATCCGCAGCTAATTGAGCCGATAAAACCTCTTGCAATGGCTCACCACCAATTTCTAAAACGTCCGCTAGCTTGTCCATCGTTACAGATTCAGGAAATGCTTTTGCATACACCTGCATATTTTTCGCGCCTTTGCAGTACGTAGCAGATGAATATACGGTACTGCTGGACTCGTTCACTGCGTCAGCAATATTGAAACCAACATTCGATGCACCTGCAGCTTCGTGTGACTCATCCAAAATCAGCAAGGTGTCCTCACCGCAAACGCGTCTCAGGAACGCAGATTTCTCCGTTCCGAGTCGATTTACCTGCGAGTAAGTGGCGAATAGCAGGTTATATCCCTGCGTTGTCATCGGATCACTCCCATTCACAATGCGCTTGAACTCAGTCCGAGGTGTCGGCTTAATTGCGACTTCATTATTTTGGTCGAGCACCGGGGTGTCTGCATTCATTATTAGTGGCGTAAACAAAGAGGTGGAATTGATGTCTTCAACATCACGCCAAAAATCGGTAAACAGATTCGGTTTCTTTGTCATGAATACGACCGGTTTGCCAATTAAGGCTGCATAGCGAGCAATACCAGCCAAGGTGCGGCCTTTTCCGATCCCAGTCTGATCACCAAGGATGAATCCACGTCCACCTTCAAACCGATGAATAGCCAAAGCAATGGCGTCAATTTGTTCGGGCGAGTACGCTTTCAACTCTTCATTTCCAACTTGAAGCTTGTCTTTCACGAAATCGTCCGTTGACAAACCGGTTTTGAAATTGAAGTTCTCCAACGCCTGTGCAATTGGAGCCTCTAAATTGCGCGGCACCATCGTCGATGCCTCGCCAGTTTTTGATTGTGAAATATAAGGTGCCTGAAATTCATTTATTTTGAATTCCTCTTTTTTAGGCTCATCGACAATTTCAGCATCACCGCCAGGTACAGGATTAATCAGATCGTTTTCGTCGACGCCAAACAAATCGATTTCAGGAATATCACCTCCTGCGCCCATATCGTCTTTTTCATTCATCACATTTAGAACGCCTATCATGTGATTCCACGCTTCTGACCACGTACGTACGACCGGCAACTTCTCTGAGATGATTTTGTCGTTGATATGAAATATCGTGTCACCAATCTGTATTTCTGGTTCTTTGAATCTTGCAGCTGCGTCTTCGGCATGACGGCGACGGCCGATCGAGATCATTCTCGTCGGGAATTCGGCACCCTGTTTTGCATACAAACGACCGTCAAACTCTGTAATATCTTCAATTTCATAGTGATCAGAAAGCCACTTAAAAAACGTTCGCGATGATCCATGGATTTCACCTGCGTTTTTCTCGAATTTATTTTCGTTGTCGGCACCCACGATGAAAATACCCCGACCTTCATCAATTCGTTGTGAGAGTGCGTGCAAGACTATCTGATAGTCAAGACGATGTACTTGCAATTTATCGACTGTAATCACTTTATCCAACCCGCCAAATGGGGGATTAGCAATAACTGCGTCTACTTGCAAAGGGGCTTTGTTATAGAGCGTATTCCCTTCAATTACTTGCATATTTGCGCGGAGTTGGTTCACTTGCGCGACACGTTTAGGGTCAATCTCAAATCCGAAAATCTTTGCTGATTCTGGCAGACTCATCACTAACGAACCGTTACCTATTGTCGGCTCAAGCACGCTCTTTTCTTCCATTGAACCGAGAAGCATCTGTGCCAGGATTGACATCGGCAATGGTGTTGAATATTGTTGATTGATAACTGACGTAGAACTACGAAAGTTCAATGCTGGCTGATTCTCGTTGAGCTTTACAGCGAACGTAAAGGCATTTTCGTCTACGCCGGGCATGCCGTGCTGCTTGCGTTGAAGCGCTGCTTCTACGGCCTCCTGTACGTGCCTTAAACGGATGTCATCAAGACGCATGAAACCTGATTCACTTGAAACCACAGACGCAAATCGCCGAAGATCGTTTGAACGCAGTACCTCGCCATTCACCATGCGCAAGACAAATCCATCAGCACATAAAGCTAAATTTTTTTCATCAGCCGCACGCAGGAATACAGCTGGATCTACAACAGATGCGCTTTCGCGAATGGCGCGGCCTTCATTGTCTTTGACAAACCGACCCGTCTCACCTTCAAAAACATTTTGCCCAAGATAATTGAGCCCAACAGGCGCCACATCTCGCAAATCACTAGAGGCTGACTTTGTGTCATCCTCTGTTTTAGCTCTCATGAATACTTGATTTTGAGCCATCTTAATTGGGATAGCTCGCGGAAAAATCACACGAATAGTTGGCATGGATAACTTCTCGCCAGCTTTGAGCGGGCGCATAAGATACTTTCCGCTCCTGGAAACGGAGTATCCAGATTCTTGGGCTGTAGACCATTCATTCATTGCTGAGGTCAATCCAGAAATCACCATCGCGGTTTCGCCCGAGGGCAATTTAGTTACGAATAATTTGGCGGAGTGATGCTTCGTATCAATCCAATCCATCATTGGAATTGCTGGTTTTGTCGCTTGAACTGACATGATTGGTTCCTATTATTTATAACTAAACTAAATTTTTGTCGAAAAAAAGCGCACTCTGAAGTGCGCTTTTTTTACTTGTTACGTCAACGATTACTTGGCACCAGGTACGGCCGCCGCAGGGTCAATTGAAAATTCACCATCTTCATAACTGGCACCACCTTCATCAGATTCTGACGCGACATGATGCTGGTCGGACTCTTCATGTTCTGCTGCTGTCGTTTTGTAGTGAGCCTCAATGCGCCCCAAAATTTCTTTAAAGTAGCTGATGCCAACAGATTTGCGAGCCTTCGCAAACATTTCTTTGTTTTCTGCGCGTTTGAAATCAGCACCTTCGAGTTTCGCGTATTTTTCGTCCACTAAAACTTTCACAACATCGTAATGCTTGACGCCTTCGGCGACTTTGACTTCAAGCCCATTCTGTTTGACCGAAACATTGTGTTTGGCATACAGCGGACCATCTGGATCTTTTGGATTTGCTTCGAGTGATGACCACGCGCCGATTTCGACTTCTTCGCCAGGGATCGCATATTCGAGTTTTTGGATGAGTTTTTGTGCGAGGTCGCTACCCATGTCTAAAGTCAGGATGGTATTTTCCTTCACTCCACCGACTTCGTCTTGTAAGAAAACACGCAAGTTTTCGTATTTGTTTTTTGTAGCTGGATCTTCGTTTTCACGGTAAAAGACATTTTTCAATTTGCCAGAGATGCTAAAACCGACTGGAACTTTGGCTTCTTTCAGATGCTTGCGAGCCTTGGCTGTCGCTGAATCTGTGCCCAAGCCGGAAAAAGATTTCTTTACAACGGCCTCGCCGACCAGAGCTTTTGCATCTGCGTAGGCTTTTTTGTTTGCCGCAGTTTCTAACGTAAGCGAACCAAGGAAGCTGGAAAAGCCTACATAGTTAGTTGTCGTACCTTCACCAGAATTTGTGTTAATTGCCATTTTCATACTCCTATAGGATTTCAAAGTTAATTTTTTGCCGCCCAACTCGCAGACATCTTCAACTTGCCACGCCTGCTCGTTGTGCGGCTTTCAACGACAGGATTACTACCATGCAATCAAAACATCTTTCGTTTAGATATACATTTACGAACTAATATAACCGTTTGCAATCCACTCTGCAAGTTTTTTTGCAACGATCCATAAATTATTTTTGAATCGATTCATAATTAAACAAATGAGATGGGGCCCGCTCGGCATTAAATGTCGTTAGCGGCGAGCATCGAGCAGTTTTTCGGCTTTTTATGTTGTTTGTTTAAATCCGTGTCTTGGGGGCGCCAGCAACCTCGTATTACAGCTGGCACCAAAACGAAATATTAGTGATTTTGGTATGCAAGCCGCGCCGCATCAATCCCATCTCCGACATTGATTCCGTCACCATTTTCCCAACCAACAAAAGAAGGTTGAGTGCAACCGGTCAGGAGTGTTGAAACTTGACGAATGTATTCGCGGGCCAGTTGCAACTCAATGCAAATCGAAACCAAGTCATCGTTTGTGAGTTGCTCAGTGCATCCAGTGGCGGCCGTTTCCAGCGCTACATCATTTATTTTCGTCACGATAAACCTCATTAGTAGTAAATGGCATTAGTGGCAAGATGTCTCTGACATCAGTAATGGTGTTTTATGATGCGCGGTTTGCGCCGAAAAAAAGCTACCCGAACATATAACGGTCTTACCTAGGAAGGGACGTAAAGATTTGTAAGTGGATCTACCATTTAGTACCAATTGAACCGAGGATATATTCCTCTGCGCCGGCTCCGAATAATGTTCCATTTTTTGCTCCAAAATGCAGACTGGCCGTGGAAGCACAAGAATGAAATACGTTTCCTCTTCATCTCCAGCTTCGATACTTTCATAATTTGGACGGCCAGGGTATGTCACTGATTTCAACCTTCCTGTGAGTACACCTTCGCTATAACTGAGACAGTTATGCGCAAAAGACAGGACCGGAAATAGCAATTGAAGGATAAAAAAATATTTCATTTATAGATACGTTGCGACGGTATCCCGTCAGCTATTCGGTTTAAAGTCCAATTCGGATCGAGTCACTCTCACTATTAAGTCAAAATCTAGTGCATCCATTATTCACTTATGCTCGTAAGATCGATGCACCGGAGGGATTTTGTACGTCTGGTAGTCCCATATCCCAAGAATTCTCCCGAGGTCTTTAAAGAGCAAAAAACGCTCCAAATGGTAGTCTGTCAAACTATGAGAAGCGTTTGGATTTTCAAATATTTGACACGCCAAATTAACAGCAAAATCTTTCCGCTTGCAGTATTCAGAGAGTAAAACGAACGATCTCTCCATGTGTGATGAACTCGTAACCAGACAAATCCCTTTGGTGGAGTGCTTCTCCCAAATGTCCATTGATAAAATAATGCTCTCAACGGTGTCCCTGGATTTATCTTCAACGATGATATCCTCTGCAGCGACACCATGCGCCATCAACCAATGCCGCATAACTTCGGCTTCAGTAATCCCTTTAGCTATACCTCCTCCGGAGACAATCACTTTCAATTCCGGATTATTTTGATACAGCTGGCGAGTAACTTCCAAACGCCCCAATAACTCTACAGATGGCTCAGCATTTGGGCTAAGTACGTTTGCCAGCACCAAGATGAAATCAACAGCGTGCAACTGTTGATCGATGTTGAAATTTGCCTCTGTCACACTCATGAATTTACGTGCTAACTCGGTGAGCTTACTGTGAGGAAGATACGTCGCCAAGTCCGATAGCAATATGTTAGCAACCGCAGGCGTTTTAATCCATGTTTCCCGCTGCAATAGGCGTCCATCGACAAGCCATGCCAGCCGACTAATGGGATCAATCATTCGATCATTTTGACTAAAACTTGACTGCAAAGCGCGTAATGATTGCATGTCTTCAAACGCAATAATTTTGGCGGCCTCATTAAGTTGCCATTTTAAAGAATCTATATTGACAGGCTTTTTTTTCTTGAACATTTCAAGCAAATTCATATTTTTCCTTTAGGACTTTAGGCAAGACACGTGATAGTTTTACTAGGATCTAATATCAAGCGACCATCAAATGCTTTTCGGCGTAAACGCACACCTCTGCGGCCATCACGTCGAGCAATCCCAAATCGTCTTTACTGTCAAACGTGAGGGATCTCTTTTCGAAGTCTCGCTGGCAAGATCCTGCTGGATAGATTGCCGATAAAGCCTGTCTCGCGAACTTGCCAGGCAATTTTTCGTAGACGCGTTTGCGCAACCCCATGTCTTGGGCTGTAGTGGTCAATGCCCAAAGTTCAAGGGGAGACGCAGTATTCACCAAAAGCTGCTCGATCGTTCCTAATTTGGTTTTATACAGAACTAAGAATGGCGCACCTGTTGGCGTTGGGCCCAAGCATTCGTATTTAAACCGCTCCAACGCAGTTGCGGAAAATCCAAAACGTAAGCGAAGCTCTTCTGTACTTGCTTCATCGATATAACGCATCGCATAAATGGAGGTGGCCGATTTAATCATCTCGTCGTCAAAATCGTTCATATATTGTGAAGCCAACGATATTTTGAGAAACCACTTTCGACCTTCCCTCAGATCGCGTTTCAATAACGTCCTAAATCCAGGAATACCATTTGTGCGATGCAACTCATCAATGGATAAACATTTCATCACGGACTCCAATTCCGTGGCGCGAGCTATATGGTGTTGGTGATACATTTCAGGACAATTCTTATTAATCATTTTAGCGGTATCGCTATTGATGAAAATGTCCTTGGTAAGGAGATGTCGGGCAAACATAAAGAATATGGCTGACTGGCGTTTTTCGGCAGGGCCTCCATCCGGCGCAACGTCATTGAGATCGAGCGATACAACTCTTGCCTCCCCTAAATCCATTCTAGTGGTCGTCGATAACAGAGGATACTGGTTCGTCGCGGTCGTAATGAACCGCTCCATGGCATCCACCAAGAACTCGCCTGTATCGATCCGAATTTCGCTACCCTCTTTTGCGTAAACTGCCCTCACCTCCTGCGCACTGCATACGCCTGCAATATCTGGAAGCGTTGGCATCGCATAGCGTTGCGCCAAAGTCGATTCGTGTTTTTTCCCGGCCTTCCATAGCAAATCAGTCACTTCCCACCATGACGAGTCGTCGAGCACATTGAGACCCTTCAATGCTTCGTCAATGGCTTCGTCAACGGTCGGCTGATACATTTTGCGATTCGGTGACTTATCGGTGAACTTCTTGTACACCTGACTAATCAATTCATCAGCCAGTCCATCAGCTGCCGGATAGGGTTGCACATTCTCACCAATAGGGGTCGCCAACGTCACCAGAAGCGCTTTAACGTAGTTTTTTACGACATCTGATGGGAAGCGGCACCCTGGCTCCGTATCAAGCGGATTGATCGCCCATTCTTCATTATTTTGCAGGCGCCTATAAACGCAAAGATGTTTCATGTTATCTGGTAAGCCAGACTTGATCGCTTCAATCAAGCCTGAAGAAGAAACACCGATATCGATAGAGCGAAGGTAAGGAAGATGAAGTAACCCCGGAGCAAAGCAAGTCGCCAGATTCAGCATATTCATCGTCAACGACTTACCGGAGCCTGGCGGAGCAAAGAATAGATCAGCCCAAGTATCCTGCAACGATGACCCAGGTTGCATCGGAAAAATCCGTCCCTCTCCCGTCCTGAATAGTGCCGCACCATGAGGCCATGGAGACGCAGCGCGGGCAAGCGGCAACATCGTCACTGCATCTAAAAGCGGCGTTGGCATCACGCCGGCACCGTTATGATTTGAATACGCTGGGATAGCCCCCACAAATCCAACTACGGGATCCCCAAACCGGCTGCTGGTGTCGCAACCACCCCAACCTTGAACTGCCCGGCTCAACAACGCAAGTCTGTCGTCACCTTGCTTTTTGTTTTCACCCCATGTCTGAAAAACGACTCTCATCCCCACATCTACTTGATCGTTCTTTCTAGATTCATCGAACCAGTCAAACGACGCCTTAATTTGTTTCGCCGAATCGGATATGAATCCAAGTACTCCAGTAATCATTTTGCTGAAATTTTTCTGACCGACGCCATCTGGGGTAATATCAAATGCCACTCGCCATGGAATATCCTTCGGTACACGTCCAAATAACGAATCAAACATTTCAGTATTTGACGGACCACATTCCATCGATCCGGTGCCATAAAAACGATTACCGATTTGAACAATTTCATCGTGTGTCTTCATTCCCCTTGGAAGCAACTGCATACCCAATGATTTGGGCAATATCTGTTTCTTCCCATTCCTATCTTGCCGTGGAAGAAATTTGTCACCTGGAAGGACCGGACGCCATTGAATATCAGTCAATTCTGGATCAATCGCCATACGAATGCCCCGGCCTGCTACATGTGCATCCAGCGCGGAAACTAGAAGCCCGCACTTTTTCATATCATCCAAAAAAGAGGATGCAAAAGAATTGTGTTTGGAAATCAGAGCCTTATTAATTGCATAGAAATTTTGCGAACTGAAATCTCCAGGCAAAAAACCAACTTGCTTAGCTCGCTCTATTCGATCCAAGGCTTCATGTTTTGCCTCCGGTGGTGACAACGCGCTCAACTCGGTTGAAATCACTAGATATACGACCTCAGACGCGCAGTGCTTGGAAAGAGTAGCGACTTTGGATTCAAAAATGTCAGAGACATCAAGCTTCAGTTTTTTTGTGGACTGTATGGCTGGAGCAAGTAACGTTTTGATAGTGCGTTCAACATTAGTCGGATCGCGCTCAAATATGACGCCCATTCTGTGCCCTGGCTTCTTCAAATAGACACCCCAACGTTTTGCGAGATTGGCGCAAAAATCAATGGCTGCTTGATGTTTAGCTTCGCCGGGAATAATCGCAGTTGTTCCATTAACAACACACACAGTCACCAGAGTATTTTGCTTAGTAACGAAAGTGGTCGGCGACTCAACTCGTCCAGATTTCTCATCGTAGTCACCACCTATGGCCGTCTCCAAGTGGCAATATGCCGTTGCATCTGACAATAGAGTTCCTCGCGCCAACAGATACATCATCTGTTCCACACCATCTACCAAATTTGTTAAGAAATTCATTTTTTTTCCACAGCCTTATGTGATCGCGCCATCGCTTCTTTTTTTAATATTCCGAGTAAATTCGTTTTTTTTATGACATTTGAAATCACGGAGTCCGTTCCACCGTTTTTCGACAGAGTGACCGCCACCATCATCACTCTTTTTAATCCATCTTTTTCGTCGATAATTTGATCCAAATCGAGCAAGGCACCCGAACGAATAAACGCTGCTTGGATAAGATATATTGAGTCAGAAAACGTCAGTTCTGGAATGTCATTCATCTGGTTCCATCCATGTATCGTCGTTGAACACATATCCGATACTCGATGCTAATACTTGAAATATGGGATATACGAATCCGTTTTCCAACGCAAACTCCATTACTCTGGGAAGCTCTCTGTGATCAGTGGTCAGACGCAAAGCTCCCATTGCGTAACCGGAAACAACGAAACCAGCTTCCATCGCCCTTTTTGCGTAAATAAACATCTCGGCCCTGTCATAAGCACGTAACCACAAATTACGAGCAGAAATGTTTTTATCAATTTGATTTCCGTTCGTGTGCTGGCGTCTCGTTGCTTCAGCCATCGCCATAAAATGGATCTCTGCAAACAAACCTGCCGAATACGAAAGGGAATTGAGTGGATCCAACGTGACTGATGTTGGCATCGTCGCTGACGGCCGTGGCCTGACATATTCTTTCGCAATAGAAATCGAAGCGATCTCCACGTTGCAAAATTTTGAGAGCCACAGTAGCTCTGGATGCGTCGCATGGGTCCGTAGCAGGCTCGCCTTGCTACGCATCCCGCTCTGACTGCCATACGCCATTAACGTCACCATTTCATCGCGACATTGGCTGGTATCGATCGTGATTTCAGCTAGCACAGGATGATTAGTGTTGAGGACAAAATCTAACCTTGCGTCATTGCCAGGAGGTAGAGACTTCAAATCCAACACCTTCCAGTTTTGCTCAGCTGGCAGCATGTAATCTAATATTTTTGAGAAGTGATGAACCCGATTGCGCCGCAATACAATCATCGATGTGTCAGGCTGGCGATTCTGGGTAGCACAGAACGAATCAGTTTGATATGCAGAGGCAAAAGCGGACTCCAAAAAATCCGGCCCGCGATTACTTGAATCCAAGATACCGCAAGCTGACCTGATATCGTCTGTCAGTGTTTTCCCAGTGAATGGGTATTCTGTCTTATGGACATATCCTGTCTCTGCCAAAGTTAAGACACGATCAAAGATTCTCGAAGTCGCCTGCGCAGCTTGAGGGGCACTCGTTGGATCCAAACGAATGGAGACACCTAAATCAGCTGACACCTGTTCAATGGTGCGATAAAAATAATAGGATAGGCGATGGTTCCTGGCCGCACTAAGCCCAAATTCTCTAAACGGCTGGTAGTCCAGATTGGAGACCCACATAATTTTGTTGTCTAGTCCAACATGACTTGAAACACGAAAAGGCTCGGCACCTGCGACTGACGCCCATCCACCAAGATGAGGATTCTTCTTATCATCAAAGACCACCGTACCAACCGTGCTATGGCGCACCTGTTTTCCAACAGGTGTATCCATCTCCATTTGTGCCTCTCGCGCCAATTCGTTAATCACATCAAACCTTTTTAGTTCTTACCGCATCCGCGTAAACTTTTCCCCATTTACTCATTGGTAGTGAAATGAAGTTCTTGACCCAATATGGCAAATAGCGAACAAAACGTTTTGGGTGGTACATCAGTCGCAAGCCATTCAACACAATTTCTCGGCGCGAATACTCGTCCTCGCCAGCGTTAATGAGTCCCTTCGCAAAATCTAACGGAGCTGATGTTTGCCAAGGTGATTTTTCCACCGTTGCTGCTCGAAGGAGAAGGCGTCGCAGGATCTTTGTCGCTAACTCTTTTTGTTTAACGTCTCCCATCTCCATCACAACGAAACAGGTTCTCTGTAAATGATTCAAATCACGCTGGTCTATCTCCGGAAGAAAAATAATCCTTCCCTCACCAGATAATCCGACCTGGCCTATGTGATTGACACCGTGGCATAACGGATCCGCTGTTGCGAGATTATTTTGATCATTGTTGCTATGGTCATCATCCAGATGGTGCACGTCTTGCATTTCGGCCTTCAGGTCACAAAACCGACAGCACGAATTGTCTCGCGCAATAACACGCGGACGAACCAACTTAAATTCTTTATCAGCCACTTCCGTATTTGTGTCGTTGCGGCGAAAAACGCCACGCTTAACACTCAAGATAAGGTCGAGTTGTTCCACGTGGCGCTCTCTTCTTTAGTTGCCAGTAGAAATAGTGACTGGCGTACCGATTTGCGAACCGCCAAAAAAGGTATTGATAACTTGATTAAATAAAACGCCGGCGATGCCTAAACAAGGACCACCGACCAGACCACCAATAATTTGCCCAGTAGTGATTTGCGTGGCGAACTCCGGTCGTGATTTTTTTACAGCCCAATTAATACCGGCGATAAAAACACACACCCCCGCAATCGCCATAAACAATGCAATTGCCTTCAGTAGCAAATTGCCAAAACTCATGCCCTTATTTATCGCATCGTTAAGACTCCCTGTCGATTGAGCAAAGGAACTGCTCGGCAAAACTCCTAGCAGCGTCATGCCCACAGTCATCATTGCAACACCCTGACTTTGGCGCTTGTTGGCGAAGGAGCCACCAGCTTGCGCGGTCAGAATACCTACATTGATATCATCAAATACTTTTCTTACTAATTTCATCATTTACTCCTCATAGAATTGAAAAAACACTTCCTACCCGCCCAACAACTTCGCCATAACCATCGACAAGAAAGCTCCAATATGGATACACGCCAAACCTCCAAAAAAATGCGTAAATCCTTTCGACACCAAACCAGGTTGCGCCTGTCCATCAGTCGCGTGTTTAAAGTCCAATATGCCCTTTGCCCCGAAATACCAACCCATTAACTGTACAAATTGCAGAGCAGCTTTAATGACGTCAGCGTAAGGACCAGGAGCGGAAAAATTGGTATATGTGTAAATCCCCTGGTGCCCCCCACCGCCAAATAGGTAATTCCATACATCGGGCATAAAGATTGAGTACCGAAATAGAATCACTGACAAGATCACGTAGGCGAATATGCGGCCAGGCGTATTTTGCGGATCTGCGTTCAGTCCTGTAGCTGACAACTTTATTGCCTTCCTTATTGCAGTCACAAACAAAATGAAACCAATCACACCAACAACTGTGCGAATCAATAATTCCAACAATACGAAGAGGCTCGATACATTTACAAGCATCTGACCGAGGTCTGTTGATGTGAGATTATTCATTGTCTATTATTTGTATCTGCATATTTATACGAACTTATACTTCAAAAAAAAATGCCGTATGTTTAGCGAATACGTCCTCTATTGGTAACGACTTCACCAACATCGGGATTTATACTTAGCACCTTGGATCCATTTATTGCGGAACCAACCGTGATGTATTCACTGATACTTCCATGGGTCACTCTAGCCTGGCCTGGCGTAATCGCATCGATACGATAATCGGTGAAATTAGCTAAATCTTGTACCTCCTTTACGTTGGATACGACGACTCTTCTAGCCTTGATGTTTGTCAGACGCTTACTTCCTTGGTGTGATTTTGAAGCGACTGTTAACGCATTTTTTTCAATCGTTGCTGCCCTATCCAATGCTGCCTGTTTCGCACTACGCTCTTCTTTCAACTGACTTGACAACAGACTCACTTGTTTTTCAAGCTCCTCTATTCGAGCCGTACTATTAATATTCTTCCCCGTTTCCGCTGATGTTTTTGTCACATTTCCACTGGGCATAACGTCGTTTGGCACGTTTGAACTAGACGCAGCGGAAGTGGCCACAGCGATAGGAAGAATAACCGCACGATCTGCAGCTAAGGAAGCTGCAGCGGCATCAATGACTACCGTGCTAGATGCCTGCGACGCTGCCGCAACAGAATGGGCTTGAGGTCGTATTGGATCTGCCATGACGATCGGAGACTGATCGGTCTGACCAGAACTTCGAAGCGCCATCATCTGTTGAACGTACAGTGCACCAACAATCCCCAAAAACAAGACGAGACTGCCTACCCAAAAATACCATCGTTTAAAAATCGATTTTTTCGGTTCGTCGAACGATTCATTTTGCCCCGGTTCATTACCCTCGTCATTGTGGTCGTCTCGGCGACTTGATTCAACATGATCAACGTCTTGAACGCGCCTCACGTCGTCATGTTCACTTGGAAAGTAACTATCCAATGAATCAACTCCTTCTACATTATTTTCACTCATCACTGTTCCTTACAAATATTGTTGAAATTGGCTTCTTTTATTGGATAAATAGTACCGCTACGGTCGTATTAGCGGGATTAGAAACATGGGGGATAACTAAATCTTCATTCGCTATCGTCTTCCCTGTTTTCAAAGCTGCTTTAATTCCCGATGCAATTGCCTGATTATTCGTTGGAGCTGGAATCGTCGTGGCAACACCTCCAAAAGATGAGATGGCCGATTGTCCAGTTTGTGACCGAGCATCCGCATAAGCATAGGCAGCATCAAAAACCAGTGGCAACGCGTGGCGGTTTATGAGCTCACGGTCATACTCGCCTGTAACCGCCTCACTCAACATTGTCGAATCAAGAGCAATAGCTTTCACCGAGTAGTGCTGATTATTAAAATACATGTCAGTAAATTCTATCTTCATGAAACTGCTTACACGGACAGCTTCACCTTTCAATTTCGCCCCTGCATATGGACCTGAAGCTATGGTCACAATCGCTAACGGTGCTATGTCCGTCCGAATAGGTTTATCCAACGTTGCGGGAAAAGCGTGGAGCAAATTCTTTTCATAGTTAAGCGGCTTATTATTCTGAGTTTTTGCTACCGCATTGGAATCGGCCACGACTTGGCCGCCGTCACTACCCCGCGACAAATTAGGATCATTTGGTCCCGTTTTGTCTTGAATATAGACTGTAGAAACCTGCCCTGCTCTCGGAGGTGACCAGTCTTTCATGAGCTGTTTAAGTTGTTCCGCATAAACACCAAGTTCCGGCGTCTTTACTTGCTCATCGCGTACTCGCGTATTTTGTGATTGAGCTGTCGCCTGCATGTCAGCTCCGGGTGTGCCGGCCACTTGTATCGTATTTGTTCCAGCACCATCCTTGTTCATCGCCACATCAACAGGCTTATCAATGATCACCGGCAAATATGTTTTTCCCGTTGCCTGCGCCTTGGCTTGATCTTCTTCATTTTTGTCGGTGGCCAACTTAACGTACTGGCGATTAGGTCCGCCTTTTTCGGTCATTCCACCTTCCATAGTAATATTTGATTTTTCGGCACTAACTTTCTGATCACCGAATACGTAGATTAACGAGCCAGTTGTCGCAAGAATTGCGATTAACATTACGCTGCCAATTACCCAAAGATTTTTTTTCATTCCAGGATGAATTTTCTTCTTTTCCTTTGTCTCAATTGGCAATTCATTGACAATTTCGTCCTGCATAGCATTGTTTGCCGGCTTATCCATAAGACTCCTCAAAATTCGATTGAAACGGTACGTGGAATACCATTCACAGATACCGCGACAAGTGGAGTCAACGGCATGCTGTAGACAAATGTCCCATCCTGCGAAGGAACCCGCTCATCGAAAGTATTCATAATGGTCGCAGCAGTGCGAATAATTAACTTGTCGTCTAACTGCCATGCGCGAACAAGAGGATCTGACGTAACCAACGAAACCGATCCGGCCGGTATGATGCCATCTAACAAATCGAATAGTCGTCGATCAACATTTGCCGCTCGTGCCTCAGTCCTGGCTGGAATCGGATTTATCACACCAGGTTTTTGTCTTGGGACCCTGAGATCTTTTCTTGTATCGGTTACTTTTTGACCGCCGTAAATCATCAATACTATTGGCGTATCGAAACCGTCCAAAAATACGGTAACCGAGCCCTGCCCGTATGACCCTAAGTTAGAAATTGTTAAAGTATTCGAACTCGGAAATGGCTTGTCAGATTTAAAGTCGTCTTTATTGAATTCGGTTACAGCCTTAATAGGCCAAGGGTTCCCGGATGCGTCAATAAAATTGATTGTTGCGCCGAAAAAAGGAGATACGCAGATACCTGGTGGGGCTGCACCTGGCGACAAATCCAACGTGTCACTAGATATTTTTGGAACAGTAATTATCTTTGCTCTTGCAGCTCTACGTTGTTGATCAACAGTCTCTTGCCAACCTCTGATTTGTTCAGGCGAAACTGGAAATATCTGAGCCTTTGCGCTTTCATACTGAAATTCTTTCGTCGGCATGACGGGAACCAACGGCACTGCGCCAGAAGACGAATTTGATATTCCGGCAGATTGGCCCTGATTTGCGCTTGGGATAATCGGCTGAGATGGATCTGACGCCGAATTAGCCTTTTTTGCTGGAGTTATCGGCTGACTTTGCGCCCAAGACTGTTGTGACAATGATGACGCGAAACTCAACGCTAAAATTGCGAACAACCACCCTTTTTTTTGAATTTTCATATCGAATTCAATCATTTAAAAGGAATACCGGTCAGCAGGGCGAGACGATGCCGAAACTCGCAAATGCCATAGATGTAGCCTCGGGCGGCTTCGTTAGGAGCTTCGTGAAAAGCTTGCTCGATTACCTCTTTCCTACTCAGATATAAATCCGAGTTTTCCAAATACTGATCAAACCAGTCAGATCCTTTAAGTCCCTCAATTGGGTCAGGCAGACCAACAACGGGATTTAGAATTGAAAATTTATTTGTAGAATCTTCGCGCATGAAACATCCCTTTTAATTTTTTGTGACAAGCAAGAATGAGGCAACTGCAATGCCTCTTGGATTATCAACATTAACGACGCGTGCAATATTTAACACCGCGATCAAGTTACTCGTTATGTCCCCATCTTTTCCACTTAAGACCAAATAGACGGGCGCTTCGATCCGTTGATGCAAAACACCGTTGATTATTCTTTGATCAGTTAAGACCCATCCACCATGTCTCGAAATGCTACTGACACGACTTTCCTTGATGATTTTTTGAAGATATCCCTGCCTATCGAGGACTTGTTTGTATTCTTGATATCCTTCAGGCGTATAGAATGGTTCCGCATTGGCTATTTGCGTAAAGTTGTTTTTAAAATCGAGCACAAATGACGCTTGTAATGCCTCATCTCCAAACGCAAATAGCGCCACATTTGTTGCCATGGGCTCCGATAAAGGAACTAGCCGCATGATTCGACCGTCGATTGACCTAGCGAAGTATTCAATTGGACGACGGGTAAATCTGTCAACACAGATAAATAAAAACAGAACAATAACAACTACCATCAAAATAATATTAATGGTTACCATGCTCCGAAACATGGAACGAATATCGTCCTGATGCTCAGCATTTTTCTTCATTCTTTCGACATCCGCATCTAGTGCTCTCTTGCTTTGCATGGTTAAACTTTTCTAATTTTTTGGTTATTAAGCAGAAATCTTGTCTATTTTCTTAAGCGCCGGCATCTCGGCAGTAGTAATCCCTATGCTTGAGCAATAGGCGGTAAGTCGAGCAGGATGCGGAAACGTTAAACTTCGCTCAATTCTTGAAATAGAAGATGGAGACGTTGGAACTCCCAATGTCTGCAGTTTTTTTGCGAGTTCGACAAGTGTTAATCCCAAGCTAATTCTTTTCTTATACAAGAAATCATCGCTTTCAATTTGCTTGGTCATCGATAGTTCCTAGTGGTGTTGGTTATTTGCATTTATTTGCATAGTACAGATAAAAATTGAATTTTGCAATCCGTAGAATAGATAATGTACGAAACCAGTTTCAATTTTGGTTTTTAAGCATATCGTCTAGTTTTGTTAAATTTGCGCTGCTAATTTTTGTTGGTAGAATAGGTATCAAACACGGCGAGAAATTTCGGAGTGTGAGCTTCGGCAGATGATCGTGTGAGCTTCGGCAGATGATCGTGTGAGCTTCGGCAGATGATCGTGTGAGCTTCGGCAGATGATCGTGTGAGCTTCGGCAGATGTTTGTGTGAGCTTCGGCAGATGTTTGTGTGAGCTTCGGCAGATGATTGTGTGAGCTTCGGCAGATGATCTAAAAAATAGACTGCCTTGAAACCCGCACCCACTGGTCGTTTGCGCACCGCAACATCAAATGCTAATCATTCTCTAATCAAGTTTTTAATCATTGTTTAATCATTTTTTAGTCTTTGTTTACGACACATCAAAATTATGGGCATTAATATGAACCACGAAAAAATCGTCCCTAACGCTACTACTGAAATTACGCCGCAAGAAGGAATGGACACGAATTTGATTGAATTAAGTGAAAATGACAAATCATTCGCTATTGGAAAAGTTCCGCACGATAAAAGAGTGGCACCAAATATTTTTTTGAGGTCTGCACTTTTTTCATTGATCGCACTACCATCGGGCAAGAATGAATTGGTTGATTCAGATAAGGATGTGTTTATTCCTTGTCAAGACGGATATGAAGTGTCAGTAAGGGGCCATAAATTGGACCAGGGAGACCAAGATGTTTATTTAGAATGTATGGCAGTTGCACTTGCCAATATCAATTCCAAAGTCACTTTTTCTCATCGTGAAATTTTAGGTGCCCTGGACATATCTGTCTGTGGTACCGCAGTACAACGACTTCGTGATCGCCTAAATAAAATGGTTTCCACTTCTCTTTTTCTGAAAAGGCGCGAAAACAAGACAGGAAGATGGCGTACTTATTCTGGGAACCTATTGAATTGGTCTGAAGATTCTGGCGGAAATATGTCTGTCCAGATCAATATGGATTTTCTAGTATTTTTGCAATCCGATTTCACGGCAATCGACTGGCAAGAGAGGCTTGGAATTAATTCAGCGCTTGCAAAATGGATGCATGGCTACTATTCATCACATAAACATCCATTTCCAATCAGCGTTAAAAAGGTGCATGAATTATCTGGAAGTACCAACACCAAAATGTACAGTTTTCGAGGTGAAATAAATAAGTCAATCAAGGAACTGGCGGCTATCGGATTTATAGAACCAGAAACCTCTGGAATTAATAAATCTGACGCGCTAGTGATTGAGCGGCGAAAAGAGAAAAGACCACCGGGGGAACCTCCAATTTCTTTGAAAAAAATTCGGAAGTCAACAGTAAAAAAAGCAGAAGCTTCTGTGAATATTAGTGATGCCTCAGTTACAGGATTTGATTTACTGGGAGATCCTATTCTTGGTGAGTGCACTGAAAATAAGAAACGTTTGGCGACCGGAATTTACCCGCAACAATTCGAAGACGTATGGGCTATTTACCCAAAACGTGCTGGTGATAATCCAAAAGGTGCGGCCTACTCTCAATGGAATAAAAGAGTTCAGGCAGGTCTCAACGGAGATACGCCTGACACCATTCTTAATGGCGTACATCGATATATAAAATTTTGCCAATCCACTGACAAAGTCGGTACTGAATATGTCTTGCAAGGACAAACATTTTTCGGTGCAAATCGGAGGTTCGCTGATGAATGGAAATTGCCTGTAAAAAAAGAAAAATCAGGTGTTATTGACGCCCATGTAGGCAGACAAGAATTTAAATTATCAGAAAAAGGATTTCTTTAATCTGATTGAATATTTGCCGTTGCTTGCTTCGCTCATATTTTTGCGTAGAATAGTGTACATACGTATTTTAGATTGAAATTTAGTTCATTTTTTGTGGAAAAAAAACAGATGCTGAAATTACTAAATATTGATTTTAACAAACAGTCAATGCCGACTCGATTAGTGATGGAACCGGTTCAATCGATTGACTCGATATGTGGCGTTCACGGAGCATATATAGGCGAGGTTTTTAGGTTTACGAACCAGGATCGCGTATCTGGGTGCCCAAAATGTCTTGAAGAAGGATATCAAAAGCAAGCTGTCTCTGATTTGGCGAAAACGAGAAAGCTGCTGCAAGAAAGTAATGCGCGAAGATTATTTAGGCAGTCAATGCTTCCAGAAAAATACCTAACCGCCACCTTCAATTCTTACAAGCCAATATGCGATGAATCACGTTACGTTTTGAAAGTTATTCAGAACTATTCCCGAAATTTTGAACAGCTACAAAAAAAGGGAACTTCACTAATTTTTCACGGCAATCCAGGTACCGGAAAAACATTTCTTTCATGCGCTACTGCTAAACATATTCAAGAACACTTCACATCAAAAAAAGTCTTGTATTGCACTTACGGTCAAATGATTGACTCTATTCGCCAGGCATACAGCGATTCAACCATAAGTAAAACAGATCGAATTCAATCATTTATTGAGCCTGATTTACTAATCATAGACGAAATAGGCATTGCGAACGAAACGACAGACGAATACGTTTTATTCAATCGGGTCATGGATGGAAGATATCTGGCGACAGCCAAGCCCGTGATTCTTATTTCCAATTATTCAATTGAACAGGTTAATTCAAAATTAGGTGCCGCCGTCATGGATAGACTGAGGGAATCATGTTCTTTTCCGTTGGGATTTTCCTGGGAAGAGTCCTATCGAAAAAATATAGCTGATGAAAATAGGAACGAAGTTTGCGACCTGCTTGGTATCTAAATCAGAGGTTATTGATGTGACGAGACTAGCCACAAAATCATTAGTTTTACCGCCTAATCGTCTCACCAACGGGACGTGCAATACATTTTGTCTCTGGTGGGCACTATTCCCTTAAACAGCTCTGGTGCCCTTCTACCAGGTCTAGGTGCCCGTAAGCCATTTAGATGTATTTTACAAAAAAATCCAAAACAAATATGACAATCAAACACGTGATTTCGGTTTCGAGCGGAAAAGATAGCGACAGCACCCTACTCATTGCACTCGATCGGTTTGGAAAAAATAATGTTGTTCCAATTTTCTGCGATACAGGAAATGAACATGAAGAGGTCTATCAACATTTGAATTATTTGGAATTGGCTCTAGACATTAAGATTGTCCGGCTCAAAGCCAATTTCGACAACGAAATTGCGAACAAGAGGATGTTCATCGCACGCGACAAAAGGTTGAAGCGAGACTACAAGAAGGTCCCGAAAACAGACAGAAATGGTAATCCAGTGTATTGCAAGAATGAGGACGGAAGCGTTCGTCTATCGCCAGTCTATGATGAAAACTTCGAAGATAAGACGGTCATTCTCAAATACGTTCCGGAGCAAAAAATAGGCTATGACAGCGGTCGAAAAAGGCGCTGGAGCAATAAATCGAAGCGCCGAGCCCTTGAAGTATTAATTCCTACTGGAAATCCGTACCTGGATCTTTGTCTATGGAAAGGCCGATTTCCTAGTCGAAAGGCGCAATTTTGTACAGAAGAGCTGAAACGTAATCCTGTCGTCGAATTTCAACTGGAATTAGTTGAGCAAGGCTATACCGTCGTGAGTTGGCAAGGTGTCCGTCGGGATGAATCCGAGAGGCGTAAAAGTGCCTTGAAATTTGAGCGCATTGGTCCAGGCATGTATGTTTATCGCCCAATCGTCGAATGGACGGCCGCCATGACTTTCGATTTTATTTATGCTCATGGACTATTACCGAACTCATTGTACAAACAGGGAATGGGCAGAGTCGGTTGCATGCCATGCATTAACGCAAGAAAAGACGAATTGCATCAGATCTCCCGCCGATTCCCAGAACACATAGAAAGAATTTCAGAATGGGAATCCCTGGTTTCTTCCGCATCGAAGCACCAGGTAGCGACTTTCATTCCGGCTCCAGAAATTAAAAATATAACGAACAAACAGGAAGGTGCAAAAGCCCATGGTATTTGGTCCGTTATCGACTGGGCCAAAACTACTCGCGGCGGAAAACAATATGACCTGTTGGCCAATCTTGAAGATGCTCACGTATGCTCATCGGCATACGGATTGTGCGAATAATGAAAAGTTACCTACGCTGAGTAACTTTATGTCCATTTCGCTAAGGATATGAATGGTGATGATTATGCGCCGTTTGTTTCTCTTTAGCGTTCGTTTAGGCGCTATTTAGTTTTTATTTAAAATTAATGCTTGAGACTAGCGTTTATTTATAAGCTAATTACAGACTATTTACATGCTGTCTAGTGCTGTATGCCGCTGTATATGCACTAATACCAAAAAAATGATCATCCGTAAAAAGTGAATAAAACCGTTCGTTTTCTACTTAGGATAATTTCAGAGTATCACTTTCATTGTGTTTAAATTCAGCTAAAGCGTCTGCCACATTAAAATCGACGAGCATAATACGTTCGGTCGCACTCAAGCCTTGCCAATCCCGATGGGCAATTAGCGGCACATTCTGCATATGAGATAAATTAGCATTTGGATTGCGGATAAATAGATCATATACAACCGCCTCTCGTTGTTGGAACGATGATTCATTCCACTCAACTGCATCGTTTGTATCGAGGTCAACCTTAAATCCCTTGGTATGCATGGCACGATTACCCCATTTGACAGTGTCAACCATTCCACAACGCTCGACTGCAGCGTCGATTGCATCCGTAATTTCAGGCCCAGACAAACTCGAAATACTCAAAACTTTGACTGGCGCCTCTAACGTTAAGTTCGTGTCCATAAAGTCGATCGTGTACGTTCCCGCTTCCAATTCAGATCGGACATTAATAGATCCTTGAAACTTGGACCCCATCACTGCGAAATGCAATCCAGAACGTATAACGTTCATATTGGAGACATTCCAAGAGGCTACCGCGAACGTGCCAGGAGACTGTCGTCCGTGTTCTCCGCATACGCCTGTAATTATTTTGTGAAAAATTTCTTTTGCCACTCGTTCGCTTTCAAGCCGCTCTTCACGATTGAATTGATATGAGCGTTTTTTTGCAGAGGCAGCTACAAAACTAGCAGTTTCAGTTTTCATTATTAGTTCCTGTCACGTTTAATTAGTAAATTTGGATTAGGCGGCGCTTCTGCGGTCTGGTGAGTCGGAGGTGCGATCATCCATGCAATCTCTTTGTTTGTTGTCCTTTGCGATTAAGGCGGCCTGATCAATGATGATCTTCTGTATTGGTTCGCCAATACTTAGTAACCACTCTTGCATGGATAATGGCAATTCTATGCAGCGCTCTGCGCGTGTGGTCGCAACATAAAGGAGATTGATCTCTTGTTCGTCGATGCCATCGTCTGAGGGGGGAACCATAAGATCTGCAAAATCGTCGGCTAAAACAACTTGGTCGAATTCCAGTCCCTTTGCTCTGTGACCCGTGCACAGAACAACCTGTGCGCTCTCCTGATCTTCTTGATGCGACTGTTTTGCTTTTTCTATCAGTGCTGGAATTTCATTCGTGTATTTATCAATTACTTTGATCAGGATTTTATATTCTGGATCGTTACTTTCCGCTGCAAACAGCGTGAGGTCGGTCCAGCACGGAAAATATCGCATGGCAGGATCTCGGATTAAGTCGCGTTTGTCGCTCCATAAATTGAATGCGTCCATGATGAGATCGAACCTATAGGCAGTGGGACCGCCAATGAAATGGAGTGTTTTGTTTTGTGCGACCAAGCCAACAGCAATGTCCAATAACATGGCATTGGTTCTGCACAAATATGCATAGGGCTTATCCTTGTCTACAACGAACTCCGTGGAATTTAAGTTACCCGTCCTCTTGTCACGACTTAATCCTTCGACTGGTACGGTTTCTTCTTTGAACGTATTTAGCAACAAGCTTGCAAGTTTTCCAATTCCGTAACCGAAGCGAAAAGATTTCGACAAAACAAACGTCTCTTCGGAGTCAAATTTATCTAATGAATCCTCCGCACCTCTAAACCTATAAATCGATTGATGACGGTCGCCAACGACGACGGTACCCATATGTTTTTGAGACTTAACGATATCAGTGATGACTGGATTGGCATCTTGTGCCTCATCAAAGAGGATGACCTTGTATTTTGATAGATCGGGATTAGCCAGATGAAATAGCTTCAGGTAGCCATCGTGCGGCATTTTGAAAGCAAGATCTTTCGGATCCTGAATCTTTCGCCACAAGTCCTTTGTTAGATCGAAAATGATGTTGATCGTTTCGACACTTGGTTCGCTTTTAGTATCAACAGCATTTTTTACGTGGGCGATTGTGATTTCCGTGTCGGCGTTATTGAAGAAATTAGACAGGGCAATGAGCGACATGCGTGCGATGCTGGGCGCAACCATCATCGCACGCGCTACTTCAATGTTCTTAATATTTCCCAGACCTTTGCCGCCTCTTGATTCCACATAAGGTGCAGCTTTGGAAAATGCAAGTGAATGCCCTGTATGACAATCAACGTTTGGACCAAATTTTTTCTTCGCCTCAGCGCGGATTGCCGCGTTGTAGGCAAGATAGAGCATGCGCAAGGTTGGCCTCGCTTTTGCATAACCAACCAATGTTGAAGACTTTCCGGTGCCGGCATATGCTCTGACCTTGATTTTTTTAGATACCGACCGGATTACGCTTAATTGTTGGTCGGTGTATCGAACTGTGTCTTCCATGAAAATTCCTGTTTGTATGTAAGGTAATATACAAACAGAGTATTGCACAAATTGGAAGACCCATCAATATTTTGAAACGATTCAAATATTAATTATGAATCGTTTCAAAATAAAAAATCCTAAAGCCTTGTGACCGACTGGCCAGTCCGTAATGTCATCCTCAAAATCAGACTGGCAATTCATTACAGTTGAGATTCAACTTTGGTGAAATTTCCCAGAAGACATATTTACGCTATTCAAGTAATGAAAAAATAGGTGATTTTCACGTTCCCTAAATAGATATGTGCACGACTTGATAGTCGTGACACCACCATATTGTTAACACTATCTTAAAGGAACGAAAATGAGCATTTACTATAAACCTCGCGATTTCATCATTACTTATCACCACGACCATTACCAGGACCTATCCGACGTTTGGATGCCAAAAGCCAGCTTGGTAAATCGCCATACTTGGGAGAGAGCAATTGTATGTTGTCCCGATCCTGAAAGATCAAGAGAGATGGCGGATTGCGCAGTAAGAAGAGAAGCTGCCAAACGTATCAGAGAAGATAATTGGAGGAATTAGTGGGTCAATTTTTGGGACAGCAAGGCTATTCGCTAGTTGACCTCATTTTGACGAGCCTTACCAAAAAAATTGACGCGAATGCCGTTAGTTGATTGAGTTATAACATTTAATAACTAACTGTATTTTCGATGATGCTTGATTATTATTGCTTGATAGCAATCTTGATCGTTCATCCTTCGTAAATATGAATCGTTTAATTATGAAACGATTCATATTTATCCTGTCACTCTGTTTCACTCAGTTTTTCGTGTTGCCCATCTTTTATTGCCGATCTTATTTCTTTGCCGCTTTCTTTGAAGTCGCTATGACCTTGACTCGATTTGGCATAATGCAATTGGGCCGTCTCCAACGAATGATGTCCAACCAATTCGGTTACCCCAATATTTGGCAAAACATTTTTCATATTAGCTATGAATTGATGGCGTAGCGAATATAACGTGACGATCTTCTTTTCTTTAGGCCACATCGCCTTGCATGCCCGTTTTATTACTTGGGATATTCCCTGCTGATAGGTAATGAAAGACGCGTCTGGATTGCTTTGCCTCCATTTGCTAATTTCAAGCAGGTGGCTCTCCACTTCCACAATGCATGATTCCCAGAGTTTGGATGGTGCCTTTTCCCTAGCTAAATAAAAGCGCGATCGGTCTTCATCGGAATACTGTTTTGAATCGATGCGAAGCATCAGCCATTCATGCCAGGCGTCTGAACTGTAAGGAATCATTCTTTCGACCCCGTTCCCTCGCCCGTTCGTGGCCTTGGCATTCTGAACAACCAAGTAATCATTGTTTACTTGGGCTGCGCTCCATTCGCATGGTCGCACACCTGTGCGAATAGTTGCCCGGATTGCTTTGGCCGCTCGCAAGTTCCATGTGGTCGGTTTCACATCTTCAAAGTAAATTAGTAATTCGTCCAGCTTGTCCTCTTTAACAAATTTCTGTTTAAGAGCCGACGTTCTTTGAGTGTTCTTCCGCGTTCCAGTTTGTGGCTCAGCACTTAATTCCATAATGGCGAAATGTAATTCCTCGTCGTATTCCCCATTATTGGCTTGACGATAACGATCTTGTTTTTCCGTAAGTGCGTGGATAGATGCTGCTTTATAGACCCTCCAACTTCTCGTGGCTAACTCAAATTTGAGACTGCACAGCCATCGTGCGTACATGATGTCGGTTACTAGTGATGGCTCGACATTCATAGAATCAGCACAACGAGCATGGTTGCGCTGGTGAGTGTTTTCGTACTGAATTTTGGTGCTCACTGATTTGGTAATGTCATTCATTTTTGTCGATCCTAAGTAGTGGTCAGCAGGGCCAGCGTTCCATTGATCTTGGAGACTCCACATTCATGGCCTTACTAATTCCTTGGTGCATCATTATTTGAGATTATGCCCTGTCTTTGGGAAATAGCGTTATGGTTTTTCCTAAATTTTCTACGCAATTGGAATGTGGTTTCGACAGGTTACGTTACTTAGTCAAAATGTTGACATAAATAGTTTTATTTTTAAAGCTAAAATTATAAGAATATATTCAAGAAATTACAGTTAGTAGTCAATTTCAGTTGATTTAATAAACGAAAAAATTCAACGTATTTAAATAATTCTTCATATTTTGTATAAAATTTATCAGTAAAATAATTGTAAGAGTCAAGAAACTAACTTTCATAGTCAATAAAATTGTATAAGTGCTCATTAACGCTATATTATTAATCAAAGCAAATTAATATTCTTAAACGGTTCTACTTAATTCGGGTGGCGTCTCAGACACCGCAAAGCTAGCGTCACGCCATCTGTGTGGTCAAAGTCGAGTTTCCTGGCGCGGTGCTAGCTTTGATCATGTTTTTAAAAATACTGATTTAAAAACTAAAAGTGATGATTACAAAATAGTTGTTGAATGTTGGATGCGAGAGTGATAAATACGCAGTTATTGCGTTATTGAGGCTATTTACGGCAGGCATTGATCCAGAATCTGTTTCGAATAGAACTTGTCATATCAACCGGCTTGGCATCTACACGAGCGATTGGTAAAGCGCAACGCTCCACCAATCGGCGACTAAATTAAGAGATATTAAAATTCAATTAGTTAAGCCCATTAATGCGTAATCTTAAGTAATCCGGCCAGCCCAGCCCTGTTGGAATTTCGGGCGGCGATCGACGCAAGCAACGTCCGCCAAGGGTTGCATTCGCGAGGAAGGCATTAACACGATGGTCTTAATTTTGAGTAAAGACTGGTCGCGATATTTGCTTGACTAAACGTTACTAAACTGTGGACAGTTCCGTTTAGTCCGCCTTCATTTTTGAGAGTGTGGAAACTTGTCTTAATAATATTTTTCCCGGCTCATTTCTTATGATGATTAATACTATTTAAGTGACTAGAAAATATAATTTTTGCTGACTAATAAAAAAAATGGTTATGACTATTAATATTTAAATAGTCATAACCATTTTTTAAAGGCGCTATTGGAATCAGGCTTAAATGGAGTGATTCATAAAGCATGCGATGTTATCTAGAAAGTCTTAAAGCGTTACTTAACGTATGCGAAATGTGTTATTTGGAATAGTCGATTAACTACCAATATCATCCGGATTTATGTCGAGATGAATGGCTTTATGTGGCACTGAATTCCCATAAATCGCCCCAATATTGTTGGACGAAATCAATGGTTTTTCCAATTGTTCAGAGTGATTTTCCTTGAGATTTGATGCCCCAGAAATTGGTTCAACAGGTGCCTTTTCAACCGCAACTTCACCGTTGGGTCTCGACTGTCCACTGGGTTCCGTATTTCCTTGTGGTACAAACTCTGGGGGGCGGTGCGGAGGTGACGCCTGGCCTTGTGGCGTAAATAAAGGTGGCGTTTGTCCATGAATGATAGTTAGAGCGTATGCAGCTAACTCAAGAATGCGTGCCGCACGGTGCCCGTCCTCCACTTGATTGATGTCTGCGTACAAAGCACGTTGACGAACCGGGTTGATTGTTACGCTTATTTTGCAGGATGTTTGTTTACTCATGCTCTACTCCGTACATGAATGAGTGCTACTTGGCGTATTGTTATATTACAAGTAGCGTATCTCAGGTTTTAGTTCGATATATAGCATCAGATTAGAATATGAGTAGTCTCTAAAGAGTTGCTATATAGAATTCAATTGGTGTGTAATTATGGAACGTTGCAAATATCGTTCCATAATTATTTGATTAACTCAGATTGTTCGCAGCCCAGATTTCGCCTGCAACTTGAAAACCACGCACATTCGAGAACATTGGGTGATCCGGCACAATGATGTCAAATTTAGGCACTCGCGGTTGTAGGATGCGCTTATACAGTTCCGCCGCCCCTCCTACTACTACAATGTTTTCCAGATCAGAGTAGGTCTTGATCTTTGACTCCATCTCATTCAACACTTGATTGAGCACTCCACGCGCCAGGTTGTCATATTTTGAAAGGTTGATTTTTTCACCAGAGACGCGAATGATACCGGTTCCGTTGTACGCCTCTTCAACACGAGAGATATCAACTTGTTCGTTGGTCTCACGTTGAAGTTCGTTTGCGACGGCCTTATAGATTGCGGATACGCCGCCGTTATTCGATGCACCGCATCGATCTTCGATCGGCTTTTTATTGTTTGCGACGATCCAGTCCAAAGTAAAGAAACCAGGGTCGAGCACTAAAGTCTTTCCGTTGGTTAATGCGTTTGCGTATTTTTCTGTCGAATAAACGTCATATAGCCCTCCCATCGGTTGACGCAACACAAGCACATTTTTAACGTCACAAAAAAGTTTTCGCCCATCAGTGTCATTCCTATCCGTTCTTGAATACTGGTGGATGCCTTTCATGGACTCAAACAACGCTTGTTTCTCATGAGGAAAGGTTGAAACAGGAAGTCCTAAAACAAGTACATCAATAATTGGCCTATCAATATAGAAAAGAGCTGCGTTGACTAACGCTTGATATTCAGCGGTTCTTGCATAGTTAGTGGATTGAACGCGGCCAAAAGCGAGACCGCTTAATGCCAAATGAGCCTCATTGCCGGCGACATAAGTGATGTCGTCAATCAGGGTATGCACGACATCGATTGGTGATGTGTCATTCGATGCGTGGAAGGCTGTAGGGCAAAGTGATGCGAAAGACCGACACATCAGTTCGTCCGATTTAGTTTGCTGTCCATATTTTACACCGCCAAAACCTACATCAATTGGGCTGACTTTATGCATGAGTATTACTCCTTCGAAATGTGTTGAACCACAAAATTGACATGAAATCCATGTATCTATTTTTTCGTATAGATAGTCATTGACTGAAAATATAGTACACCCAAAAAAATACCTTAGCAAGTAATCGGCAGCAAATATGCGCTATTTGGCAAATAAATAGCCTCTAATCGTGCCCGACTCGCCCTTATATAAATTTGCATATTTTTGCGCAATTGTTGTACATTTTTATTTCGTATGGTAATGTATCGACTGAAATTTATATAAGATTTTCACAAATATACGTAGTAATGACTGGGAATTTTTAATCGTATGTATATATCGCGACTGAATAAAATTATGATCGCAGCTTGCACGCTGATAGTCTCGGCGTGCGCAGCGCCAAGTAAGCCAGTTCCAGAATCTCCATCTATTGTCGCGAACCTAATGGGGCAATCGAAATCTCGCAATGATGTTCAATTGCAGCGAATGGGATTAGCGAATGATCCCGAAAAGGCTATAAAAAATTCACCTGAAGGTAACGTGACAATTTATTGGAGTGGCGATGCCGCAATGTTGCTCCCAGAAATTGCGACGAAAACAAAAAAGAGCTTTTCGATGCAAGGTGACCCCGTCCTACCTTTACCAGTTGCTTTGGATATTAAGAACGCATCAGTCCAACAGGTGCTGGAAAGCATTGCGGACCAGATCAACAGCCGCGCTGACATTATTTTGGAAAATGATTCGGTCATTCTTGAATACAGGATAAAAACGAAATGAAGATGACACTTAAAAGAGTTTCCTTTTTTGTGACTTTGCTCATTTCCAGCACTGGTTACGCGCAGAGTGAGAAACCGTCCTTATATGACAGACTCCGTTCACCATCACCATCGCCTGAAGCTTCGGCGATATCGGCGATCGTTCCCTTGCGGGGTGATATGTTGCGTGATGCTGCTATGGCGCTAGGGGTGCGTGCGGGAATGGCAGCAAAGTCGCGCAAATATTTTTCTGATATCGAACTGAGAAAAATCGAGTTAGACCGCCAGTACCGCTTCTCATTTGTATTGACTGATTCGGGTGTTTTTGTACCACCAGTCATCGTTGAAGCGAGGGATAGTCTTGCCGGGAATGCCGAAACGCTTAGGATAACCAAGGCCATCTATCAAATAGTAAGACGCGGAAAATTACAGCCATATCCGCCGTCATGGAGGGATTATCTATTCGTTGGGCTAAATGCAAGCGATCCCGACGAGCCAAGTGAAGCCGTAAGGCCAAAGGGAGACAATGAAATGCTCCTTTGGAGGGCCTCATTTGATAAAGGCTATAGCTCAGGTGAGTCAACAGCTGATTCGATTTATGAGCAAAATGTAGCCAGGCTTGATCGAGACTATCTGGGGATGTATCGCTACACCTCGCTCAAGGACAAGGGATTGATGACCGCCGAGGTCATTACCGCATCCCATGCTGCGGCCAAAGAAAATTCTCCGTCCGATATGTCTGTTGATGAAACAACGTATCGTTTATCGCGTCAGCCTGAATTCAAGGCTGACGCATCCGCTTGGAAAAAGCCTGCTTCAGCAAAAAATACTGAGACAGGAAAGCAATAATGACTACTGCTACTTCATGTGATGCGGGTCTGCAGAAGATTGTCGAAATCACCGATGACCCTGCTTTTATCTACGATATTGACACTGTTATTCGTGTTCCCCCAAGTCTAACCAAATTTCAGTTTGAAAAAATTGCTGCGATGGCGTATCGAGCCAACGTCTCTGACATTCACCTGGCTAGTGGCGAACATATCTGGTTCGATGTTTACGGCCGCATGATTAAGGCGTCAAATCGACCGTTGAACGATGAGGAATTGCGTCAACTGCTTGGTGGCATGACCTCCCCATCGTCACTCGCCATGCTTGCGTCAGCCAATCCGGTGAACCGTGCGGTGTCAATTTCTCCAGAAAATCTAAGGAACATTAATTATCGCTTCCGTTTGAACGCGGTCAAATGTCGCGTTGGACGATATCTCGGTGGCTTACAAGTCACGATGCGATCCATTCCTGATATGCCACCCGATATTAAGAACATCGGGATGCAAAAAGAAATCATGGAAAATTTGTTTCCAGAAAATGGTTTATGCCTTTTTGTCGGTGTAACTGGCTCAGGTAAAACCACCTCATTGTTTGCGGCGCTGCGTCATATTGCCGAAACCATGCCAGATAAAAAAATTGCCACTGCCGAGGATCCTGTTGAATTCACATTCGAAAAAGTCAAATGCATCGGGATGATGCCGACTCAAATCGAGATTGGCGATGATTTAACGAGTTATAAGCAATGCATTCAAGAAGCAATGCGTCGCGCCGCTGAAGTCTTACTGATTGGCGAATGTCGAAAAATGGAAGAGTTTGGTGCGATGGTGGACGCCGCCCTTTCTGGGCATGCAACTTATTCAACACTGCACGCAGAAACGGTGGATCAAACCATAAACCGCATTCTAAATATGTTCCCTTTTGAAGAACAAGCATCGATCGCTTCGAAACTTATGGGGTCTCTGCGAATTGTGGTAGCGCAAAAGTTAGTGAAATCCATCGATGGGAAACGTCGTGTTGTTCGTGAGTGGTTAGTGTTTGACCGCGCAATCCGCGAATACCTCTCAGATATCAATATGGTTGATTGGACGCGTGAGATTAGACGCATGGTTTATCAACGGGGTAGTTCGATGCTTCACTCATTGGTTGCTCTTGTAAAGGACGGCAGCATTTCGCAAGAGGTTTTTTTTGACGCGAGCGGGATGCGTTTGGAAGGCGCTGAAGCATTTTTATTGCGGGTTTCTTCCAACAATCCACTTGATATTAAGGAGGCAGCATAGTGGGACATTGGCGATACGCGTCTGGCACAGCAAAGATTGGACCTATTGATTTGCGGTGTGTCTTTCCGATTTTCTTATGGTTTTTCTCACCAACACTATTCATGTTTGTGGTTGCGATTTTAGGGATTTTGTTTTTTGTTGGCATCTCTCTATTTGGATATTCGTTGCCAATTTTTTACCGCAGCATAAGACATCGACTAAGAGGAAACGTAATTGACTCCGAAGGTTGGCTTTATTGGCGCCGTTACAGAAAATAATTTATCTATCTAGGAAATTTTCATGAAAAAAATAATCATTTGTTCCATGCTTTCGTCCGCCCTGTTTGCGTCTTCAGTGGTCGCACATGCAGCTGTTATTGATCGCCAAGCGATCGTCGATATTCCTGAACAGGAGGTGCAAAAGAAATTTACAAATCAAGCTCCTGGCGTTGTGAATCCATCACCAGGATTGGCCGTTGCTACCACTTCATCGCCACCGCTACCGGTATGGACAACTGCAATTGGAGATAACAATTTTCGATCGCTCATTGGTCGTTGGTCGACAACAGCGAATTGGATGGCCATTTGGGATGTCGATGTTGATATTCCGATTGTGGCGAATGATCGGGTTTCTGGTGATTTTAAAACTGCAGTGCGCCATCTACTCGCATCAACAAATTCGACTGATGCTCTGAAGCCCTGTTTCTATACCAATAGGGTCGTTCGGGTCGTTCGTCAAACAATCAAATGCAACCCTTCTGAGTGAAAGATAGATCAATGAAAACATTCAAAACCTTGGCATCTGTCGCGATGTTGACCTCACTTGTGACTGGTTGTGTTTCCAGTCAGTTGACACAATCCACCAAAAGAGATGTCTCCAAAGCTTCCGAATCGGCACAAGCTGACATTGAAAAATTCAGAATTCCGTTCGCTAATGACAAGGCATCCGTCGAGGCAAGTCAGGAAGTAAATGCGCCATATATCGCTGGCCGATCAGTTCCATTGGCTCGCGACGTTTCATTGCCGCGCCCACTCCAAAAGGGGATGAAAACGACTCTGATTTTTCCTGAGCGTCGCGTATCAATCGCTACTGCGGCAGAGAGAATTATGATGGCCACCGGAATCACCGTAAATATTGGTCCTGATGTTTACATGGATAGCGCATCTCTATTGCCGAAAAAAGCTGGTGCTCCTGCACCAGCCGCTGTTGCCCCAACGATCCTTGGTGTCACTTCCGGGGTGACCTCTTTGCCCGCAATTTCAGGTGTGCCAGGATCTAATATGGGCCTTCAAATGCCAACGCAGCTAACAAAAGTGCAGGCAGCGGTCAATAATCCAGAACTGGAACAAGACTCGCCGAGGGGTTTTGAATTTCCACAAGTGGAAGCGCCCCTGTCGCAAATTCTTGATATGGTTTCAGTGAGACTGGGAATCCACTGGAAATATACTGAAGCGACAAACAGTATTCGATTCTATAGATTGGTAACGAAATCCTGGAAAATTCCGGTCTCGCCGGCTGCGAACTCCTATTCGACTATTTTGGAAGGTGGCACAGCACAATCGACAAATGCCAATGCTGCCACTTCGAAACCTGGGACATCCCCCATCAGCAGTTCGTCCAATGGTCTGAATGATCTATTTTCTATTCGAGACAGTGTAGATACGCTTCTGACGAAATCAGGATCACTCTCCGCATCATTAGCGACGGGCACCATTACCCTCACTGATACAAGTGAGGTAGTAGAAGCAGTCGATACCATGATTAAAGGTGAAATTAAGACCCTTTCTCAAGTTGTCTTCTTGAGACTCAAAACAGTTCAGGTCACGACAAAAGATAACGGCGAATCGGCTGTAGATATTGGAGCGATCGTTAACAAAGCATTAAAGGGTATCCCAGATTTAACACTGTCTTTGTCGGGTCCTGCCTCTCTCGTAAGCAGCAACTCCGGGTCCTTGGGATTCAACATTATGTCCGGTGAATCCAAAGGCACTATGGCGGTCATTAAATCTCTGCAAGAGGTCGGAGACGTCCAGACATCAACTGAGATTCCTTTATCAACCAGGAATCGGCACGCAATCTACTATAACGTGCGCAATGCATATTCATACGTTGCCTCAACAACCCCTGCGACTGCCACGTCTGGAGGCACTGGTGGAACGCCTGGCATTACGACGGCTCAAGATACAGTCGGATTGAAGTTAATGCTGTATCCGAACGTTACATCTAACGGCACAGTCATGCTTACCGTGTCTTTAGATCAAAGTGTCTTGCAGAGCAAGGAAACATTTTCAAGTGGTGCAGGATCCAATATTCAATCCGTGCAGCTTCCAAATGTGAATGGTGAAGGATCTACTCAAGAAGTTCCTATTCGGAATGGACAAACGGTAGTCTTGGCGGGTTTTGATCGAGTGACGAATCAGTACGACAAACGTACGCTGGGCGACGGGATACCGTACCTTGCAGGTGGTTCTATGACAGCCGGACGCACCAGAACTACCACTTTGGTTTTGGCGTCAGTGATAACCAACGATCTTGATAACTAGTAGGTAATCTGATGATTCTCAATATCGACGGGAAAAACCTTGTTTTCGGCATGCGCTGGAAGGTGTTGGTGTCAGGTGGTACCGCAAATAAAGATGCGCGAGCCTCCAAATCATCCTTCATGTGGCACGCAGACAAGGCGATTTACTTCGGCTTGCTCGGTGAAAAAGAAGGCAAAGAAAAGCTAAAGCAGCCACTCTTTTCTGGAGCGGTTGCATTAGCTCACATGTATCACGAGAACCCCAATATTCTTTTGGTGTTGCCATTACCCGATGAGGAGGGATATGTCGTTTGTGGTATCCGCCAAGGACGTCCAAGATCTGGCTTTGATGTCATTGTCGAAGATGAACTTGAAGTCAATCGATTGGTGAATGAATTTAGCGCTATCTGTGAGCAAGATTCGTTTGTGCTCCTCGGGCAGGCACACATTGATGGTATCAGTCCGTTGACATTTGAGGAAATTGCTTCCACTTGCGATACTTTCTCTCAGTTGAAAAAAGTAAGTGGCATCCCCTTTAATCCTCTGATGCTGTTGGCGTTGATGGTGGCCGTCGGACTAGTATGGGGTGGGGGAAACGCTTATGTGAAGCACCGCAAATTGGAGCAACAAAGACGAGCGCTCGCAGCCAAAAAAACCGCACAACAACTCTACTCCGAATCAATAGAGGCTAAACGCGGTGAAAGTGCGCTTATTGCCAGCAATTTGGCCCCTGTCTCAGATTGGGTACGAGCTTTGCCACTTTGGTTAGGTGGTTGGAAATTGACGACGATAACGTGCAAAACTGCCACGGACAAAACGATGAAATGTGATCTGAATTTTGCGCGAGGAAAGAATCCAGATGCTACAAATCAAACCTTCATTAACACCGCTGGAAACCTATTTGACAGTGTTGAATTTGTGGATGGAGCACGCACGATTCATGCGACAACGTCCATCAAAGGACTGGCGTTTAGCAATTTAGGTGCCGCTTTTGATTCGTCAAAGAAGCAGAGGGATGAAGTCCTGGAATTCGGATCCACTTTGCAATTTCTGTCTCGTTTCGGTGAGCAGCAATTGCAGAAATCTATGCCTTTCGGTGTTCCTGTCGGCGTCAATGTGGCCGAGCTCTCTCAAGCGCCAATTATGTCATCAGCATGGGAATTCAATGGCCCATTACGCGCCCTTGAATTGACGAGTCAGTTTCCAAAATATGTGTCGGTAAACCAAATCGTGATTGTCATTAAGGATGCTCCTGATTTTCAATCTACTCATTCGATGGTGGCTATTAAAGTTAGTGGCGCGGTCTTCTCAAAAGAAATTTAACTGAAATGGAGTTCAGCATGAAAGTGTTTTTATCTACAGCATTATTGACCGTCGTTATGACCTCTTCTATCAACGTTTTTGCCGCTGACGAATCCTCGATCAGTATGGGCAAATTATTGGATGTTGAAGCACAGATTACGATGAAAAAAATGCGCGATGAGTTGGAGAAGCCTGCGCCAGGTTCCGCAGCGGTACAGGTGGTTCAGCAATTAACTCCAGCACCAAAGCCTACCTTTGTCGAGCCGCGTCCAGTAACTCAATCCATCTATGGCAATTCTGGACACTATCTTGGGCAGATCGCATTTGGAACCGAGTCGTACTCTGTTTCGGTGGGAAAAAATGTTAGGGAGTACGTCGTTACCAACATTGATTCAAACGGGATCTATTTAGAAAAAACCGTCATTTTGCCTAAACGACAAAAGCGTCAATTCAAACATGCAAAGACAACACAAATTCTTTCGAAACAAACTGTTTTCGCGCCGCTTTTGGAAACGATTGATTCTTCTTTATTAAGAGATCGATCCTTCTAAAGTTGATCTCTCAAAACGTAAAACGGTGAGTATTCAATGTTAAAAAGTTTGTTTAGGAAGTTGTTTGGCACGAAGCCGAAGGCGCGTCCAGCGGCATTGCCAAAGCGAAAAACGTTACACCCATCACCAGGGTCTCCAAAGGATCTTGAAGTCAAGATCGCGCATTCCGACGATCTACCATCGTTCGAACGCAAGCTCTATGATGTCGTCAATCTTCAGCCTTCGTTAAGGCATCGCTTGTGTCCTATTGAGGTCGAACCAGGTAAGTATGCGATTGTATTACTTCAAGAAGACATACGATCTGACGTGACCGAAGAAGTGGTCAAGATACTCTCGTTCAAATACGCTAAGGCCACCCCGTTTTACTACGTCACGAACAAGTCTGTCATGGTAGAACTTGCTCGTGACATGATTACGGAGAATAAAAAAAAGGCTAGCAATAAAAATGCTGCCGCTGTTGGAAAAAAAGAAGGTAGTGCGCTCTGGGCGCTATTTGAAAGTGCAGTGTTATTCAGCATGGAAAATGATGCGTCAGATTTGCATTTTGAAATTGATCGAAGTAATCACCAATCTAAAATTCGATTTAGAGTAGATGGCTGGATGACTAGTCCGCGTCAGTTTCAGCTCGGAACGATGGAAATGATGGATTCGCTCGCGTATTTATTTAATGTCCATAGTAAATCTGGATCTGAAAATACTTATAACGAGAATAAGGCGCAGCAGTGTCAAATTCAGACGTCAATAAATTCACGCAAAATGCTATTTCGTTGGGCCTCAAATCAGACCGCCAATGGGAACAAGGTTGTCATGCGTATGTTGTACCAAGACGAAGTACAAACAATTCGTTCATTGTCAGATTTAGGATATTTTCCCTCACAAATCGAAATCTGGAAGAGGGCCATTGCTCGGCAAGGAGGGGGCACAATTATTTCCGGTACGGTAGGGTCCGGGAAATCCACAACGATGCAGACAGTGATGTCGATGCTTCCAGACTGGATGGCAAAGTACACAGTGGAAGATCCGGTTGAATATATTATTCCTAACACCACACAAATATCAGTGTCTCGAAAAATGGACGATCAGGATGGAGATCCATTTTTGGCTGTTAAGCGTCAGCTGAAAAGGATGGATCCTGATGTGGTTCTTATCGGTGAAATTCGAGACAAAGAGAGCGCTGGATTGTTTAGAGACATCGCGGAGTCTGGTCATCGTGCCTTCTCTACGGTTCACGCGCCCTCGGCAATTGACATGATCACACTGCGCTTAACGTCAACCGAATTAGGCATCCCAAGAGATGTGATAGCAACACCAAACTTTCTTAACTTATTGGTCTATCAAGCTTTGGTTCCAAAGGTGTGTCCAAATTGCAAATTGCCCGGCGATGGCATTTTGTCTGGGTCATATCTTGAACAAATCAAACGGCTATTTGACATTGATAGTTCGGCGATTAATGTTATCAATTCTGTGGGATGTGATGATTGCCGACGAGAAAGCCTACCCGAACTCAATGGCTCAAAGAGCCGCATTGTTGTGGCCGAAATGATTGAGCCGGATGCTGTCATGTTAATGCTTTTTCGGGATCAGAAAAATCTCGAAGTCAAAGAATACATACGCTTAACTCGAACGTCACGGTTTGATGAGCCAGAATCCAAGGGAAAAACAGTCATGGAAGTTGCGATGTACCACGTAAGTCAAGGGATAGTCGATCCGCGTGAAGTTGAGAAGAAATTTGGTTCATTTGACCAATATGAGAGCGAGCGCGCCAGAGGTACAAACTAAATATCAGCAGTCAATTTCAGCAACATTTTGTTAACTGTTGTTCGCAAATGTAGTAACATACGAATCAAATATTTTGCGTTTATGTGAATTTTATAGCGCTTACCTGAAAATGGGAGATGTAATGCAGGAGACGAAGAACAGCTTGGAATTAAGACTCGCCGCGTGGGAGTTTAAGTCGCTCCGTGGAACTTTTTATCTCGATTTGGCGAAAGCGATGAAGGCTTCACCTGGCGAGCCGATCACCAAATTTTTAAACCGGTATGGCGAACGATATGAAAAGGAGCCGATCGGGATTTTAGCTCGCCATTGGTTGTCGAGATTCAATCACGTAGGGACCTTTACGGAGTCTGTCCGTGGAACTATTCCGGACGAAGATTTAACTGTGCTTGCGGTTTCAGAGCAATCCGGCGATCTGCGGGTCGGACTTGCGTCCCTGGGAAGAAATATCATTGGATTGACCGCTTGCAAAAAAGAGATTGTTGGGGCGCTAAAGGCTTCAGTGTTTCTCATTCTCCTTTTGCATGTTTTTTTCGCTATCGAAGCATTTGTGGTGATGCCAAAAATTGAGAGCGCCATGAAATCGAATATTGACCTCAATAAATTGGGCACGATCGGCTACGTCTTTTTTTCTGGAGCTGATTTTATACGTGGTTGGTGGTGGGCTTGGTTTGCTTTACTTATATTTCTGACTGCGGCCGTTATTTGGGCTTTACCAAATTACGTTGGTCGTATGCGTTCATGGTTGGACAACAATATTCTCCCGTTCCAAATGTATCGAGATTTTAACGGAGCCTCATTTCTTACCTCTCTCGGTTCAGTCACGACTTTGATGGGATCTCAGGTTGTCCAGTTGAATGATGCCTTATCACGCATTGCCGAAGATGCCTATCCGTGGCTGTCATGGCAGATCAATATGATTCAAGACAATCTCCAGATCAATCCCAATGGTAAGGGTGAAATTTTCAATACTGGCATAGTCAACAGGATGGCTTATTACAGAATTTTGGATATGGCGGACTACGCAGAGATGTCCGTCATGCTGAGTTCCGTAGGCGACATTATCTTGGAAACTGCGCCGATTGAAACAAAGAAAAAAGCGGAAACTTTACGCTATGTTTTGATGATTATTTGTCTGTCCATGATGCTTGGTGTGTATGGCGGAACGTTTGGTTTAATTGACGCATTTAAGGCGCAGGTGCAATTAAAGTCGATGTAGTAAGTGGCAGTATTTTTTTGTAGTTAAATTTTCTAAAAGGTGAAAAAAATGGTTAAAGCAAGTTTCAAGAAATTGTCTCATTTTTCAAAAATGAAAAAACAGGCTGGTAATGTCATGGTCGAATACGGCTTCTATATGGTACTCGCAGCAATTGCCATCGGGGGTATCGTCACTTACTTTGCGAGTAACTCAACCGCAGAACAAGCACAGCAATTGACCGCTGATTTGACGACTATGTTTGGGAGAGTCAAGGGCGGATATGCAAACAATTACGCCATCATCAACAACGCAAAATTGGACTCAGGTGGTTTCTTCAAAAATCTGCCGTCACTGAATAACGTTGCTGGCGTCGTTACAACAAGTCTGGGCGGTGGGACCTTAACGGTCACGCCTGGAACAGTAACGGTCGCTGGAGACAGCGTTCAATATGTAGTCACGCAAATTCCTGACGCTGGCTGTCTGCCAGTCGTCACCTCGCTCGTCAAGAATGCCACTCGATTGTTAATCGGAGCGAACGTGGTTAAGGAAGTTGGTAGTCTGCCGGATCCTTCGAAAATCATATGTGCTGGCGATGCCAACACGATGACGGTCATATCCCAGTAACGTGAAATGGCGATCAGCCGCGTACAGTCTCCAATTGGAATCTTCAATCAATGAATGAACTTGCTAAAGATGTGCTCTTGGGAGTATCACTGTTTTCTGATTGGAGACTGTACGCGGCTGATCTAAGTAAGTCCTGCGCACTTGAAGGGCTTAGTCCGATAAGGCAACCAAACTCTGAAGACAAGCAAAGAGTTTGGTTACCTTATCGGGAATTATCCGAAATTATGCAGAAATTTTGCGATCAACTCACGGCAAAATGCATAGAGTTAAGCCGTCCATGGCGGTGCTTTAACGTTGATTTTACAGATGGCGAAAACCATTTGCGATTTCGCATTCAAGAGATGGGAAATTTCTATGCATGCAAAAGAATTCTTACTTCTCCTCCTAATCTTGATGAGCTGAAGGGAGTCCCAGACACCGTAAAAGCTGCTATCACCTCTTCGGTCTTAAAACTTACCGGAGGGCTCGTATTAATGGTTGGTGATACCGGCACCGGCAAGACCATGTTTGCATCCGCTGCCTTGCGCGAGAGGCTTAAAAAGTTTGGTGGATATTGTCTTGTTTTGGCTGACCCACCTGAGCAGCCTCTTGGCGATGATGGCGGCCATTATGTTGGTGCGAATGGCTATGTGGATGAGGTTGATGTTAGTGAGATCGGCTATACGCAAGCGCTAGAACATTCTTTGCGAAGTTTTCCTGTTGGCAAAACAGGTTCTCTCTTTTACGGAGAAATTCGCTCAGACAGTAATGCATTCGACTTAATCAGTGCCTCATGTGATGGTCACGAAGTATTTTCAACGATGCATGCCATGACACCAGATGCAGCCCTTGAGCGCCTTATTTCGTGGTGTGTCCGAGGTGGTATTCCAGTCGATCTTGTCCGAAGTATGTTGGCACAATCGCTTTTTTGCATCATCTGGCACCGAGTGGAATATGGACGTTTCATTTCTGCTGCTTATCTCGTATCTGAAACAACGAGGCAGCGTATCCGCGAAGGTCACGCACTGCCGATCAAATCCACTGCGACGCAAACTCCAATGGTGAGTGTGCCGAATTTGCAAAAGCCAACAAAAAATTGAATGTAGATACTTATATGAAGACTCAAATGAAACGTTGTTGGAAAAAATCAAATCAAAGTGGTTCTCTGATGATCGAGATGGCACTCTATTTGGCCGTCTCGGCGATCCTGCTGACATCCCAGATCGCCAAAGTAAATCAAGATTTGGAGGCCTCGCTATCCGTAGGAACCGGTCAATATTTGACCGCCCTGCAAAGTGGAGTGAACAAATATGTCCTAGATAATGCCTCTTCATTGACGTCAAATCCTCTTCCGTCAAGTTTTACGAATAATGGCGTGACCTTTTCAGGAACTCATATCCTTCAACCAACGATCGCGGATTTGACGAATGCAACCTATTTACCACTTGGATTTGGAAATGTCAGTCCGCTTGGATTAAGTTTCAAAATCACACTTGCGCAAACGGGAACGTGTCCCGGGGCTGGATGCAACGTTACAGGCTTTGGCGTTTCTACCGCTCCCTACAAAGATGCGACCGGAGCACTACGCACGGATGTACTGACCGATGCAGTCCGCACTGTCGGCATCGATGCTGGAATGTCCTACGCTGAGGCGCCAGGAACCTTACGTGGTTATGGCGGCAGTTGGTCGGCACCCAATCCGACTGGCGACGCAGGGCGTCTTGCCATTCGCGTAGGTAGCGATTCCGGTATTGCCGCGTTACTCGCTCAGTTCTATAAAACAGATGGTACTCGTCCACTAGCTGGAACAATGAATGCCGCCAATAACGATATCAATAACGTTAAGAATTTAACTGCGCAGAATATTCAGATATCAAATACGGCAACAATTCAAGACGCCAAAATAGCAGGCAATACCTTTATGAACGGGGTGGCCACTGCTGGCTCAGCCTGTCTTGTCAGCGAACAAAATGCCGTGCGTCGCAATGCAAATCAGACTGGCCTTGTGGTTTGTGGAAATGGATTATGGCAAACGGTGGGAAATGCAATAGCAGGAATTTCCGCAGGGTCTGCCTGCTCGCTGACAGGACAACTTGGAACCAATGAGTTAGGCGTCGCGTTCATCTGCAATGGAACCACGTTTGAGTCGTTACTACCGTTTAGAGCAGCACCAGGATCGGCTTGTGCTCAACCTGGAACGACGGCGGTTTCAACAGTCGATAGTGAACAATTGGTTTGTAAAGGATCGCCAGCAGTTTATCAAAAATTGACAGATCTTCTTGGTAAAACAGTCGAATACGACAGACTTAATGTTCAGGACAAGAATATTGTCGTGTTCCCGCCTTGCGCCCCTGGCGGGGTGCCAGGATATTCATTTGATACCCGACAATCACTCACTGATATGGGCATTGTTCCGCCACGACAGTTGTTAGTGTATGGCGCAAATCTAATTGCTGGGGGATGGACCATTAGTATCAAACTGAAAAATGACGTGGGGTCTTTTTTTGGAACTGGGCCAGTAAAAGACGTCGGTGATCCATCGCCAAATGCCCCATACAACTTAACCGCTGTTCTGAGACGTGAATGTACCTACTAACCAAGGCAAGGATAAAATATTTATGAAAACCGTACGACTACTTTCGGCATTGGCACTGCTTATGCTCGGCCTTAGCAGCCATGTCCCGGCAAGTGCTGCAGGCAATCAAGTTACCTGCACTCCATCAACTACGAACAATTACGTTGCGTGCGATGCAGGATATACCGGGCAAAAATTTACCGTAACAACAAAAACTTGTCCAGATGGTTGGCCGAATGGCATCATCACGACTACGTCCACTTACGATACAAGCCACTGTTTAAGAAGCGCACCACCGCAAAATGGCGACCGTACTTGTGAACTTACTCCTGGCGCATGCTCTCCCATGCCAGCATCGCCTGGTTGTCCACTCAACCAACATTGGGTGCTGACAGGATCCACTGTCGCTCACTGCGTAAACAATGATCCAAGCTGCGGATGGGGAACATCATTGGTTCACGACGGCATGGGTAATCCAAGCTGTCTTGCCAATACCTGTCCCTCTAACAAAGTACTACAAGGCGATGGCATTTCTTGTGCTTGTCCAAGCGGCACCGCATGGAATGGTTCTTCTTGTGTAGCCTTACCACCACCATGTACACCAAGTTCAGTGAACGGTGGCGACGTTGCCTGCGGTGCCGGTTTTACAGGAAACAAGCATGGCGTTACGACAAATTCGTGTCCAGGAAACGTGTTGACATTCGCTTGGGATACTAGTAGTTGCGTACCAATCGTAGTTCCTCCACCTTGTACGCCAAGTATCGTTAATGGCAGTAACGTAACCTGTGGGGCCGGATTTACAGGAACTAAGTTCCTTGTTACAACAAACGCGTGTCCAGGAAATATCATCTCTTCAGTCTGGAATACGAGCAGTTGCGTGCCAATTGCGCCGCCACCGGCATGCACACCAAGTATCGTCAATGGCAGTAACGTAGTCTGTGACCCTGGCTTCATAGGTTTTAAACACGGGGTTACTACGACCTCTTGCCCAGGTAGTGTCGTAACATTCGTTTGGGATACAAGTGCTTGCACACCTTTTGTGGCTCCGCCAGTTTGCGCAAACGGTGCCACTAATTATCCGACTTGTACACCAATTTGTGCTCCGCCTCGACAATTAGTAAATTCGGCTTGGCTTTTTGGCACAGCTTGTGTTCGTCCGTTTACTGTCGATCAGAATGGAAGTACTGTTATTTATCGATCTTCGACTTTTAATGTTTTTACTTATGATTCAACTAATAATGGTCCAAATATTTTAAGTATTGACCCTTCAATTTCTAACGCAGATAGTCGATCCATAATCTATTTAGGAGCTGATAACTGTAATAATCACATAAACGTATATAACGCTGGTGACGCAATGGAAGGTGGCGGGACAGCTCCGTACAACTTAGTTCAGCGAATAGCTCATAGTAGTTGGTGCAATTAATTGACTTATTCCTAAATGACATAAACACACATTACACAAGGCGAACGATACTAAATTTAAATTATCAAGAAAGCGACACATGATCAAAATAACCGTCTGAAGACGGTTATTTTGATCTGCGCGATTAATTACACTGAACACCACTTATATTCGTTCCGCAGACTGCCTTAACAAAGTTAAATGTTCCGCCAGTACATATCCATGTAGTTGTCACATGGCCAACGATACCAATATTCCCCGGTATTACAGAATATCCACATGTTGTGTTATCAAGGCAGTTACAACTGGACGTTCCTTGCAAACCTTCTGCTTTTGCAAATCTAGCGCCTTTAATGCCTGCACCCAATAATATCTAAAATTCCATTTTGGCAGATAGATTGACCAATTTTCGAAATCGATATTTTCCCATTGCATTCCCAACACTTCACTTTTTCTAGCGCCAGATTCAAGGCACATGACAAACAGGAAGTAAGGTTCTTGATTGATTTTCGCTTTTAACCAGCCAGCGATTTTGACTGACTCTTCCGCCGAGAGAGTACGTTTGCAGTCGAGATTTGGCTTTGGCTTCTCACCCCGTGGAATCATCTTGACGGGATTCACGAGTCTATTGGGAAATTTATCTGGCTAGAGTTTATAGACTTTCTCAAACGCAGAACCAATGGTCGAAATTTCTCTGAGAATGGTATTGTCTTTTATTCCTTTCTCGCGGCGAGAGTCCATGTAATGAATCAACAGCCAAAAATCTATCGTATCAATTTTTAAGTCTGCGAATGGAATTGCGGTAGCAACATGTTCAAGCTTATTGAGGACTTTGTATTTGATTGAGTAAACTGACATTGATCCTCGGTTTGCACTGCATTTTCATTGTGCAAAAAATTGTGCTTAAAAAAAAGCCGGAATGAACCGGCTTTTTTAGAAATGGTATTGATTTTATTGGTTTGCACCACCGCCAATATTCAACGAAGCACCGGTGGTGAAACTCCAATTTTTAACTAGTGCCACTCCATTAACATTGCCAATAAACGAAACACTGTATTTTGTATTAGCCTTGAATGGAGCTTTACCAACAATGTGAACAACGTTAGTCCCAATATGTTTATTAATATCGTTTGCGTTGGTGATTAAACGAACGTCCAAGGGTGCTGTTTGAGCCGCTTCCGTCACGGTAAAACTGGTAACCGCGAGAGTTGTCCCAAATGCCGAATAAATAGACACTGGAGAGGTCGTCTTCGTTAGCACGTCGTTGGTTGTCGTATCAATGTCGGAAAATGGATTTGGTGTCTCTCCGCTCATGACCAGCGGAAGATCCGTTTGAAGATCGACTGGATAGGTTGTGACAAAGTCAGATGAATTGTTCTGTCCCAAACCAACACCTAGCCCATTTTCAACCACCAATGGTTTGAACCATCCAACATTCAAAGAAAAGCCAGCGTCAATAATTGATTGCGTCGCAATACCGTCGCGATGGTAAATCGTATTCATCAATTGACGAACGCCAATCTGTCCACCGGTACCGGCGAGCATTTCGCCATCATTTCCAGCGTATCCAGAAAATTGAGTACGATCTTGTGGATTGACCCCGGTGAAACCTGGCTTAGATGGGTCTTCTGTATGGCTAAAAATTTGATTCACGACGATGTAGTTTGCGTGATTTGCCGCAGCCTGATCCAACTTCAAGTTTTGAGCAACTAAGCCCAAGCCCATCATTTTACGAAACCCATTAAATTCATTGAATGCGGCCAGTTCTTCAGATCCAACAAGATAAGTTGGCGTCGGAACACTGGTCTGCAATTTAGCTGGTGTTACCGTTGGTGCGGGCGTAACACACACACCATTGGTTAAAACTTGTGGCGCTATACATGCCGGTGTGACAGCAACTGGAGTAGACACCCCACCGCTACCACCACCGCAGGCAGACAAGATCAAAGAAGAGATGACTGTTGCAAGTAAGTGTTTTTTCATTTTGAGCCTCTTGTGGTTGTTTGTGGAGTTCATGGAAACCATCGTACAGTAAAAATTAACCGTGTCAAATTTTGACAAAATTCAGATATTTTTTTCGTATGTAGTATATTATGCGTAAATATTATTTCGAAACATAACTATTCTACGAAAGAATTGCAAATGAGGAAACACATTTTTTCTGCGGCGCTTTTTTTTCAGGTGTTATCTATTGCCCATGCGGCTCCACAAGACGCGATTAAGGAGGCAATTTCACCTTTGATTGAAGGTGTAACGATTGAGAAAATTTCCCCTACTTCACGTGCCGGACTCTTTGAGGTGATTACACCGAAAGGGATTCTCTACACAGACAAGACCGGCTCGTTCGTCATTTTTGGTGGCGTGCTGGTGGATTCAAAATCAAAGACCAATGTAACTGCGCAACGAATGGAGGAAATTGGGACATTCAGATTTTCTGATTTACCTTTAAAGGATGCAATTAAGACCGTACGCGGAAACGGATCTCGTGTTCTGGCGACGTTTGAAGATCCCAATTGCGGGTATTGCAAAAAGCTGGCCAACGAAATTTCCAAGCTCGACAATATTACGATTTACACCTTCCTACTTCCTATCTTGTCGCAGGATTCCAAAGAAAAATCGACAACTATTTGGTGTGCAACCGATCAGTCAGAAACATGGAATCGCTTCATGACAGGCAATCAGCCTCTGCCTGACAGAAAAGAATGCGTTACACCGTTGGATCGCAACTTAGCCCTCTCGCAAAAGCTACATATCAATGGCACCCCGGCGATTTTGTTTGCCAACAACACCAGATCGCCGGGGTATCTAGCCGCCGATCAAATTGAATTGAAACTAGCAACAAAAAGTAAGTAATTTCGACGTGAAGTTTTATGAATCCCGATAGCAAACTTAAAAAGGAATACGAGAGTAGGCGCTATCCCTTTCAACTACAAAGTTGACGTTTCTCGTGAAATAAAAATGGCAAAAAAGATTGGCATTACAAAATTTGCAGCGGCAATATGTGCCGTATTCACCGCGTTAATTCTATCCGGCTGTGGTGGTGGAAGTGGTAACACTGTGTTGGAAAGCCCTGGATTGGCACTCAGTACGACGGCATCAAATACTGTGACCATCGACCTCGGCGCTAGTGCTGCATATACCGTAAATGGTGGCGGTGGTGGTTCCAAATTCACGAGCTATACGGCCACCAGCAGTAACATCAAGATCGCTACTGCAGTAGTTGATGGAACGAAACTGACTATTTCCGGCATTTCACTTGGTGCGGTCACGGTCACAGTTTCCGATTCAAAAGGGGCATCGGTGCAAATCGGCGTAACGATTGGTACTAGTGCCTCTGCTGCCGCTCTCTATACCACGGCACCGAGCGCTGTAACGATCGCACCCGGTTCTGCACCAGTTTATGCCATCGCTGGTGGTACTGAGCCTTACACCGTCACCAGTAGTGACACCAGCGTCGCCAGTGTCACTGTCAATCAACGAACGTTGGTGGTTACTGGCGTTGCTCCGGGATCCGCTAAAGTCGTTATCTTTGACGCTACAGGCGCATCAACCACTATTAGTACAACTATTAGCTCTGCAAAAGTTGTAACCCCACTGTACACAACGGCCCAAAATGCAATCACTATTGCGCCAGGTGCTACACCTTCATATACGATTGCCGGTGGTGCCGCCCCTTATACTGCGACAAGCAGCAATAGCGGCGTATCGACGGTGAGTGTCAGTGGAGGAACGTTGACAATTGGCGGTGTAGTCAGTGGCACTTCGACTATCGCTATTTTTGATTCATTAGGATCCTCGACAAAAGTGGTCGTTACTGTTGGGGCGACTGGAACTGCTCTATATACCACCGCACCAAGTCCGTTGACTGTTGGTGTAGGCGCCACAACTTATCAATACTCAATTGCTGGTGGGTTCGGACCTTACATTGCAAATAGTAGCAATGTCAGTGTGGCGATGGTAAGCCTCAACGGCAGTACCTTTGCCATTACTGGAGTAACGCCAGGTGTTGCCAATATCGTTCTCCATGACTCTACAGGAGGCACTGTCACGATAGCGCTCACGATCGGGTCAGGCACTACACCTACAACGATAGCACCTGTCTATACGACTGCACAAAATGCCATTACGATTGCGGCCGGCGCGACACCCACGTATACGGTCGGTGGTGGAATTGCCCCTTACACGGTTAGCAGTGGCAATGTCAGCGTGGTGACAGCAGCTCTGAGTGGTAATACTCTTTCTGTTGCGGGTGTTTCCGGCGGAACGGCAACCGTTACAGTTCGAGATTATTCAGGTACCACTTCCGCGATCGCTGTAACTGTGGGATCGTCTACGGCACTCTATACGACAGCACCTAGTACCGTAACGATCGGCGTTGGATCTGCACCAACATATACGATTGCAGGTGGTGCGATTCCATATAACGCCGTGAGCAGCAACACAGGCGTAGCCACTGTCGCGTTGGCTGGTTCCGCAATGACGATCACTGGAATTGCTTCGGGTACTGCCCAAATTGCTGTTCATGATGTCACTGGTGCACTGGTGACGATCACCGTCACTGTTCCTTAATTAATGTTGAGCATGATGGACATAGTATCTTTTTAAAATGATGCCCGTCATGCTCAATAATCGCAAGGCAACCAAAGGAACATCGGTAAATCCGAGTTCCTTTTTTTACATTTAGGATTAACCAAAATGAAACATCTAGTCACTTCTATTTTTTTAATTTCACTTTTCGCTTCGTATAGCAATGCCGCTGAGCCGAGCAGCCATTTTCAAGCGCCAAGTGCGAATGACACATTCTCAGAAACTCAAATGCTAACGATTCAAGGACGCAAACCAATAACGATATCGATCTTAAATGGTTTTGGAAAAGAGATCCCATTAATGGAGGCTACAAAACTCATCTTACCAAAAGGAATAATTGCTATTTTCGATGAATCGGTCTCAGGTGCCAATGTGAAAGTCTCCTGGCGCGGTGGAAATACTTGGCTATCAACATTAGCGCAAATTTTGCAACAAGCACGAGTATCAGCGGTAATGAACTTCGATTCGATGCAACTAACCATTTCAACATTCGACCCTCAATCGTTGGCCGTTCAAGCTCCTCCTTTGGCAGTACCTCGCAGTGCGGAAATCAATGGAGTGCAACAAAAAGGTAATTTGATCGTGGTGACTTTAGAAAATCAAGTCAGCGAAATTTACATCGTTGATCGCCTCCGACAAAGGGATATTCCAGTGGTTTGGATAAGCCCAACCGCCTTTACGTTCCCGATATCTGTTTCCGACAAAATTCGCATCACAACCGATAAAGGAGCATCAAACATCACACGATTGAATGGCAATTGGATGATAGGTGGCGCATGAATAGTGGCGATTGGTGGCAAATGGCGCGTGAATATACGGCTAATGGTTGCTCACATTTCAATTATTTGACACGGTTAAAAAATACTGTATCGTGATTTCACTGGCAGTACAAAAACAACCCGTTATCAATCGCGTTTTGAACTAAGGTCATACATGAGACTCAATAAAGATAATTACACGATTCCACTTGGCTTCTCTAATGAGTTGATCATCGATAATTTCGCTGGTGGCGGCGGCACATCGTCGGGACTTGAGCAGGCGTTCGGCCGACCAGTCGATATCGCGATCAATCACGATCCTGAAGCACTGGCAATGCATGCAGCGAATCACCCGCACACAAAGCATCTTTGCGAGAGCGTCTGGGACATTGACCCGATTAAAGTAACAAACAATCAGCCGGTCGGTTTAGTCTGGCTGTCGCCGGACTGTAAGCACTTCTCTAAAGCCAAGGGCGGGAAGCCAGTAGATAAGCGCATCCGTGGCTTGGCTTGGGTTACATTGCGTTGGGCAGCGAAGTGTAAGCCGCGTGTCATTATGCTTGAAAATGTGGGCGAGTTTCAGACTTGGGGTCCGCTGCTTATTGACGTAAATGGTGACGCGAAACCCGACCCAGCAAAAAAGGGAAAAACATTTGGAAGCTTCATTCGCCAGCTAAAAGCACATGGATACGATGTTGAGCATCGCGAGATGCGTGCTTGTGACTATGGCACTCCAACAATCCGTAAACGCTTCTTCCTTATTGCTAGACGCGATGGCATAAAAATTCAATGGCCCGAACCGACACACGGCGCACCAGATAGTATCGAAGTCACATCAGGGAAGCTGCAAACATATCGCACAGCTGCTGAGTGTATCGATTGGTCGATCCCGTGCCCGAGCATTTTTGAAAGAAACAGGCCGCTTGCGGAAGCCACCTTGCGCCGCATTGCCAAGGGAATTATGCGCTATGTTGTCAACGCCGCAGATCCTTTTATTATTGGGCAAGGTGGTCCTGTGTATTCTGGTAAACCAGTAACAGTGGAACAGCCATTCGGCACACTAACAACTGAGAATCACCGTTCAGTAGTAGTTCCAACATTGGTGCAAACAGGTTATGGTGAACGCAAAGCTGGGTGGTACTGCAAACATTGCTCTACACAATTTGGCATTGAACCAACGTGTGGATGTACTGCATGTGGAAACGAGGACGATTTAATACCAGTTAAAGCACAATCTCCTCGATCCCTTGACATCAAAGAACCATTGGGCACCGTCGTTGGCGGCGGAGTAAAGCACGCTCTTGCTGCTACTTTTTTATCCCCGTACTACAGCGACAAACGACCAAACGACGCACGCGGTCAAATACCGAATGAGCCGATTAATACGGTCCCAACCGAGAACCGACATGCACTAGTGACTGCACTGCTTACTGAACATGCTAACGCTAGCAATCAACGCGTTATGCCAGTTGACGAGCCGCTGCGCACCATTTGTGCCCAAGTCAAAGGTGGACATTTCAGCCTTGTGTCAGCTCATATAACAAAATTTCGCACTGGCGCAATAGGTAGTGCAATGACTGAACCATTGCACACAATCACCGCAGGGCCGAAGGAAAACCCCGCAGGATGTCCTCACGCGATGGGCATCGTCACTGCACACATACAGCGCGACATGGGACAAAGTGTCGGACATGCGATTGACGGCCCGTTAGGAACAACGACAGCCGGTGGCGGTGGTCACTCCGCAATCGTTACAAGTAACTTAGTCAAACTGCGCGGGACTAGCAACGCGGCGGCTACCAACGATCCACTTGGAACAATAAGCGCTGGTGGTCTGCACCACGCCGAGGTGCGAGCATTCCTATTGAGTTATTACGGGACCGATCAAGCACCAAAAATTGATGGGCCTCTGGCGACAGTCACCAGCAAAGAGCGATTCGGCCTTGTCACGATCAAGGGGCAAGATTATCAAATAGTCGATATCGGATTACGTATGCTTTCACCTCGGGAGCTATTCCGAGCTCAAGGATTCAAAGAAGACTACATTTTTACTCATATCCCAGATCCGGCAATTCTATTCATGGACGGGGTGCAAATTGATGCCGAAGTGCTCGGACTTCCAATGATCCCACTCACCAAGAGCGCCCAAGTGCGAATGTGTGGCAACAGCGTCTGCCCGCCAATGGCGTTCGCGTTGATTCAGGCAAGTTTTAAACATGAAAAACAAATAGCGAGAGCAGCATGACACCACAAGACTTTGCAGCAAAGATCGGAATGGTTTTTAACTTCCACGACTTGCCACAGTTCCCAGCATGACCACTCCTGCACAACTCGAACTGCTTAGACATACACTTGGCCTAAATCGCAACCAGGCACCGTCACGTAACTACTTCATGACGGATGCTGCAAGTAGCGGATTCGCAGACCTGATCGCGCTCACCGAAGCTGGTTTGATGGCGAAGTCTATCAATCCTGAATGGCTTGGTGGCGGTTTCAATTTTAGCGCCACAGTTGAGGGTCGCGCCTACGCCGTAGGCATGCAACCAGCACCGAAAAAGAAAAGCAGGTACGAGGAGTTTCTTGATTCCGATTGCGGGTACTCGTTCGCTGAGTGGCTAGGAATCGATGTCCCGAGACGCGAGTACAGCCGAGGACGTTACCAAATCCCTTACAGTCATTCACCTCGCGATATGGTTCGTCTAACCTCAGAACGAGGCACAGGTGAGTGGGCGACGACACTGAAAGAGGCAAAAGCCAACTATAAAAATGCAATCCGAACTACGCGATTCCCTGTATGAAAGAGCGCGGGGAATGTGGCGGAGCCGATTGCGCTACTGAAGGAATCAAATTGATACAACAAGACCTATTTGCCTCAATAACTGCCGCCTACGCGAATGCGAGTGGAGGAAAGCTTGAAAATAATGCGCTCTATTCGGCTATTTCCGATTCAATAGCGCTAGAACAACGTATTCCAATTGGAGCGTCAGGAGATCTTCACAATCCTGCAAAACGACAAATTCGATGGTATCAGCAGACATTAAAGCGGCTTGGCCTTATCGAGCGCGTGGATCGCGGTGTCTGGCAATTGACAAGTACAGTCAAAGACGAACTTCATCGTGCAACTGCTGAAGTCAAGTTAGTGGCTTTTAGTACTGATCTTGGTGTCGCTATATGGGCGAGACAGCAGGATTTTTTTTCCGCAATCCAAGAACCTATTTCTCTCTGTATAACCTCCCCACCTTACCCGCTTCGCAACGCCCGTGCTTACGGAAATCCTAGTAGCGCCGAGTACGTTGACTTTGTATGTAAATCACTGGAATCTATCGTAAAAAATTTGGTACCAGGTGCGAGCGTCATACTGAACATTTCCAACGATATCTTTGAGCACAAAAGCCCAGCTAGATCTCTCTATGTCGAACGCTTGGTCATTGCATTACATGACCGTCTTGGCTTGCATTTGATGGATCGTATTCCATGGGTGAATCTAAGCAAACCACCTGGACCAACACATTGGGCATGCGTGAATCGAGTTCAACTCAGCGCTGCGTACGAACCCATTTTTTGGTTCACTAATGATCCACATAAAGTGCGCTCAGACAATCGGCGTGTACTTGAAGCGCATACCGAAAAACATCAGAAACTAATGGAGTCCGGTGGTGCCAACCGCTATGGCAGTTATGGCGATGGCGCGTATACAATCAGACCGCATTCTTATGGAAAACTCACGGCGGGGAAAATACCAAGAAATGTTATTCAGCGTGGTCATTCCTGCAAAGATACTCTTAACTACCGCAACATTGCCAAATCACTTTCTCTGCCTGTTCACGGAGCAATGCAACCAACCAGCATTCCTGATTTTTTCATTCGACTTTTGACTGAACCTGATGAACTAGTAGTTGATCCTTTTGGAGGGACAATTCGCACTGGTTTGGCAGCGGAAAGGTTAGGTCGCCGCTGGATGGTCACTGAATGGATTGCCGAATATTTGCGAGGAGCCGCTGAACTTTTTCGCCAGAAAGCTGGTTTTAACTTACATCCGGCTTTCCATCATCTGGGAAGTATTTAAATATGTTCCCACCTGATATGCAATTTGATTTCAAATGTGAACGGCATGATGCGTGCGGCGGATATTGCAGAACGCTCGAACAATATCAGTTTGAACTGTGTGAAAAATGTATGGAATTTGATATTCGAGAAGTCAATCGTCAAATTTCTATCACTCGACGTCGCGAAGAATTGAAGAGCATTCATCGGAATCGAACTGCACCATTACCCGCTATCGTTGAGCTTCCACTAAAGAATTCCTGGAGAAAGTTTGAATCCGTAGTTCGTTTTATAGTGAAAAAATAGACGGGCAAGTAGGCAAGAAGCTCAAGAGTGTGTGTGACGCAACTGTTATCTGTCCGCCGTACGTTTCCAAGAAAAAATTTAGAAAACTGTAAGAGAAAACCATGACTATCGCAACGATTGAAAGCCGGCTAAGGGACGAACACGAATTTCACGCTTTTGAAGTTGACGCCGCAATAGTGAACGATCTTATTTATCGACAAAATGGCACGATTTCAACAGCGTTACGCGAGTTGGTAATGAATGCTTTCGATGCCAACTCCGAAAAAGTGGAACTTTTGATCTGGGCCGAAGGATTTGACGTTAAAGACGTTGGCGACGGATTCGAGGATGAATCATCCATCATGCGAAACTTCAAACGTTTTGGCACGCCTCACAAAGAAGGTGATGCAAAATATGGACGCTTCCGAATCGGGCGGGGCCAAGTGATGGCTTTCGCACAAACCACATGGCACTCCAAGACTTACCAGATGATCACAGACGTCAGATCAAAGGATGCTGGCTTTTTGCTCAAGAAAGACGTTAATCCCTACGATGGCTGTCACGTGTATGGTGAGTTTTACACTCCCCTCGATACGCACGAATTACTTCGCGCAATTGAAGACGTCACTAAGTTGGTGCGCTATTCGCCGTGGCCAGTTTTCATCAACCAAATACAAGTGAACGTTCAAGATGGCGTAGTTTGGGACTATGAAGACGATAAACTCAAAATCAGTTTCAACCCGAAAGGTCGGTACGGCATCAATCTTTATTCGTTAGGTATCCTTGTTAAAGAACTTCAAATGTACCGGTATGGAATCACAGCAGATGTTGTAACAAAGCAGGCATTACAGCTCAACATGGCTCGAAATGAAATTAACGAAAATGATCCACTTTGGAGGCATGTTCACAATGTGCTGCGCGAAGAACTGCGTAAGCGACAGGGGAACAAAAGCAAACTCACGGAATCTGAAAGACAAGCAGTCATCGATCAGTTTCATTGCAAAGAGATTGGTTTTTGTGAAATAGCAAAGCTTCCTTTGCTTAAAGATGTCAGGGGCAAGCCATCCTCGTTTTATACCCAACTAGCAAAAAAACGTCCATGGACCGTATCTGAAGAAAATCAAGCGCGTATTGCCGACACGGTAAGCACGCGAGGAAATGCATTTGTGCTTCCGCGTTCAGAGTTAGACATATGGCGCGTAAAGTCGATCGATGCCTTAATTTCCACCGCAAAAAATAACCTAGGGGATGGATGCGAGGAAAATAATGCTCGATTTTATCGTCGCTTACTAAGTGAAGTCGAGGTAGCGCCGTTTGAGAAGATTAGCGCAGGCGTTAATGATCAGTATGCGTTGATTCCGTTGAGCGACCTGACAGAGATGGAGTGTGCTCAGCGGAATGCATTGCAATACACGGCCGCTAATATGAGTAAACGCCTTGAAAAGTTGCATGGTGAGCCTATAGGGAAGCGGAAATTGCACATTGGCGTAAGTCATTCGGTGGCCTGGACAGATTCAAGCACCTATATCGCGTTTAACAGAAAAACCTTGTCGTTGTTTGACAATGGCATGCAAGGGTTAACCCAACTGGTGGCGATCCTTCTACATGAACTGACACACCGTGATGGGAGTATTAGTAGTAATGGCCACGACATGGCATTTTACGAAAATTTTCATGACGCCGTGATCTGTGCGTCGATCCAAAACGAGGTGTTAGGAAATGCTATAACGTCACTGCGCAATCAATACACGACAGAACTTACGAACCGAAATCTTCCATTTCCTAAATGGATGGCGGAGCGTGATCAAAGCTCCATTCAGATTTCGCTCTTGGGCAGTGCACCAACCCCATTGCTTACGTGGTTTCTCAATCTCGTCGAGTTGCAGCCCGTTAAGGGGCGCGGGAAGATTGAACTTAATGCTAGCAGCCAAAGATTACAAGATTTGCGTGGAATGGTGGACAAACGGGTAGACGCAATGTTGAGGAAGCATGGCCTTCCAGTGGAGCAAATGACGGATTTCGACCACCTGTCTGACTATGCTGAGCGGGCTAAAAAATATGCAGAGTCAAGACTACCAAATGTAAAAATAATGCTTGCAAAAGAAGGACTATTAGTGACTGATCTTGCTGCGAAAATTCTTTCAGGTTACACGGGATTTTCCAGGCGCTGTCAATTTGGAGGTTTGACTGCTCTTGCAGAGGATGAGGGATTTGGTGTCAAGTCTTTACACAAGGAATACAGGCGCAATATAAAGATAATGGCAGGCAAAGGATTCAGTTACAGCAGTAATTTCCGCGACGACTGGCGAGATCGAGATATGACAGCAGAGAGTCTAGCGGATGGAGGTAAAGAAGCAAGGTTTGCACATTATAGAAATGTTTTGGAAGAACTCGTGGACGGCATTACGGATCCAGCCGAGAAGGAAGAATTTTTAGATCGAGCCTTTAGCGACAATATGAGGAAATCGTTGAATGAAGCCAAAAAATGAGAGCCGAAACGAACTTGATATTCTACTCTTTGGCACCGACTGCTCAGGCGCGAATAGGCGTTAAGTACATTAGATCGAGGAAAATAGTATGAAAAGTACACAGGAACAAGTTGAGCGCGGGATTGAATTATTGACGCTCTGCCAGAATTTGCAATCTGATAAAGATGGGGTCGAGCGCTCTGAACCTTTTAAAGTTGGAGCGCACGACGCGTTTTCAAAAGATATTGAGCAGGCTTGCACAAACCTTGCGGCATTGAATAAATTGATACCAATGATGCTAAAGCTTGCCGAAATTGGGCGCAAATTGGAGAGTGCAAAGAAAATCGAAGTCGATTATGGCGGCGATTATTCAGAAGCGGCATTGAAATATCTGGCTGCAGAACATCACTGCCAATAATTGCAAAGTGGGAGCCGCCTGATGTTGTGGCACCCCCAATTTACTCTATTTGACCGCTTTCCAAAGCTGCCCTGATCATTTCAAGGTGCGATGGTTTAAATGTTTCCAAGACTTTAAAAAGTGTGCTTGCCTGGCGTTTTCTTGCATCTACTGTGACATGCATATACTCAAGTAGCCCTGGGGTGCGCCTTGCCAGTATGGCGATCAACTCCATCGCATGCGGCAGTGGCAGCACCGCGATCAGAGCATCTAGCTCTGCGGTGGACGCCATGAGATTTTTTATCGGTGTCGCTTCTATTTTTTCCAACATCTTGTCGCAAACAACGTCAATGTTCCGATTTCTTGAGAATCGTTTGGTTAGAAGATTTTTCAGATAATTGATGGAATGAGATTTGGTGATCATCGCTGAATCCAGGTTAATTATTGAAGGCAAATTGGTTGCCAAATATTTTCATTGGAACCCTTGTTCTTAATCTGAACCATTGCGGTTTTCGTCAGTTTTATCCATTTAAGATAATCTTCGGTAATCCGCATCTTTACTGAGGAAGGACGCCAATACATCTCGTCAATACCGAGAATGATTTTTGTTGCCACGCAACTGAGAAAATCATCTGAAAAGTGGGTTGGATTTTGACTGGCACATATAAGCGCCATACCAAATTTTCGCGCTTCTTTTGCGATCGTGTTGATAATATTGTCTGGGTCATCATCACTATACAAGTGCGCCTCATCAAGAATAATTACATGCGTAATATGATCTTGTTCCCCATTTTTTACTGCATTGGCGAAGCTTTCTTCCAAACTAAAGAGCGTAAATAACTTATTTTCTTCTGGATTCAACGCGGGAGTAACATAGCGCCAGACTATTTTTGACTTGTCGAACGGTGGTTCTTTCGATTTGTAGATTCCGGTAGATACTAAGTTTTCAAGTCGATCCACAACCGATTTCAGCACATCCGTACTGTCGTATTTCATTACATCATCTAACTCGCGCCCGGTTCGAATTGACTGGGCGTATTTAGTATAGGAGGCCAGAACTTTTGCTAAACTTTTTTCAATCTCCTCATCCATTTTCTCTTTATCGTCTGCTGCCGCACCCCGGCGCATTCCTTCAGTCACTTTTCGATGATAATTTGTACTGGCTCGGTTGTGGATGTCTAAATAGGTGATGGCTTCCTGATCTGCTCCCATGAACGACATTTTAAGTATTCGTTTCGCCAGGTTGAGCGCGTCTTCAAGCGTTGGATTTGTGCGTCCTGATCGCTTTGGAGGCCATCTGGTGAGCCCATCTTTGTAAATATCTGCTGGGACCCACCAACATGTTTTCTCTGGATCCCAGCGTGCACCTAACGCCTTTGCTTGATCTTTTTCTCCAATAGGAACGGCAAGATACAAGCGGCCATCAGAGCCATCAGATAAGAGATGATCTTCTCTTTCATCGATAGTCCATGTGGCCGGGTCGTCTTGTTTGAACCCATGCAGCGTATACAGATCGTAGAGGATATTGCGCAAACAAGCTTCCTGTTTTCCCCCGAGCTGGCGCATGACACGATTCATGTTGGAGATAAATCGTTGGACCCGTTTTCTAACGCCGCCAAAATGAGGATCCGGATCTATTTTTAACGGATTCAAACCGTAGTTCGACTGTTCAGAAAATGACATTGAACTGGCCCCCTCAATCCTAATGTCTCCGTGTCGATCAAATATCGAGATGCGAAGATCAGCCTTGTTCGTTGCCGTCGCTTCCATGTCGCCGATTATTTTGCGCAGCGTATAGGTTTTCCCGGCGCCACTCATTCCAATCAAAAGCATGTGTCCGTTCGCTGTTTTCTGAGTATCAATTTGAATGGATTTAATTTTTGATTCTTTTCTGGCAACGGCGCATTCGCCAATATTTACTAGCATCTTGTCCTCATCATTTTCTGTATTACGAGTTTTTCTGTCTGTTGCTTTAATGGTGTTTTTCAGTATATTATGCATCATACGCTAAACAATTAGCAATTCAATGAGTAGCAAACAACCGTTAAGAAAGTCTTGAATGGCCGGAATTTTCAAAAAAATAGTTCGTTTCTATGCATATCCGATCATTCGTCCAGCGGAAATCATCGGTGCTTCAGTGAAGGCGATCGGTTCTTCACTCAAAGAAGCGTCGGGTAATAACATCGATCCAGATGACCTATTAACGTTTGATGAGGTGAAGGCTAACCGGGAAGCCGTAGCCGATCTAGTCGAACAGCGCGACCTGCAGCGCGAAAGGGCCGGTAGACGCGTAGGTCTCTTTATATTGGGTGTATTCGCGATCGTATGCGTTGTCGCTCTTTTTAATTTTGTCGTTGCAATTGGAGCAAGAGATGCCCAATCGGCTAAAGGGCACGCCATCAATTTTCTCGTCGGTTTATTTATCTGCGCTGCCGGCGCTATTTGGATTCAATCCTTTTTTGCGAAACGAAGTTTGCCTTCTCTTGACGCGCTTTTGGTTCATTTGATTTTGATTAAACGCCTTTTGATTTTGATGCTCACGGTGTCAATCGCAGTGTTTATTGTCAATTTGGCCTTTGTGCGAGTTATGGGAGTGATTCTGTCCCTCGCTGGTATGTGCTTAATTTTGTCGTACTTGTTTCGGTATTCCTTGAGGATCGAGCAGTTGAAATCTGGAAGTCAATTATCGGCTAGTAGTTTCTATAGAAAAACTGGTTGGACCAATTTCTTTAATATGGAGTTTGGCGAATGATCCCTATTCCCCTTCCAGTACAACTGCCAGTAGATATGCCGCATCAATGTGTCCTCCAGGCCGCGATGGATTATCAAGTGTCGCCTGCAATTCTTTACGCGATTCGCACAAAAGAAGGTGGCAAGGTTGGGGTGTCTTCGGCCATTAACACCAATAACACGCGGGATCACAATCAAACTCAAATTAATGATAAATGGATGAATACATTCTATAAACAGGAAGGTATTCATCCTCAATTACTGGCCAGTGACGCCTGCCTGGGAATACGTGCAACTGCCTACATCATTAGATACGAAATCAACCGTGTTGGTGACTTCTGGCGGGGCGTCGGCAATTACCACAGTCGAACGCAAGAGAAAAATAAAAACTACTTAAAAGATATTTATCCCTTGTCTATGCAATACGAACAAATATTGCGAAGAAATGGTTGGATTAAATAATGGCACAAGGTCAGGCTCAAGGACAAGCAATGTCCCCAGCTTTCATGATTGGACTGATGCTCATGGTATTGGCTGGTTTTTCATGGGGCGTCTGGATGTTAATGCATGGCCCTATCAGCTATTGGATCCTGTACGCAAAGTGGATAGAAGCAATCCCATTTGCATGGATTCCAGGCCCTCGCTTTTTAGTTGAAAGAATGATTTCTTATGCCCCTCGTTCAGCCCATTTGGAATTTTTGGAGCTGATGATTGCTATTTACCCAACGTCTCTTCTCTACACCCCGATTGCATTGTATTTTGGGTATCGCTTTTCTAAGACTGCCTATAGCCACCCGCTGAGGAAAGCGAAAAGGCTACATACCGCTCAATCACTGATGGAGGCACAGGTGAAGAGTTTTTCAGCAATTGCCCCTATTCTTGACCGTGATTTAACTCGTGAAAACCCGCCAGAGTGGAGGTCATCCGAAGATCCCGATCTATTTGCAAAAAAAAATCGCCTGGTCCGATCAGATGCCACGCTAGATCGAGAACGTGCTGAAATTGTCTTTGTGGATCACCTTGGACGCCTCCATGACAATGATCCTCGAAAATGGAAACCCCATGAGCAAGCAATGTTTTCCTTGTTTTGCGAAGCTGTGTTTGAGCCAGAAGACGGTTTTTCAAATGCGGAAATGCTTATCGATGTTCTCAATTATTCTGCCAAATATCGCAATGGAAAACACGTACCAAATTTTTCCTTGGCAACTAAGCTGTATCAGAAATGGCTCCCTCGGATTCATACACACGAAGATTTGAAAGACATGATGACGCGGCATCGTTATGTGCGTACCTTAATTTACGCGCTGATGATGGAAACCACTGACGAGGGGTTTTACGAACATACTAATAAAGGAGTTATGAACTCCGGGCAATTCATATGGCTGAAGCCTGTCGATCGCCAGCTCTGGTATCCGCTTAATACAGTCGGCAGAAAAACCCCCTTTCTCGAATCAACAGCTGTTTTTACGCAATTTGGCTGCGAAATGACGGCTTGGAAAAATGCTCACGTTCTAGTGGAACCTCATTTACACAATGGTGTGGTCGCGTGGGAAGAGGAATTGTTCAGATGTGGACTTGTCCTAAAAGACCCCAGAAAAATAATGACCGATAGTTACGATGTCCACGAGTGACGCGAAAATTCAACCTAAAGTAGATTGCACAAAAATGAATATCCTTTCAAAACTAAGAGCCCGCCGTTTAGGCGAAAGTGTATCCATCATCAAAGCAAAAGACGGATTTAACGTCGTTCGTTTGCATTTCCCATACAGCGCATTACCAGGGAAGCCGTTGCACGGATTTTCTATTGGCATTTCTAACGGGATCCCTGATTTTTTTATCGAGCCTGCGACTGATGCTTTTGACGAAAAAACATTGGATCAAGGCGGTTGGAATTTAACACTAAGAAATCACGTTCATAGCAAAGCAGAAGAATCGCTTGTCAAGGCATCAAATGATATTGCTTCCTTACCTGCGGCACCAGCGCCACTCATTCTTGCGTCATTTGATACTGAAAAGAACGCTGCATACGCGTTGGATATTGCGCAAGCGGCTTTGAAAAAAAATGGTTCTACTCGAATGATAATGACTCGCTCTAGCACAGCTAATCAAAACCATATTTCAAATCAAAAGAGTGGAATTATGAAATGGTCATTGCGATTGGTTACTTCAATTGTTTTCGTCGTTGTTGCATCTTTTCTCTACTTGCTCGGATCCACTACTGTTTCAGCCAAAAAAACAATTGAAACGGCCACAGCATTGGTAAAAGCGGAGTTACCCAGCGCCGACACAGCGATCCATTACTCATCAAATACCATCGACAAAAACAAAATTCTTTACATATTCACTGATCCTGGCTGTGAAAATTGCAAAAAATATCACCCGATAGCCTCTGCGTTGCAAAAAAAGGGTTACGACGTTTGGATATTCCCTTTGGCAGTGATGGAGGGCTCACAACACAGCATTGCAGCGGTCATGTGCAGCGACGATAGAACCTCCGCATGGAATGCCGTGATGCAGACTGGGCAGATTTTGAATTCACCTACATGCGCGTCAAAAGATGCAGGCGCAATCAATATGAAGTTGTTTGATGCATTTCACTTCAAGGATGCGCCAACAACCATACTTGGGAACGGTGTTGTTTTCGAAGGTGTAAAAAGCGCTAGCGACATCGAACAATTGGCGCAGGCGCAAGCACCAGCGGCCATCCAGTAATCATGAGTGATTTTCGCTTTATTGAAAATGAAAGTGAACTAAAGAATCAGGACTTTGTTCTCGATGTAAGACCATGGGGAACTCGCGTCGCGGACTCAATGACTCGACCGGAAATCCACGCGAGGTGGATGATTGGACTCGCGTTAGGAGCTGTCGTCTTCGCCCCTTTTTGGTTGCTATTCTTAATTCTCATTTTAGTGCTGCATCTTGTTTTCATTAGCACCCCGCAAATGTCGCCATTACGCTATGCGAAAGACCTTGGCGGCCGAGATCCTTCAAATATCGTTGATCCCAATAATCCTACTTGGGGTAAGGCCAATGGAATCTGGTATGTCGGTACCGAGCGATCACTATTTCCATGGAAAGCAGGTAGAGAGTTATGGCTTTCAGATTCGGATATCGGAACCCACATGCTCACAATGGGCACAACCGGCTCTGGTAAAACACAAGCGTTACTTTCATGGAATTTCAATGCCCTTTGTTGGGGATCAGGATTCTCATATACAGATGGGAAAGCCGACAACGAATTGATTATCAAGATTTGGACGATGTTACGACGCTTCGGTCGTGAGGATGATTTCCTGATCATCAATTATCTTACCGGTGGAGCAGATCCGTTTTCGGATAAAAGCGTGAAAAGAAAACGTCGATCAAATAAGGCGAATATGTTTGCCGATGCACCAATGGATTTTTTGTCAGAGTTATTGACCTCGATGCTCGCAAAAGCCGAAGGCGATGGTGCCACCTGGCAGGCCAAGGCGATCAATATGATGAAGGCCGTCGTCCGTGTCTGTTGTTACCTACGCGCTGAAGGAAAAATTGAGGTGTCTGTTCAAACCTTGCGTGATCATATGCAACTTGGGAAGCTCGAAGAATTATACGTCAAGGGTGAAAAAGGATTAATTCCGGAAACAGCATTTTCGGCGATTCGATCTTATCTTCTAACAGGTATCTCTTGGTCTCCAGATAAGTACAAAGCGGGAAAGCCGCAAGCAAACGAAGTCCAAACACAACACGGATATTTAACCAATCAATTTCTGGCGCCTTTGTCAATGCTGGCTGATACCTATGGCCATATATTTGCCGATCCATTTCCTGAGGTTGATATGGGAGATGTGATGTTACGCCGCCGCATTCTGGTTAACGCCATACCTACCTTAGAAAAATCTCCGCAGGAAGCTGCAAACCTTGGAAAACTAATCGTCGGCGCAATGAAACTGATGATGGGTAAAAATCTTGGTTCTGAGGTGGAGGGAACGTATCGATCAACAATAAAAAATAAAGCAACAAATGCTCGATCACGTTATCCCATTACTTTGGATGAGTTGGGATATTACTTTGCGCCAGGTCTCGATCTAATTTTTGCACAAGCCCGATCATTGAAATTTTCAATGTGTGCTGCCGGTCAGGATTTTGCGGCTATGAAAAAGGAAGGCGGCGAAGAAGTGATTTCGATGATTGGTAATTCAAAAGTCAAATTTGCATTGGCATTAGAGGATCCTACTGAGACATTTGAGATTTATGAAAAAGCGGCGGGGCAAGCAAAAGTCGCCCAAAGTTCAGGAAGTGAAATGATCGCCGGCTCTAGCAATTGGAGCCGCCTTTTAACAAGTTCTTTGCAGGACGTAGCTCGAATTACTTTCCGTGAATTGAAGCAACTGATATCCGGGCAAGGGATCATTATTTTTCTTGATAAAGTTGTCCGTTTCAATGCTTTCTATATTTTCTCGGATGACGATAAAAAAGGATGGATATGCCCTGCTGTACTGGATAAACACGGCATTGAATTCAAAGTTAATCGCTTTCTTCAAGTGTATAAAACTGATTTTCCGGACATGGTCGGAAAATGCAAACCTCTTGATGGAGCAAAAACTGATAAGTCCGCACAGGTGTTGCAAGTGATCTATTCGAATACGCAACCGATCTATGCGCTCGAACAGGATGCAATGATCGAGTCAATTAAAGCGGCGGCGGCGGCAATCCCCATAAAGGTGGGACCTGTCGAAAGAGGCATTGCGCTGTTTACCGCTGCAGCTGAGATTATTGAGAGAGAAGACGAACTGGCCTTGGGTCGTGCTGGTGGATCCTCGGGCGGCGGGGGACTTGGAGTGAGGCCATCAACTCCGACACCAACAGGAAACGAATCCTTAATGCCGGCGGGAGCACCGCCAGTTGTGACAAGCATTGATGAACTGTCGGCAGCTCATATCGAATCCGATGACGATATTGATCCCTTTGAGCTCATGATGGGAGAGGCTTCACCGGTGGTCGAAGTTGTTCGAACTAAAGCGATTTCAGAAAAAAGTGAAGCTGTTGTCGAAGAAGTGAATGACAGTTGGTTAAACGATACCGTCAATACCATTGTCGCAAAAACGTTAGCCGCCACTACAGCAATTCCTAACGAACTCCATGATTCAAGCGTAACTAGTTTAGATGTTGATTCATTCATATCCGAGGCGTTCCTCCCTCCTCCATTGCCGGACATGTCTGAGGAAATCGGTATGCCACCGCCCGACCAACGCACCGAAATGAGTGAAATCGTGTTTGATATGACACAGGAAGTTAAAGAGTCAGTTAAAGCGATCGAGGCGTTGACTGGCCAAAGAGATTCAGATTCTAGTGCAAACACTGTTGAGAAAATATTGAGTCAGACAATTAATGAATTAATTAGTAAGGAAAGCGCGAGCATTGAAAGCATAGAAATGGCATTTGCCAATCTGGAAGAAAACCTTGAAGGAAGACATTAATGCTAAGCCGGCGCGATTTTGTGAAAGGTCTTGCTTTGGGTGTTGCAGCAGTCACTAGCGGAACTGCTTTTTCACAACAAACAGTGCTAACCCCTTACGCGCTAGATATGCAGAGAAGAGGCGAGCGATTCTTGCTCGATTTACGTACAACCGATGGACTCAAGGCGGCTGCGTGGTTACTCAGAGACATCCAGGCCGGCAACGTAATTGGACGACCAAATACGGACACGCTACGTCTTGCAGCTTGGGCGCAGGCGGCGCTTGCGGCACAAGGGGCACATTCAGTATTTGATATTCACTCGGGTCTGCGCACGCTATCAACTAACCTCAAAACTGAGGGGCATCATCAGAATTCGAGACATTTACCTAATCTAGCCATGGTTTTTTCTGCTATCGATTTGAATCCGATCGGGATTAACAAGGAATATTTCGGAAACCTGATTGCACAGCCAAAATTTGGTGGTGTTGGTTGGTATTCAACACATATTCATTTCGATGTGCGCGAGCGGCCTACCTATTGGCGTAAAGGAGTGTGATGTGGTCATAGGAAGTCTGTCAATCCAAAAGGCTAAATAGCAATAACGATCGATTTATTAAATACGGAAATGGAGCATTACCATGGGAATCAATATTAAAGCTGATGAAGTGATGGCGGGGTCTGAAGCATTAGCTATTCATTCGAAAGAGCAAAGCAAAAAAAATATTTCAGCTTTCGTGTCCGTCGAAAATATAAGCCCAACTAAGGCTAAAGAGATGTTGGATAGAAATAGCATTTCTGAAAAAGTGTTGAATTCGTTACCTCCAGGCCCTCTTGCTTTGGGGCATTTTGATATGAGTGGTTTGGAAGCTCAAATTACAGAAAGAATTCGAGTTTCGAACGACGAAACTTATGAATCCGTCATAAAGAAAATAATGGCTTCTATTATGAAGATGCTGAAGATTGTTCGAAATTTTCTTTTTGGTTCTGAAACAGGACTACACCAACTTAACGATGAGGAGTTTATTGGCAATAAGGAAAATGTAGACACGTTTGCCGACAAACTCAACGAGTTGGTTGCGGGATTGGTGAGTCCATACGAGATCAACCACCTTACTGAATTAAATGATCCACAAAGCATGCTGGTTTCATTCCAATCCAATGTCCATGCAAAAGTGTCTTCGTTTGTAGTCGCCAATTCACACATGAAAGTCGTCTCCGAAATCTTCAATAAAAGATGGATGCCCATAGTGAATGAGATGGGTTTAAATAAAGACATGTCACTTGGACAAATAACCGAGTTTCTAAAAAACATTAGCCCGGAACATCTGAATAAGCTTGATTCAGATGGAGAGTTGAGAGCCTGCCTTCGGCATTTGCCACAAATTGAGAGAAATCTTAAATCTCATTTAGAAAGTTTGGCTGTCACCATTGCTGCTTATGCGCAACATGATGAGAAGACAATTAATGCTAAAGTTGTCGAAAATACACTTATAAAGTCTGGTTTATCTATTCGTGATGTTGCCAATAGTGCAAATCAATTGAGAAGTAATGTCGCGGTTGATGTTTTACGTGCGGCCGCAGAGGCTTTGCAAGAAAAAGACGCTGTCTCGTACGACGCCAGTGGAATGGATGCAATGCTGCGCTCGGTGATACCTCCAGCTGTTGAAAAATCAGCAGAACCTTCGGACTCTACAAAAGGGAAAAAAGAAGCGGAACTAATGGAGGCAGAATTGGATAACATTGCTAACCGCCGTCATAGAAACGAAGTTTCAAGCAAAACTGATGAGGACAGTAGTTTTTCTGTCCAACCTGCATAACTGTTTTTGATCAATTTCGAATCAATAATAAATAACTAATTTCTGCATTTTTGTAAAGTTATAACTTTTTAGTTTAATGGCTACTATATCGATACATTTTCTTACGATTTCATGAGAAAAAGTAATGTATCATTCAATTTAATTCAGTAGAGTGCCCACAAGATCAAATGAAAACAAAATCACCAGAATTTACACACGGCGCGCGCGTTGATGCAATCAGCGGTGCCGAGGTTGAAGAGTTCAAAGCAAGCCACGGATTAACCGTAGCTGAGGCTTGCTCAATCTTAGGTATTTCGACGCCTCAAAAATATGCAGTAACTGTACGAAAACCAGCCGAGGACATGAACTTTGCATTGGCATTATTAATGCGGTTTTACTCTCTTAAGCCTGATATGGTGCCAAAAGCGCATCCAATGGAGCTAGCAGATGCATATGAAATGTTTAAAAAAATCATAGGTCCAAAATTTGACGAATCAATTTTTGGACAATTGTTTGGGCGAACTCCTGGATCAGGTTATCGTTGGTTGCGCAGCAAAAATAGTCGAGCGACGCCACAAGTAACTAGGTTACTCGATCGTCTTTCTGCGCTTCGGCAGATGGGGATGTCGGACGAAGAGGTAGTTTCCTTTTGGTTGTCTTTCGTCAGACAGGAATACCAGGCTAAAGGGAGAATTTTTCTTCTTGATAGAGAGAAGAAAGTAAAAGTCGCGAAAGAAACGGTAAAAATTCACCGAACAAAAGCCATACCGACTTCGAAGAAGAAAGAGGGGAAAAATGACTGATATTCCGTTGAAACGAAAGGCAAAGGGGCTCATTGAGGTAACTTCCTTCGCATTTTTGAGTAGTCCGCCAAAAAATGGAGTGATGAAACTCTCTGATTGCAAAATGCCGCTTAAGCACCCAGTTCCTGGCTGTTTTTCCGCATTACATGGGCACCGAAATAAGCTTGATGCAATGCAGATAGCGCGAGAATATGCGAACGAGAAGAAACTCATCCTGATTGCAGTAAATTTATATCTTCAAGTTGAACATCCTATTGTGCCTGGGGTTACCTTTCCTGAAACTATTAAGGATAGGTCATTTATTTCCATGGCACGTATTTCCCGTACATTGGCAATCGAGGTTGCTGATCATTGGAAAAAGCGCATGGTTGAAGACTTTGGCTATTCAAAAGATGCAATTGAGTTGTTGTATGATTGGACTCGGCCAGAGGATTTTATTTCGAACTGTCCGCAGTATATCGCTGAATTGCTGGAAGAATGGAAGACATCAGTGATTGCTCATCACTCAAAGTTTTCTTTTTCCGATCGGGAAATTTCCGTGGCCACGTTCAAGCCAACGCAGTCATTATTGACAGCAATTGAAGTCGATCCGGGATCAACGAAATACGTTCAAAAAATTGTAAATGATTTGTTTTAGAGTTCGATAAAATAGAAAAATGCCCTTAACTGGGCATTTTTTTTGCAGGAGTCAAATGTACAATCCGTGACTTACTTTACATTCCAAAATGGATATCGTTCGAGATATCCTTATCTGATTCAAATTCACCACATTCGAACTTATAACCCGCCCTCGCCTTCAGTTCGATTAACAGATTCAAACCTGTTTCAGTTTCACTATCAATGACTGGAAACTTCCCAAAACCTGCACCGAACTCAGCAGCCAGTAGGTGATTAATCGCGTCACTCTCGACGGATACCACCAAAGTCCAAGGCACCGAGTCCTGATCATATTCAGGTTGATAGGCAATAACATTTCCAGAGACTTCAAATATTTGGTCATGAATCAATTTGAAGCCTAAATATATGCTTTTATCATCCGGCTTCCTTTCCAACTCAAACCATTCACCCCAGGAATCCACTCGCTTTACCAACTTAAAGTGAGCTAATTCTGATCCCGTTACACGCGATAACGAACCACCGGCACCAGGTGCGCAAAAAATAAGTTCGTTCCAGTCCTTCGATACGTTGAGCATATTTTCCATTCCTTGATTTCCTTGTGAATTGTCAAAAATAGCGGAGTTATCTACACTCAAATTAAAAAATGCCCACTGCGGGCATTTTTTAATCAATTATTTTTTATAGAGCAGAAGATTTTCTTATATCGTCGTAATTACTAAAATCACGCGGCGTGATACGCCAGATCAATTTTGCTTCTCGATAGATCAGTATTTCTCCCTCGGCTGGGTCATACACCTTTAAGGCAGCCTGGATATTAGGTTTATGAGTAACAATTATCATGTCCTTCCCTACCGCAGGAATCGTCGCAACAAGCTTTTGCAATGCTACATCGCGTCTTAGACTTTCGTTCGGACTAAATGCCATTCCTGATTCAGAAATGTCATCCGTACTTTTGACTGGTCCGAATCCTAAATACTCGCCAGTTTCAATGGCACGGCAATAGCGGCTTGTAATCACCTGACCATCTACTTGCATGCCAGCGCGATGTAATTGTTTTCCGATCCCTGAGGCCGCCAACCGACCGCGATCGGTAAGTAGGCGCTGATTACCACACTGTTCAAGATGATAGGGATCCGTATCTGCATCATTTGGGTCCGTGGCACCGTGACGCATAACAACAACGTATCCTCCATTCTTCAGACCTGCCATTGCTGCTGCGACCTTCTCGGCAGAGGCATGTGTAGAGTCGTTTGATGTGGCGGATACTGATGCAATGTTTTGGCACGCTGTGAGAAGCAGCGCAATTAATAGTGGGGCAAATTTTTTCATGGGAGGTCTTCCATTAGTAGGTTGAAATCAGTTTTTTATTTGTTTTATGTGCGATGCAAATACGTATGTACTTGTTTGTACTCCTCCACAGTTGCAGGAACTAGTTCATCAAATTTAAGTTTTTTCAGTAATTCCCTTCCTTCAGTTGACTTGTTTAACGCAAGCAATGATTCTTGCATTGCGGCCACATCTCTTTCGGACAAATTTGAATTAGCTGCCAATAACCAGCCTGGCATCGCTCTTAACTCTTTGAAGTTTCCCCTCTTCTTCTCCTTCCAAGTCTTTAGGACTCCAGGATTGACCACGCCAAATTGATACCAAGTATCATTGACGGTTTCGGCGATCGCGTCTTGGAATTTAATGTGTCGTACGACGACCTTTTTAGTCTCGGTAGTTGGTAAAGCGGCGGTCAGTGGAAGTTCAATGATGTCACTTGCTTTTATGCCTATATCGTTAAGATAGGCATACATGAGCGCGGAGGTGAAAGTATGTTTCGGCGGTAATAGGATATCTTTTCCATACAAATCTTTGCTGTCAGTAAATGTCATTTTTGGTGCAAAGATGATACCAGCGACATAGTCTCTTTTTGTTTTTACAATTGGGCGTACTTTCCCATCAGAGATTTGGGCTGCACCCCTATCGATAGATTTATAGAGGGTGTAGGAGCATCCACCTTTATCCTCTTCCACCTTGAATGTCGAGATATCAACATAAGCGGCAACACTAATTGTTTGACCATTAGCCAAATTCATTGCTTTAGCCAATGGTTCATATTCCAGGTTCAATTCTGAAACCGATTTTGAAGTTCCACCTTCATTAATGCAAAAGATAATATTTTTCGCATTCGCATTCGCATTAGTAAATGCAATTGAACAGAAAGTTGCCATACAAATCGCTGTGACTCTTTTCTTTAACTGAGATGCAATGAACATATAATTTCCTTTTTGGTTGCAAACGCAAACGGCGCTACTTCTTTTGATGTTGCGGTTGAAGAGATTTATTTACCCGTGTATGTATTGTCGTTGGATGCCCTCATCGCATCTTCGGCTGAGATTTTTCCATCTTTGAATAAGCGCTGTACGTCCTCGTTTAGCGTGTGGCACTTTTCCTTCGACATTTTTGCCATTAGGGGGCGAATACTGTTGAAGTCGCGGTCACTGATGAGCTTGGCGACTTCTGAGGTGCTAGTTAGGCATTCGCTTGCGAGGTAATGAAGTTCACCATGTATTGATGGGATCAACGCCTGGCACACCACCCCTTTAATGGTGTTGGCCATCGCTTGTGCTTGAGCTGGTGACCCGCCCAGAAGACGCAGTAATTTAAACAGTCCGAGCTCAATTGACTTTGCGTGAAGTGATGCAAATACGAGTGGCCCCGATTCAGCCAGAGCGACCGCTTCCCGCGCACATTCTTCGTCTCTGATTTCGCCAATGACGATGACATCCGGTCTTTCGCGAAGAGCGTCTAATGCACCCAGGTAGAAGCTTTCAACGTCACCAGTGGGACCTACTTCACGCTGAGTAATGATGCATTTCCGCTGGGGGACAATAAGTTCGATAGGATCTTCAATCATGACAATATGACCGGGTCGAGTTTTATTGATTTCGTCGACCATTGACGAAATGGTTGTGGATTTGCCCTGGCAAGTGTCGCCAATGATGAGGACTAGACCTTGAGTCAATTTTGTAAACGCAAGAGCGTTCTGTCTTAATCCCAGTGTTTCTATCGCTGGCGGTTCCCCTGGAAAACGACGAATAACAGCGCCGTATTTGCTGCGACCATGATAGGTAAAGCAGTTGCATCGGATTCTTGTGTTCGTCAAATTGATGGCCTTGTCAAAGGCTCTTAACTTGATTTTTTCTTTCCAATCAACATCAAGTGAACCAAAGAATTCTTCGAGGTCGCCCGACGTCACGGGAACGTCAGAAACAGAAATGACTTCCCTCGGAAGTTTTACTAGCAATGGGCTATCTTGCTGAATGAAAATATCACTGAAATTTAGGTCCAACTCCATAAGCCTTAGCACCTGATGCATGATCGACGTCGGCTCATCGAAATCACTGTTGATGTTGATTTTTTGTTGCTTATTACTAATGTTTTCTTTCGACATATCTATCAATCTTTAGTTAGTGAGATGATCAATTTTTCGGTTAAACACGGTGTTTGTTTTTTCGTAGATAGGATAATATACGGATAGAAGAAACGGCGCAAGATTTTGCGTTGTTGCTAAGTTCAAGATAGCTATTTAGTGAATTTGTTAAAATTTGACACGGTCAAATAATAATGTATGGTGAGTGTTGATCTTGTCAGCAACCACATTTAGGAGAAGAAAATGACTCATCAGCCACAGGAAAAGCAAATTGGATGGCGTGAATTTGAACGAAGTAACGATGATGTAGTTAAGGCGGAAAATTTTAAGATCAGTATTGAAAAAATCTTTGTGCGTTTGGGTTTCAATAAACGTGATCTTGCTAAACCTGAAACTGTAGAGAAAATCAATCGCATTAAGGAGTCGTACAAAGCCGGACGTTACGTGCGGCCAATTGAAGTGGCACTTGATCGCAATGACGGTGTTTCTATTGTTGATGGAGAATGCCGCTTTACGGCGTTGAAGTTGGCTAACACTGAGCTGATCGCGGAAGGGAAAGCACCGATTGAAATGATGCTATGCATTCCATTTAAAGGGAATGACGTTGATCAGCTTATCCACATGGTAGTTGCTGAAGTGGTTAAGAAGCTTCTGAACCAACACTGGAGTGTTGAGAAGATCTGTAGTGGTCTAGGTTATAGTCGGCCTTGGGTGGAAAAGCTTGATTTCTTGTCTAATGTGCCGGAAGCGGTAAAGCGCATGATTCGCGCAGATCAAATTTCTGTGGATGTGGCCGTGTCCAAAGTGAAGCAACTTGGTGGCGAAAAGGCAATCGCTGCACTACAGACGCTAATTGATACGGTGTCCAATAAATCTGACGGCACAAAGATGAAGATTACGGCAAAGTCGACTGATGCGATGCCAAAGATTGGCAAAAAAATTGCTGCTAAAATACATGCTGTTGTAAAAACATTACCTGTTTTCGAAACTCCTGCTGACGAGTTTCAAGATGATGCTGAATATTCATTAAAACTTTCAGGTGCGGCCATCAAGGCTCTTATGGAAATGCAATCGCAATTGCAACCAAAAAAGATTGACACAAATTAAGTTGTTCTCATACCCCCCCCACCCGCTTCCATCGTATCGGACGGAAGCGGGTGCTAACAGTGAGCTTCTTGAACAGACTGGCTTCATTCTAGTTACTATAGTGGCGCGTACATATCTACTATTGCTGTTCAATAACCTGTTCCACATAGCCGCCACGGTGATATTTACTGGAAATCATGTCATTTTATTAGTTTTTGAGCGATATCACTTAATGTGTTAAATAATTGTTTACTTGAAGGTATACGATTATTAATATATTCTTGCGAAAACGTATTTATTTACAATTTCGTTTTAATACATAAAACAGTATAAGGGGTATTTCATGTCGGAAGATATTATTGATTTGTCAATTGGTGCTTCAGTCAAAAAAATCAAGGCAATTCCCAAGACTTTGGCCGACATCAGCCAGATTGCAAAATGGTCTATAGCCTACTTTTCTAGTGTTAGAGAGCAAATGCTGGCTCCTAATCCGGTAAAAGTCGCGCCCACACTAACTTTATCTCAAATTGCAAAATTGTGTGAAATTGACAAAATAAAAGCAAATAATACAATCAATAAAAACACGTTAAATCTTCCATCTGGCAGCGACGCTGGCGGCAGCAATATAAGAAGATTTACGTTGGCTGAGTCGGCGGAGTGGTACGAGGCATTCATGCCGCACCGTGCGAGGCCAAAAGGATTGCTGGCAAAGCTGATTTGCATAGGGAATTTCAAGGGTGGAGTAACAAAAACGACAACTACACTAACGCTAGCACAAGGGCTAGCATTAAGAGGTAGGAAGGTTTTGGTTGTGGATCTTGACCCACAGGGATCGCTATCAACTTTGATGGGCATGTCAATTAATCCACCAGTGCCACAAGAGGCGACTATCATGCCATTTATTTATGGCGATGAAGAGGATCTATCTTATGCACCGCAGCCATCGTATTGGCATGGAATTGATTTGATACCCGCATGCGGTTTAGTTGCTCATACGGAATTTGAAATTCCTTCACAGTTAGCGCACGATCAAACATTTGAATTTTGGAATGTTCTTAATAAGGGGATTGCACCATTGCGTGATAAGTATGATGTCATTCTTCTTGATACCCCACCTGCCCTTTCCTTTTTAACGATCAATGCGCTCATGGCCTCGGATGCCATAGTCATTCCAGTTCCGCCAAACGGCCTTGATTACGCAAGTTCTGTGCAATTTTTGTCTTTATTTGCCGACTTCAATAAGTCATTCTTGAAAAATGTACCGAGCCTAAAAGATAAGAAATATGACTTCGTAAATGTGTTGTTGACGAAGGTAGAAAATCAAAAACAAGCGACGACTGTCGTAAGGGATTGGATTATTGGAACCTACAAAGATTTGGTTCTTCCAGCAGAAATTTCTCTTTCAAGCGGCGCATCGACATCTGCAGCTCAATTTAAGACTGCATACGACTTTTCAACGTACAGCGGCGTGAATAAAGTTTATCAGCGCACAAGGGATGAGTGTGAGCAGTTTGCCAGCATCATTGACGATCAATTGCTTGACGCTTGGCTAAATGATGGAGCAAAAGATGGCGACTAATCCAAATTTAAAAGAACGCGGAAAAATTGATATAAGCAATATCATTCTTCCAGAAGATACGCCTGAAACTGACTTGCCTCGCACTGTTCCTGGCATGGCAGCAATGCGAATGGCGCAAGGACAAGACGTAAAAAAAGAATTGGAGCGACTAAAAGGGGAGCGGGGCGTTAATCTTGTGCGGCTAGAGCAATTACATGAAGTTAGCGGACGCAAGCGCAGCTTATCGACGGATGAGTATGATTCGCTCCGTGAAAATTTGCGTAACAACCCGCTAATTACACCAATCACGGTCAGTAAAAGAGCCGATGGCGATTGGGATATCATTTCGGGAAATAACCGTGTAGATATTTACCGAGAGTTAGGAAGAAAAGAAATCGCCGTCTACGAGGTGGAAGTCAAAGAGGGTGAGGGGGATGTTAAAGCCTTCTATGCCAACTTATTGCATCCAAGCTTGCCGGATTTTGAGAAGTACATGCGCTTTAAAAATCGCATGAAAGAGGCGGGCATGACGCCCAGGCAGATGGCGGCGGATTCTGGAATTAAAGAATCTACTATTAATGCACTGATGACATTTGAACGATTACCGGAAGGCGCAATTAATATTCTCAAGAATGACCCTTGGTGCGTAGGAGTTAATGCGGTTGAAGACTTTGCAAAAATCACGGAAAAGGGCAGGGGTGCACAAGTTATTGATGCCATTGCTCTTTTATCTTCAGATAAGAAACTTACTCAAAGCAATGCGATTAAATTAGCCGCCAGTGATAGCGTTCCCGCCAAGAGTGCCAAGCCGGCACCTATTATTAACACTTTTAAAATAGGTCGTCTTAAATTTGCACAGGTTCGAGGCATCGAGAACGACATTAGAATTTCTTGCGGCAATGAAGAAGATCGGGCGGAGTTGCAGAAAAAAATCGAGGTTTTGATTGAATCGCATATCGCCGGGAAAAAAACCTCACAGTAAAACTTTACTATTTAAAATCAATGACTTACAAAAAAACAAGAGAAAAATATGAATAAATAACTGATCCAGATAAAGAAAAAGCCCCACTTTGAAGAGTAGGGCTTTTTGATTATGTAGCCAAGTATGTGCTTTGACTAGAATTAAGATAGTGCCTGAGAAACTTCATCTTAATTCCCAAAGTGCAAACCGTCAATCACTTTTTTGCAAATTCATGCAAATAGGAGAGGTATATGCACGTCCAAACATTAAGTAAAACACCAACACCAGGAAAGTCCCGTAATTTACCAAATCGCATCCTCCGCGCCTTCGATAATGCTAAGCACATCATTGGCTTGCCGCGTGGCGTAAAGGATACCCTTGCCGAGTTATGCCGCTTCGTCAAACAGAATGACCCCTTTGTCACTATCTTTGCCACTAAGAAGACCATAGGGGAGCGCATAGGCGCACATGAGCGTACGGTGCATAGGCACATAGCTTACTTAATCGAAAGAGGCTTAATTGAGGTATTGGAGCAAGAACGAAAAAGTCATAATGGGAAGTTTGCAATCTCACGAATTAAACTAACCAGAACCGCAGCTGAATTGCTCGGTTTAATTCAACCTATAGCTCCCATAGAAAGCATCTTGCCGTATGACAAAATAGCACCCGGCCATACGTTAACAGAACCAACTATCTCAATTAATCAACCTCCCACCAGTATCAACGGACTACCGGCAGATCTGAGCCATTTAACAGGACTAGGATTGCACAGGGAGGGCATTTTTAAATTAATGGGAATGGCAACGGCAAAACAACAACGACTCTCAGACATAGTCACCGTAGAACAACACAAGCTACAAAACATGCGAGGAGGGGGCTTATTTGGCTATCTGAGTAAGCTCATCAACGGTAAAAAGGATTACGCTTATGCCGCCAGGCTCCTACGCGAAAGTACGGCAAAAAAGGAACTAGAAGCCGCAACAGAAAAACAACTTCGCCATGTCCGTGAATCCTTAAAATCCAAGACCTTCACCAATGCGGGACAAAACGTGATTTACATCATTGATCGTAAAGCGGAATTCGCCCAGATAACATCGGCACAACGAAGTGCAACTGCACCGATCCGCGACCTTCATGAATGGAAAAATAAGCTTGAGGCTGGAGAATTGATGATCGCGACGCCAGAACTAGAAGCCATCGTCATGAAAAACATAGACCGCATCAAAGCGTATAACCGCGAGCAAAGACGCAAGCAGGCGTTTGAACGCTTCCACGGAAGAAAGATGACAAACGCTGACAATCTGCCGAGTGAAGCTGCAAAGAATGTGATGTCGCCACTAGAGTTCAAGCAGGCCGTCAAATCTAAGTCAGAACAACAAGTCAATGATGCAATTGAAAAATTACCGAAGGGAAGGGCCTGGAACGTGAGTGCCATGCTTGCCTTGCTCAAAAATAAGGCGCCTCAGCCACAACCAACACCGGAGCCATTTTTAGAACAAAGTGCCTGAGTTATCCCCGTAGTTTGTGGATAACTCAGTGCAGTTACTTAGCTTATAAAATTCGGAGCTAAATGGGAATTCGGCCCGAAATCAATTAAGAAACCTAATTTTATAAGTGTTTGATTTTTAATGCGATTTCGAAAATATCTAGTCGATGTTCTTATTTAAGTCCAACAAATAATTCTCATTTAGCTCCGATTTTTACCCTCGATATTCACAATTGTGAAAATAAGTTAAAATATTCATTTTTCGTATGAATGCTAAAATACGAAAATAAATATTTTATAGAGTGTCCCATGCCTAACTTTGATAACTTTTCCGAAATCAATTTTCCGCCGAAAACTTCTGGTGTAGATCCTGACTGGGCACGACAAATGGAGGGCCTGCGTTCAATAACCACTGCAATAAATTCAGCATATCCAGATCAAACATCGACTTTTTCAGTTACGAGTGAAAATTACGCGATTGAAGTATGTGCAGACACAGGAACCATCATTAAATCCACATGTTGGTCGATTGACGCAACACAATTTGTAGCAAAAATTGATCGATTTGACGTAGATGAAGCAAAAGAATGGGTAAAGCAATATTGTGATGCCGATACTATTCTTGGGCACCAGTTTGAAATTAATACCATTGGATTCTGGAATCAGCAAAACGAATACATCGCTGCAGAAGAAGAATATCGACAAGGTGTTGAAAATAGCCATCATGAAAACATCGCCATTTAACCTAGAGGCCTCTCAGGAGGTACGGCTAAAGAGAGCCGAAAAGGAATCCCTTGAATTTGAGCAAATCATGCTTGATAAGTGCTCTTTAGCACTCAATGAAATGCCGATAGCGTCCGGGAAAAATGAGGCAAATATTTTTGCGATCTTGTCAAAAATGATTCGTGCAGAATTTCCTCATGTTGCTGATAAACTTGATGGCGCAAGTCAATTCTATTTTAATCGCTCAAATGCCAAGCCTATGACTGTAGAAGAGTTGGTTTGTGCTGGCTTAGTTCCTGGGCTGCCAAGATTAAAAACAATGCTTGTGCATCGGTTAAAGACGCTTCAATGACCACTTCACTCTGATTTTTTCCAGAGTTGATGCGTTTGCGTTTGCTTATGTCTGGACTCCCGATCTGCATGTAAATAAATGGAAGTCGTCGTCAAATTAGCATGTCGCAGATTTTTCGATACGGCCACTAAATTGGCATTTTCAGCATTTGCTTGATCGGTTGCTGAAGTGTGACGCATCCAATGAGTAGACGCGCTTCGAAGATTGCTTGCACTAGTATAATCTTCGAAATTTTCCGCCATATCCGCCGCATTATCGAGTATTTTTTTTACGGTCTTGTAAAGAGAGGATGAACAAACTGCGCGAAGTTTGCCAGAAACATCAGAGAGGAGAGGTGTAGTTTCATTCAAAGAGGGGAGGGGAGATAAACCAAGTGACGATCGATAATTTGCCAACTCGGAAATTAGCTCATCATTAACAGGAATATCACCAACTGTTTCACCTTTCCCCAGTACTTTCCACCACCATTTCCCGTTGATGAGACGAAAATCCCCCATTTTCGCACTAACGACTTCTGATCGCCTAGCGGCACTCAAATAGAGAAGGGAAAAAATCCAACGTGTCCTGGCGTAATGTTTTTGCTCAATATGATTTCCAAGTCGCATGGAATCAATATAAGACCGCAATATCTGCATTGAATTTACGTCCAAAAAACGCTCGATGAAATCAGCCTGAGTTTCCGCTTTTGGAAGCCGCCCTAGTAATCTCCATGGGTTCCCGCTAACGTATCCCGCGTTCGATAGGAATTCATATAGACCAAACATTTGCGTGCATGTCTGCTTGACAGAAGATCGTTTCAAACGGCCTACAAACGGTTTCCATGCGCTATTTGGTTGGCCATTGCTGTTGTATCTTGGTTTAGGAGGCCCGCACCACACGTCAGTCGGCATCGGGTTAGATAAAAAATCTCGATATCGCTCACAATCCTGCTTTCGTACGGTTTTCAGAGTCAAGCCACAATTGCGGATCCAGAGATAAAAGCGCTCAGCATCCTTCCTAGCGGCCGCAAAAGTGTGTGGGCTGTGTTTATACCTATTTACCCATTCCAGCATGGCTCCTACGTCATCTGAAGCCGATATGAGGTAATCCTCATCGGTTTGATCCACCTGTTCAATTTCCATAGACTCAAAGTCATCGAAAACAGGAGAAATGTCTGATATCAATATCAAGTTCTTCATAGTGTAAATCTTTTTAAACTATGCCTTCATTTTCCTTGCCGTAGTAGTCTTCCGAAGCAGTTTGCTCTTGTCGCCAATAGGCGATCATTTCCTCAAAACTTATCCTGTCGTGGCACTGAATATCCTCACAGTCTAAATTTTTCCAATCGTCAAAGGTCTGCTCTTGTAGCGTTCTTTCGACCTCTGCAACGGGCATATTGGGATCGATTAGTTCTTCATGATCGGTGAATGAGTTTAACCAAGACGAAAGGTCCAACACACCAGGAAGATTCTTTAATTGCCACCATCCATGATAAGTTTCAGGTGATCTACGGATGCAATCAGCCTGATATTCTTTTTCGTCTAAGTCAGTCCAATCCCCATTTTTAACCTGATTGGCACGGTACTCGTCTCGATCATGGAACCAGCCTGCGATTATTTCGGGGTCTTCGTAAAACTCGCAGGCGATCCCCAGTTCTTCCCATCTCAGCGCAGTCCGCACGACGGAGGACTTTGACATGCCAAATATCCATTGGTATTCGCGCAAAAAGGACGGTTCCTCCCCCCAGTATCTACCACCGCAAGCAAATTGGAATTGATGTTCACGCCAAAATTGTTCAAGCTCCTCAAGCGTCCGCAGGGTAGCGAATATTACACCGCCGTTAAATAAGAGCCTTTCGGGTAACTTGATGTCCACAGGAAGAAGATTTTTTCGAGTCTTGGATTTCATAATATTCCCACAAAAATAGGCTAGATATGTTGATATTGACGTTATCGCTCTGCGAAGTAAAAGTGATCACTTAGTGCATGCTAAATTGTTTCACAGTTAAATTTTCTTGAAATTAGAAATGAGTTCAAATGAATACTGGCGCGGGTTTCAGCGTGATTTGCATCAAATTTTCCGTGAAACATTTTACTCGTTCGGCAAATAATACACGCTATTCCGGCAGGCGTCAAAACAAGCACCATTATAGGGATAATGGTGAAAAAAAGCATTAAATAAATAATTTACTTATGATATTATTCTATCTTATTCATAGATATAAAAAAAGGTTGTGAAAATGGCACGCGAAACCCCTACTCGTACGCTAGTCCGTGAAATAGCGATGGCCGCGTTTAATCGAGGTGAGAAACCAACTCAGGCGATGATTAAGCGAATCATATTTGATGAGCACGGCATCACGGCCAGTCCGAATGTGGTGCTCGATGAATTTAATCAATTCATGAGTGAAATCGGGAAAATGGGTGCACGCCGCTTTTCATTGCCAGACTTGCCGGCTGAGGTCGCCGAGGCCATAACGGTTGTTTGGGAACTGGCATGCCAAAAATCAAATGACCAGGTGGCGCATAAAATTCGTCAAGTCGAAGAGCGAGAGCATCAGACAGAACAATCGATTAAAAAAATTGAGGCCGTGCTCGCAGAAGAAAAAGTGAGAGCAATTGGATTAGTTCATGATCTTGCGCTAGCTACCCAAGCTGCAGAGCAAAAGAACCAGATGATCGACAGTCTAAGAGCCGAATGCTATGAATTAAAAATTAAGCTAGAGTCAACGATCGAGCGCAATACTGAGTTGTCGGCCGAGAAAATACGTATTGAATCTACTTGTGTTCAGCGCATAACTGAGATTGAGACTAATTTGAGGGCGGAACTAGTGAGAGTGAGGTCTGAACACGAGCGAACAGTAGAGCAATTGAACGTTACACACCAAGCGGATGCGCAAGCATGGGATGGCATGCGTAAGCATCTATTAACTCAAACCGATATGATTCGTCAGTCGGCCAAGAATTCTGACGAGCATCAACGAAACTTAATTGCAGATTTAGAGCTACGTACCGGTGTTTTAACCAGAAAAGCAAATGATGCGACTCAGGAAGTAAGTCGAATGTCTGGGATGGTCGAGGTGTTAAACGGTCAGCTTCAAAAGTTAGAGCAATCGGATAAAAAATTACGGCTCGATTGCTCAAAATATGAGAAGCATATCTCTTCAATTTCGCAATGGTTGGCTTTTAAGGCTCCCCACGAGCATGAAGCATTTCTTCTTGAGTTTGGACCTGAAGTAAAGCCGTCAAATTAGTTCGGTAAGCATCAAAATTTCTGCCATTTTTGCAAAATTTTAGATGTTGTGTAACTTCCGCATTCTCTCGGTCGGTTGAATATTTTTATTTTTTCAAAGTCAAAATCACCTGCCAGGACTGAGCCAGGGTTTTTCCGCAAGGTGTTTCGAGCCCTGACACATGGACGATATTTTCGCGAAAGTCAGTTACGCACGCGTCCACCAGCATTGGCAATCGATCGATATCGGGAAAGGCGGGATCTACAAGTCGCGCCGTTAATACTGTTTTTCTGAGAAGAGAATTTTCTGCACGTACCAAAACGAATTCGCCAAAAACCGCTTGCATTCCACCCTGCCTCCATTTTTGTATCTGGCGACCTTCGTCCCACAACCTGAATACCCACGCTTCCATCTTTATTAGGTTCCATCAAATCAACAAAATGCGTATTATGCTGTATAAATATACAGCATAATACGTGGCGAAGAACCTTGGGCGATTAATATTGTTCGTAGCATCGATGGTAAATTTTCCCGTGAACCTCCTAATGCAAAAGGCTATCTGCGCAGTTTGAGACAAATTTTTTGATTAAACTCTCTGATTTTGTGTTGATTCTATTTAATTCAGAGTCCTAGTGAAAAACTGTTGTGGGTTTATATTGGAGCACTATAATGGTGGCATTTAGCACTATTAATTTGAGATTATGGATAACGGACAAGAACTAAGAAATGTTATTGAGCAGGCGAAATTTACACAGTCTGCGGCGCTGGCTATTTTCAATAAGGGGCAAGCTCGCCCCCTATCGGAAAGCCAGTGGAAAGCGTACCTTGCAAGAGAAGATAGCGCCCGTAGATCACCCTGTCCAGATGAAGTTTTAAAACGCATGAAAAAACTTTTAAAAAGTGCTTTACATGGTGCGATTTAGCACCTACAATAAATCATCAGATAATGAATTATGAGGCATGTGATGATTTCAGGAACTAAGTTTAAGATGGTTGGAAGTAGCGACTATCCACTATGCGACTGCTGCGGGAAGACAAATTTGACTCGCGCTGTTATCGTTGAAAATGAACATGCTGAAGAATTCAATATTGGCGTGATATGTGCTAGCAAGGTGTTGCGTCAAGTCTATCAAGGTAAAAAATTACCAGTTTCACAGGGTGCAATTATTAGCATGGGCAAAGAGGCAAAGGCATCTGCCGCTTGGAAAATCCGCAATGGCTATTCGGCGCCAAGTTTGGCGGCAGCATGAGTTGCCACCATTCACCAGCGCCCTGGCTGCGAGCGGGGCTACTCCACAGGAAAGATATCTAATGAACAAGGCTCAGGCTAAAAAACTCATTCTTTCTCAGTTGGCTGGTTACTTGGGTCGCGAAGTGATTGTTGATGGAGTAGTGGAAGATCTAGATATGGAAATTTTTTCTGCCGCTCAAGCAGACCTGATTCTAGAATTTCAGCGACGTGCTGGTGATTGTTCAGTGCCGGATCGATTTTAAAAATAACGAAGGAAAGATTTACGCTTGACTGGCGCAACCAGTCACCACACGCATGAGCATTGTTGTGGTTATGTTGTAGGGATTAACGAAATTAGGAACCCGACATAACTTTTACGGCGAAGAGAAACGGACAGTGTTCAGTCGTGTGGTAAATGCCGAGTGATGATCGGCAAAGATTAATTACCTTGGGCTACAGCACTCGACTTGTAATCGAGAGGAAGCTTTACCGAATAACACGGGGCGCAGTGCCCGTGCGAGGCCAAGCGGGAGTTTCATTACCCGCCACCACTTCAATTAACTAGAAAGGAAAAATTTAATGGCGATTTCTACTTGGGACGAAGATAAGTCGCTTGGGGCTCAACCGTGTTCTAGTGAGCGCGATTCGTGGCAGTGTCCAAATATGTCGGAAGTCGATGGCGATACAAGCATGACTCATGAGCACTATGAATGTGCCAAGTGCGGTCGGCGCGTGACTCTCGACTACGACGAAATGAAATAACAGAGGAAAGATTGCCATGCACCGAACTGACAATCACGTTCAACAAATTCACTGCAAGAACGTGGCAGCATCTTTTGCACGCCATCGCGCCAGCCTAGTTGCCGAAGCCTCTTCGCAGTGCCTCGATGTCAAAGTTGATGATGGAATTTTCTTCGTTGCAGAAGGGTTTAATGCATGCAAGCAGCGCGTTTGGCTGCATGCTGGCCCACAAGGCTCGCCCTTCGTAAATGGCCCGTCAGTGACTCGTCGTTGTGGCAAGACTGAGTATGCAACATTATTACTGCCGAAGACGGAATAACCTGACCTGATCGGAAAGATTCATGTCCAAAATTGACAGATACGAATTAGCAAATGCCTGTGAAAAAATTGACGGGTACTACAATCCTTCGCCATCAGAAAGCGCGCTGAAAAAATACGAGCAAACATTTGATCGCGCAAAAGCCGAATGTGTAATGCATCTCGAAAAGCAACTTGCTGACGTAAAGAGCATTGAATTCTCAAACTTCGGTATCGCCACGAAGCGCTCTAAACTGTTTGCTGCTTAACTAAACTAAGAGAAAAATTATGGAACAAGTACGAGGCCAAGTTTTGACTCCGCGAACATTTTCATTTGGCGGCGGGACGGTAGTTGAGACGACTAAAACGGTACAGCCATACGCTTACGAAGTGATTGTAAGATTGTCCGGCACGAATGAAGTGACAAGAAAAGAACTGCTTTACGAAAAGCCGGATATTCAAGAAAACAGGCACTACGATTATGAAGTGCGCGAGCTATTCACATCAACCTAAAACAGATCGGAAAAATACAGATGGAACAAGTGGATTACATGACTGAGATTGTCCGCGCAAAGGCGGTGGTCGATCAGGCGATGGAGGATGCCAAGAACCTCGCTGACAAGCTGCCTGACGGCCTCGCAAAGATCAATGCGCTGACCCTTGTATCGCAATTGGTACAAGCCTCGGTCATTTTGGGTATCCGTCAGCCTGCCGTGTCATGCCGCTTGGACTTCATCGCCATTGATGCGCCAGAACCAGCGAATGGGTATATGCGCCGTGCTGCCAGTGTCGTTATGAACGAGCGACTGCGCCAAGTTGGAATGAAAGGCTGGACTCCAGAGCACGATCAAGAGCATCCTGGTAGCGAGCTGGCGGCGGCCGCTGCATGCTATGCGGTCGGTCAACCACTATCGGGACTTTGGCCAGAAGGATGGGAGTTCAAGGAGGCAGGAAGGCATCGCATGCTGGTCAAGTCCGGTGCTTTGGTATTGGCAGAACTTGAGCGAATTGACCGGTCGAGGGGCATTTCAGAGGGCCACGGACTGTCGGATTCATTGTCCTCCAAAGACTACCAATAATTCAAGGAAAAATCGTGAAAATTCACTGCACTGATTGCGATTGGGTTGGCAATGATACTGAAGTACTAAGCGGCGACGAGGATGAATATGGTTCTCGTGGAGTCTGCCCTAATTGCGGTACGGATGACGTTGAATTTGCAGAGGCCAATGACTCTGAAATTGCGAAATATGCCAACTTGCACAAATTCGCAAACTTACCCGTTTGCTTAACTAAACAAAAGTAGATGGGAATAATTTAAATGGCTCGCAAATACATGCAGAGGTAGCGGATCTGAAAGAGCTACTTCCGCAGATGCCGAATAACAGACGCAACATTGAGGTGTCGTTTCGCGTTGAAGTTGAATATTGAAAAATGGGAGTAAAAATCGAGGAATGGATATGAAGGGGCTTAGCCCATCAGCACTGTCTGCGGCTATGCGTGGTGGAACGTCTGGATGGGGTGAGCATGGTTCGTCAAATGCTCATATTCGATACGCAGAATCACAAAACAATCTCCGGCGAAAAAAATGCCATTGTGGTTGTGGTGCTCGTGCCACTCATCGCGGCATGGCAAACGGAGTTTGCTTAAGGGCCGGCTGCGAGATGAGCATCCGGCGATGGGTTAAAGGCGGAAACTGAATGAATTTTATGCTCTCGAAAATTCGTATCATCAAACTGATTCTGTTATCCATAGGCTGCGCTTGCCTTAGTGTTGGTGCCAAGGGTGTTTGCCCTGAGCTGATTCATGACAAGGTACAACAAATCTATATTTTTGATGGCAGTCCGGACGAGCTGGCTTATTTGGCACCAGATGACGATGATAAGGCCGCAAATACCTATACCCTGAGTTACATTTATGAAAAGGGCCGTATCGTTACCATACGTTGTACCTATGAAAGTGGCTACGTATTCGATGTTTCAATGAAAAATAGAATCAATCTCTGTAATTTTTCGCGCAGTAAAGCGGGCACTCCAATCCTCGTTTGCAATTGACAAAGCAATTCCAGAACGTAATAGATTTTAAACAGGAAATAAGGGAAATTCGACTATACAAAAGTGAACCAGGAACGGTATTGGTATGCCCACGTGCAGTTGAAATTGATTTCGTATGGCTATCAACGGTGATACGGATCGCGAAGGCGCACCGATTCTCGAAGCGAATTTACTTCAGGACTATGTGAAGTTCCCTCGCAATGTAGGCGCGTTCCTAGGGTTTATATGGAATCAGTTGGATAACAAAGAGATCGACCAAGAGCGTGCTCAGGAAATGTTAGACCAGGTGGGTGAATGGATTTCTGTCTGCGAGTCTCAACAGCCAAAGTGGAAAACTTGGAACTGCTAACCCAGATGTGAATGATTAGCAGTAAATGAGACTTGTCGCATCACGCGGTAGCTGACGCTATTACGAATGCCTTTTCCCCTTCTGAGCAAGCTGCATGCGCCCACGAGGCGATTGTATGGCAAGACAGCCAAGTGATGCTTTACACTCGTTGGCTGCTCGTTTTCAACGCGAATTAGGCATCAAAGAATTCCCCACATTTGAGTCGGCTGGATTATTTTTCTGGCATTGCCGAAGAAGCTAGTCCAACCTCTAATCCTTCTGAAGGCGTTTGTCCTGCGATACGACGCTGGTATCGTACTAGCATTTTGGTTATTTCCGGATCCCCTAGCCTACCCTCCGCTTTCTTCATCGTCGCCATGGCGTCGTCGAACACTTCATGATTACCAGTCAGTTTGAATGTTTCAACACCAAGCTCACAATAAGTACTCAACACATACTTATTTGACTCAAACCGAGCCACAGCTGAAACGGCTAACTCTCGGGCCTCTCCGAGGATGACAATTCTGTCCTCGATCGGTAATCTGTTGGCACTCGATGCGCGTGCGATCATTAATGAAATTCTATATCTAGCTACTGAACCATCTTTTCCAAAATCTTTTTCAAATATTCGGATTTCCGATTCTGCTTTTTCAAATTCACCCAAATCAATCAAATTACGAATCAAGCGATGTCTTGGCACGCGTTCGCCAGGTGCTATCGACATCATGCGGCGTAGCAGGGTATTTTGTCTCGTCTTATCTGGGATAGTTGAAATGCCAGATTCAACATTGCAAAGCTGCCTGATGGTCATTATCTCTATTTCGAAAGTTGGCGAGATATGGCTGATCACTTTTTCGAACAAATCAATTATTTTTTCAATATCGTAAAACTTATATTTAGCAATAATGCCGGCTATCACATAGTGCCTCACTCGCCAACCATATATTCCTTCTCTGGTATTGACGTCGTATTCGCTAATGATATCCGCTAAGTTTGAAAGGGTCCCATTGATGGCATTCGCATCAATATTCAATATTCGCATCACAAGCTGTCTATGCACCTTTATGCCTGAATTTTCCATTGCAGAAACCCAGCGATAGACTTCTTGGCTTTCTGGGGATAACGAGCTGTATTCCCGCAAGATGATGTCGTCAAATTTTTCGGAGGCAAATATATTCTTAAGGCATACGAACATATCTGCCTCACATCGCTCCACCAATCGCCGACGGCGCTCATGCGGAGAAAATCCTCCGAAGCCCTGTTCAACTAAAGCCCGCATTTCGGGCACGCTATCCACAACCGCCAGGAGAAGATCAATTTCTTTTTGAGTGAGCTGAGAGAGATAGAACTCCTTCCCATAAACAAACATATTGGGAGTCTTGATTCGTGGACCCCAGTGATTGCGAGTCGAAACAATTACAAATTTCAACGATTGACAATCACCAAGAACCAACATGTCAATGAGACTGTTTAATTCAAATAGCCGGCTGTGCGCCTCGTCAATGAAAAGAACGCCTCGCTGCCCTTTATGTTTCAAACGAAGCGCTAGCTTTAACCAATTATCAGAGGACAGGGTGTGATCAGCTTTATGCTCGAACGCCAAGAATCCCTGCCTCCGAAGCTGGAGTAATGCCTGGCGAGCTGCGGACGTCTTTCCCACACCGCTAGCTCCAAGCAAGATTGCGCATAACTTCGTGTTATCGACAAAAAACTGAGATATCTCATTTGCGACGGTGCGGTCAAACGTAAAGCCACGGGAAATATCGGAATAGGTGGCTGGCCACCCACTAAAAATTGAGCTTACATCAGCTCGCGACGGATCTATTTCATCGTTCACATCAATAGTGACAGGGCGTAAATTTGTAACAAAATCTAGTGGATTTTCTGTGTCCAAAACTGGTGTCGATAATGCGTTTGCTTTTTGAGACAATGCATGAAAAAGATCGTCGAGTCCTCCGAAAACCACTCTTACTCCACGAAGTTCGAAAAGCTTTGCCCTATTTTCATCGCGCTCGTAAAGTAGGAGGGTAATCCTTCCTGCCATCATGGCTTTCTGATTGATCGAAATTGTCCTTTGGACGATTTCTCGGAGGTCCTCGTCTGCAAGAGATTGCCCCACAATGAGAACCGACGTACCCGAAGTGATATCTGATTTTAGTCGGTCGTATAAAATTTCACGAAATTCTTCCGTCGAATCGTAATCCAAATCAGTAAGAATCATTCGCGAACTGTTTCCATCAGCAATATCTTTGTCAATCGTGCCGTGTATCTTGAATAGTTTCGTTGTTCCTGGTTCAACGTCACCGGAAAAATCAAAATTCGATGAGTAAGCCTTGAGTGGCCGATTTGCACGAAGATAAGATTCCTCAACTAAGCAGTCATAGTTTGTCGAGTAGATACTTTTCCAAGCGTAAAGTGGGAGATTAAGAATTGAACCATAAGGTTTAATAGACTTAAACTTGGATCTAACACATCTAATTAGATCATGGCGATTGCGTTTATGTTCTGCAAGGCCCGATATTTCGCGAAGACTTAGTCCCTTAGAGTCGATCCGAAATTCATCAGAAATTGCCTGGATCAAAGCTGGTGCGCTTGGCGCGTTAGATGGTACTGACGCTCCGGCACCGAAGATGAGAACCGTTTTTTCAATCTGAATTTCGTCAATGAGTTCTTTTAGGCTGATAGGCATATTTATTGTCAATTATATTGTTATGAAATTTTATTGTTTGATCGCGCAAATAATGAGTCAATGCAAATGACTGTTGAATGAAATTCTTCGCATTCTATTTTGGTTTAAAAGAAAGGTCAGAAATACGAAATTTTTCACGACGGTCTCCCATTAGGCCGCGTAAATCTTTAATGCTCAGGTCGGTTACTTCATGCATACGGATCAGTAATGAGGCTCCAATAGGTAAGCGACGGTGCCGAATTTTGCTAATTACGGGCGGCGCCACTTCCAATACTCTGGAAAGAGCAGCATCATTTTTTAGATGTAGTTGTTTGATGATCGCATCCAACAAGGGATCTGGATTATATTTAATCTCGTCATGCTCTAAATCTAGTAAAGCTGTTGCCATGTCTATACCATTTCAATAAGTTCTGAAAGAAGTCAACGCTGATTTCACAAAAAAATTATCCTTGAAATTCCAAAATTTCGCGTAATTTTTTTTATATGCTTGTCTAGCCTGATCTTGAGTCGCGCCAAGTTCTAAAAAGGGCACAAGCATCATATCAGTAGGATTTATTGGCACTGATAGCAATTGTCGTTGCGGCGCAATCAAAGTCGGTTGATCAAATAGCTTATGAAAGTCTTTTGCTGAATATTGACCGTGTACTCCATCTGTCCATTCAACAACGTAGATCCAGTGCGACTTTTTCAAGTGATGATTTTTAATGTCTGTGACTTTAACCGATTCTCCCGTTTCAATTTCAACAGTATTAAATACTAATTCAGTTGACGTCATTTTCTCAGCCTAATATGTCGTGATTAAAAGAATCTCTTGGTGCGTTAAAAAAACTCGTTAGCGGCATTCATGGTAATTCAAAACAGATACAAAGTGCATCTTGAGCATCCAGCACAGATCCACATCAATCAATATCATTGCGCGGGACAGGTCGAATGGGTATTGAACAAAATAGTTCTTCAAACCAATTAATTGAAGGGGTTTACCTGACCTAATCTTCATTTGAATTTGAACGAGTTGCTCTTAGGATACATGCATGTGTTCAACTAGGAGTATCCCATGATTGAGAAAAACCCATCCGTGTACCAGTCTGCGTTCGGTTCCCCACGATTCACTTCTGAGTCAATACACGGACATGCTAATTCTCAAATGCAAGAAGAAATTCTGCCATTCACAGTGAGACTTGTGCAGAACGAAGCTGATCTCGAAAAAGCGGTACGGGTGCGTCATAGCGCTTATGCTAGGCACTTGCCAGGTTTGGCGGAGACGCTGCGTGAGCCGGAGCCACTCGATCGCGCTACGGGCGTCGTAATTTTGCTTGCGGAATCAAAGCTCGATGGCACCCCAATCGGATCCGCACGACTTCAATCCAACCATTTTCAGTCTTTAGCGGTCGAACAGTCAATTGAGTTGCCCAATTGGCTTAACGGACAATCGATCATTGAAGTAACAAGGCTTTCTGTCACTGATGGTAGAGCAGGCCGGCTAGTGAAAACCCTGCTGATGAAAGCGATGTACCAATACTGGGTGGACAATGAAATCGACTACGCAATCGCTACTGGCCGGGCACCGATCGACAGACAGTACGAGCAGCTTTTGTTTACGGATCTTTTTCCAGATCAAGGATTTATACCATTAAGACATGTCGCTAATGTTCCCCACCGTGTAATGGCGCTTTGCATTGAGACATTACAGAAGCGATGGGCAGAGGCTTGTCACCCTCTTTATCAACTTTTTTTTCACACAAGCCACCCCGATATCAACATTCTCGATTTGCGAGAGATGGATGAAGCGAAGCCGACCCTTCGCACGTCTGCTGAACGCTTCGATCGTCTTCAAGCCTAGTGTTTCAAGAATGCCTTTATCGCGCCCTGTTCACCTTAGGGTGAAAGAAAAAACATTTATTGATTTTGGCATCGGTTTTGAAACACGTTGGAACAGCATCTTTCCCCAGGTGAGCTGCACTTTTTGGAACTCAATTTTCTGCAAATGTTCCAAAAAAAAGATTTTGTTCCAAGAATTTGTGACAGCGTATCTAAGCACTTGCAAAGCAAATATTTATATTTGACCTAGATTGTTCGCATCCAATCCGGACCGGCGAGGCATTCCTATTTTTTTGAGTTTATTGTGGTATTTGACACAACTGTTGTACTCGGTGTTAAGCTTTCGAGCAATCTATCATAGAGGCTAGCGCTAATGCTGGCCAACTCGGGGGCAACGTGCGCGTCATCAAAAAAATTCAGTCTCTTGCCACTTCATTTTCTCGATGTGTTTCGAGTATCGATAGGTACATCCTGGCTGTCGTGCGTATTTTGTCTCTCTACGCAGTACCGCTAATCATCGCAATAGTGTCCTTGATCGCACTCACCACTTGGGATAATTTTTACACGGCCGATAACAAGCACGCACTTTCAATGCGCATATTGGGTCCTTCCGACGTATCACACGAAATCGCACTCAATTCTATTTTCAATAAATTGAAAGATGCTCCAACTACATTGGGCTTTGATACAAAGCGGGCCGAAGAACCAATATGGATTGGAATCGACACGCTTGGACAGGATCCCGGCAATCGCGGGCTCAATGTAGTTGAATTTCCATCTCGTCATGCTGTAAAGCTAACATGCTGGGATGCGTTGAATTTGGAGCTTTTAGGCGAAGCGACACACGGCCGATTTGTGGGAGCTGTTACATCAACTAAAGCAGGATTTTCTCTAAAATTGCCACGTCCAGAGATGCAAGTTATTTGTCGCGGTAATTTCGTCGGGCCGGCACATTTATCTGCTGTTCTATGGAGTGAGTCGCAACTCACCAGGTCCGCTCAACAGTTTCATCGAGCCTCTGGTCTTCTCGACGGCGGCTTGATCGTTCTAGCAATATTTGTTCTGCTCACGGCCCTAATTTCTCGCCAGGGGATATACGTATTATTCTCAGCATGGTTAATTTTGAATATGCGCGTTGCCGAACTCTCTGCTGGATGGGATATGCAATGGCTTGGTCAAATTTTACCCGATTCGTGGCTGCTTCCTAGTAGATCATTGGCCATTGCGTTGTATTCGTTAGTGACCGTCAATCTCTTTCTCACTCTATTTGCTGAGGAATTAAAAAACACCCTTTATGCAGTGGCACTGAAGGTCACTCGTTGGTTTTGTCTACTCCTCGTTCCAGCAGCATATTTTTTGAGCTACAAACAGTTTCTGCCAATTATGTGGGTGATGACAGCACTTACTTTGGTATTGATGACAGCAGGCATTTCTCGAATTTTTCTGCGTTCCCGTTCTCGTGTTGCACTCTGGTACGCAGCGTCATTGGGGGTCGCCACGCTATCGAGTTTATCTGAAGTAGTCGCGGCTGCACTCGGCGTGCGTGACCTCTCTGGGATCGCAAACTCGGTCACTGCGGCATTGGCTTCCAGCCTGCTTGCTGCGATCGCGATTGCCGAGCAAATGCGCCAGGAACACAATCAATTTATTGCAACTCAGGCAGAGATGCAACACATGGTCGACGCAATGCCAATTGGCTTGTTTACACTCGATAGTTTTGGTCGGTGTTTGAGTGCCAATCCTACATTTATTGCAATGCTGGTGAACTCAAATGTCCAGGTCGGTGACGAGTCATGGAAGCGCCATTTCGCAGAAGGCACTTGGAGTCAAATACATCAGATGTTGGATACAAAGCCAGATGTGGAAATGGAAATAAGAAGCAAGGCTGGCGACGAGCGATTCTTAATTCGTGCGACAAGATCTCATGAAAAAATTCAGGGTGTGCTGCAGGATATTACTGAAACGTCAAAAGCCACTGAAAATCTAAAATTTCTCGCGAACAACGATCCGCTCACTAAGGTGTTTAATCGGCGCGGTATTGAAAAAATGTTCAAATCAGCGCATGCAAAATTGGAACAAGGTCAGCCATTGGCCTTAGCCTACCTCGACCTCGATCGTTTCAAACTGATTAATGATATGTTCGGACATGCCTCGGGGGACGCAGTTCTTAGACAAGTTTGTGATCGCATCACAGGATTACTTGCACGTGGCCAGTCGATTGGTCGTGTTGGAGGAGATGAATTCGTTTTGATTATGCCAGACACGAATATTGCGCTTGCCACCGTCATTGCCCGTGGAATCGTTAGTAGCATTGGCGACGTGCCTTTTCGAGTCACCGAGAAGGCGTTTCATGTGCGCGGGTCAATTGGATTAGTCGAAATAACATCCAACATGAACATGCAAGAAGCAATTTCGACAGCTGATCGGGCCTGCCGCGAAGCAAAAGATAAACATACTGACGGTTTGGTCGTTTATGAAAAAAACTCGGCCGCATTCGATGAGCGTCGTGCAGAACTGCAAATGATTGAAGAGCTTTCGTCTGACGCTGCTACACACCGACTCTTTATCGAGATGCAGCCGATCATGTCGCTAAAACAGCCTTATGAGTCGAGAAATGTAGAAGTGCTGCTGCGCATGCGTGATAAGGACGGAAAAACGATACCGGCAGGACGTGTCATCGGTGCCGCCGAAAAGAGTGGACGCACGGGTGTGATTGATCGTTGGGTTTTATCCACCACACTTGCATGGATCGAAACCAATTTTGAAGAATTGGAGAACATGCAATTCGTCTGTATCAATCTGAATGGCGCCTCATTAAATGATGAGCGCTTTCTGGATGATGCGGTCGATATGCTTATTCAATATCCCGATGCCGCAAAACGCATTTGCATGGAAATCACAGAAAGCGTCGCATTGCATGATTTGGATAACACGCGCCGCTTTATTGATAGTGTCAGGAGCTACGGTGCACGTGTTGGACTCGACGACTTTGGCGCCGGTTACACTTCGTTCTCGTATCTTAAACAATTACCTGCTGACGTATTGAAAATTGACGGTAGTTTTGTGGTCAATATTAACGAGCATCCGACTAACGTTTCTATCGTCGAAACCATCGTTAACCTCGCGTCAAATCTTGGAATGAAAACGATCGCAGAATGGGCCGAAGACATCGAAACAGTTAAAACGTTGGCAGAAATTGGTGTTGATTATGTACAGGGATTTGTCATTTCGAAATCGCGCCCACCAGAAGAAATTCTGGCGGTGAAGTCATTTGCAAGTTTCATTGCACCAGGACCGCTTACGCATTTAATTGATGAACTATCGCGTAATGAAGTCCCAGTTCAGGCAAAATTGATTGAGTTGGGACGATTTAGAGATCCACATTGAACGACGTTTTTATTTTGGTTTGAATTGCTGGTCACTAATACGGAACTTCGTTCGGCGATCACCCATTAATGTACGTAAATCCTTAATGCTCAATTCGGTCACTTCATGCATGCGAATTAGCATAGAGGCTCCGATTGGCAAACGACGATGGCGTATTTTGCTAATCACGGGCGGTGCCACTTCTAAAGTGCGCGATAGCGCTGCGTCGTTTTTTAAGTGAAGCTGTTTGATGATTGCATCCAATAAATTATCTGGATTGTAGCTAATTTCTTCTGCCACTAAATTTTCCATATCTGATTTTTTCAATTCTCTTTACTTAAAATGTACTTTAAGTTAAACAACGTTTTTGGTTTTGTACCTGCTAACGAACTTTCGTTTAGCCTCTGCAGCTTCCATATTTTGTTTCGTTACGAATTAACGCGCTTCGACAAGGTTGCGTTCACCTCCTGAAGATTGCGCTTGAACCCCCAAGAGTTGATGAGCACAACTACAAAAAATACTGACAAGATAACGGCTGGCACTACGAACACCGCTGAGTCAAATTCTGAAGCCATGCCGATTGACAGTACCGACAAAATGGCCGCGAACATGGCGAATAATTTACCAAGGAACCCGTCACTTCGGCGCTTATGTTCTTCGACCAGGCCATCGTATCTTGCCTGCAGTTGCGGATCAATATTCATGCTCTTCTCCTTGTTTTTCTATTAAACATCTCTCAGTATTTCCGAATTTACTTTAACTCACGCAGGAACAGTTTGCGTAACGGTTATGATGCGCGATTTCAGCTTGTTCAAACTTACTTGCCTAATCCCTTCTTTTTGCTTTAGTTTTCTTTCCATGCCGAGACTGAATACATCTTCATTAATTAGCATAAAAAGTGCCCATACCAAAATACAACTACGCTCCAATACAAACGCAGCGGTACTTGATTCGTCCAGCATTGAAAGTGTAAAAACGCAAAAAACTGTAAGTATTATTAAAAGGAGGTAATCGAAGTGCGTACTTATTGTAATATCCAATTTATTAAGCATAATTTTTTCCTATGGTCGAACAAAAATGTTTTGAATAATCATTCGACGTTGATCAACCGAGAAAGGGTATCCCCTCAAAAGATGATCAAGTTTTTGATCGGACGGCGTATTAGATGCTTTGCGAAAAAATGAAACTCCAATTTTGCGGCCTTGCAGTGCGACGTCAGTTACTGCTTCATGCCATTTTGGGGCGGACTCTCCATTGGCGATAAGAACATCGCGGCCATCGATAACCACGCCAGCAATATCAAGTTCGTTCATAAAGGCTTTGAAATCGTTCACAGTATTTTTCCGATCAAAAAAGTGGGCTAAACCTTGAGTGCAAAATTTGAATGTCCTTGACTGTCAGTTCCAACTAACTTCAAAGAAAGGTTGTCGATTACACTGGCAGCAGTTTTGTAGTTTATTGGTACTTTGAGCATACCT
>JAUSDP010000021.1 GCA_030650605.1 bacterium
GGTGGTAAAAAGCGAGCGTTGAAGCCAGAAATGGAGAGACGTACCCCTTCAAACGAGGCATGCCTGATTGAAGGGGTGGTTGAAGGGGTAAACATCAGCAATTTTTGGTAAAATAAGTACGCGCAAAGGTATACTTAAGCACCATAGTAGATACAGAAGAAGAAACAGGATTTTTTTGATGGACTTCGCACAGCGAAGTCCATTGATTTTGAGCCACGCCGCGCGCTTCGCGCGATTGTAGTGTGAGGTTGAAGAAATACGAAGCCGAAGATTTTTTGGAGGGAGGTTTTTTTGGAGGGGAGGTCGAATACTTTTAGATATAACACTTGCCCCAACCCTCCCGTGCGCGTGTTATAAGATTTATATTTTCCGCCGCTTTCAGATCGGCGAAACTCCCAATGTCGATTCTTATTTTACTTTCTTATCTTTTATCCTTTCAATGTAGTCGATAAGATTTTTAATCTTATCCCATTCTAATACGTGATCTGTTATCTCGTTTGTGTGCATAATCGGATTTCTAACTGGATTGATTTCTTTAGCATCAGCAGATAATTCTTTCTTATACTTCTTAGGAATTGGTTTCTTTTGATTCTTTTCCAAATAAAGATCAATTATTTCCCCAAGATCATACAAATCTGTATAGTTTAGAAAGTGTTCTTCTTTTACAATTTTCCCTTTCAGCGCATGCGTTGCTTCGTCTGCCTTTCTGTATCCTCTGACTTGCTTAATGCGATCAATAATATTTTTCTCGTCGGCTATTTTAGCATCAAAGTAATTTTCCCCTACTTTTTTAAGTTTAATATATTCTCTAAGAATATTTTCCAAAATAAACAAATCTTGATAAATCAAAGTGTTTTTATATGAAAGAGACTTTAGCTTCTCCTTTAAACTGTTTTTAGTAGCTTTGTCATTTATATTTTCATTTATTTTGTCTCTGAAATCTTTTTCACGCCGATTACGACTCTCTTCCATCCTTACTTCATAACCAGGTCTTGAGTCTTGATCAATATCACCATCTTGTTTGAGTTCTTTTCTCCAGGGAGTCCAGTCTTGAATGATAACCACTAACACTTTATCAAGTTCTTTTAGAAACTTTTGGTAAAGAGGGTCGTCTTTGATTATCCCTTCGCGTGAACTCGTGAATCTATCGTTCTTGCTGTCCTCAAAACCATCAACGTGAATTTCGCCATAAAGATATTCTTCCGTAAGTGTCTTCTTTGCGATTTCCTCAAAAAGACTTTCCTGTCTTAATCTGCCATTTGTGAAGAGGTTAACGCTTGCTTTGAAATCACCCTTTGAACCCCTAAGAAGCAACTGACTTGACCTTCTCACGGAAGCGATAAAACCTTTAATTTCAATGGTTTTGCCTTCAAACACAAAGTTTGTGTTTTCGATAACCTTTTCCTTATCAAGACTCTTGAATCTATCTCCAAACCTCTTATCTTTTTTACCAACATACCATATGAATTGAGTGTTATCGTTCAACTCTTGCAAATCCTTAGTGCTCACTGGCTTATTGTTTACTTTGATAGTAAAAGAGTCACCTCTTTTTAGGCTAAAAATAAAATTGAATTGCGTTGCAAGATACTTACGAATTATGTCTTCGCCATTGAGGTTGGTTTTTATTTTATCAAAAAATATTTTTGTACCTGTCTTCTTGGTGTTAGACTTGCCAAAAAGTTTGACTCGCTCTTGGTTTGATAAGTTGTCGAGAGCATACTTGCCGTCCTTTCTAATCTCCTTATCTAATTTAGGGTTATTTATTTTCCCACCGGTTATTTCTGCTCCTTGTTTCTTTGAGACGATAGTTACTTTTTCAGAAACAGATAGCATTGCTAACTTTCCGATGCCTTTCCTACCAATTACATTTCGTTTTGATTTATTTGTTTTGTCCTGCCTTCTGGAATATCCAACTTTCAGAAACTTATATCTGAAATCGTTAGCGTCCATACCTTTTCCGTTGTCTTCAACAATAAGACCTGTCTTGTTTATAGTGACTTTAACTTCTTTCGCTTCTGCATCCCAAGCATTTGAAACTGCCTCCGCAATAACAGTTGCAAAACTTCTATATAGACCTCTGCCTAAATGATTGAGAACTTCAAGAGAGAACTCAAATTCAAAAGGCTTATCTTCTTCCTTCATATTTTTTGCTCAAGTGTTCCTTTATACTCTTGCCGATAACCGATCCGAGTCTTACCGGTACAGCATTCCCGATAAATTTCGCAATTTTATTTATTAAAATTGGTTCCGATGATGGAAGAAATTGATAATCCTTTGGGAACGTCTGAAATATCGCCGCTTCTCTCAAGCTTATCGCCCGATTTTGCGTAGGGTGACCGTATCTGCCATTTCCTAATCCTACACACTGTGTCGTCATAGTTGGAGCAGGTTGATCCCAACTCATACGTCCATAAACAGTGTGGCGGTATGTTTTGCCCGACTCTTTTTTATGGCAATTTAAAATTAAACTCTTACTCCAACTACTAGAACTACCTCCATCATGCGGAGTAGCTTTTATCCTTTTTAGGTTAATCGGAGCAAGCTTTCTTGATCGATGTAGCGGGTCTTTCTTACTTACTCCACCGTCCTTTATCGGTTCAAGGGTTCTAATAACATCTCTGACTGTCACTTTTTTATCTTTATGAGTTCTCTTTATCAATTCTATCTCGCCGAATTTTGAAGCCAATAAAACTAAACGCTTTCTCTTTTGAGGAACGCCATATTCTGAAACATCAACTATCTCATATTTATAATTGTAATTATTTTTTACTAGAGTATTTATGAATGTCTTGAAAATTGGATATTTCTCCATGTTCGCAAGGCCGCCAACATTCTCCATTGACACAATATCAGGTTTTACCTCATCAATAAGTTGAGCAAACTTTTCGAGAGGTTCGAGCTGTTTTTTTGTGATCTTCTTTATATTTAATTTAGAAAAGGGTTGACATGGTGCACAACCGGCCAATACTCTTATCGTCTTACTTTTTTCTCCAAACAACTCATCAATATCTTCTGCGGAAACTTGAAGAATGTCTTTGTGTATGAATTTTGTCTTGTTATTATATTCGTACCCAAATTTACAAGAATTGTCGTTATCTATACCAGCAATAACATCAAGACCTTCTTTAATGAGGCCGTGAGTTAGCCCGCCAATCCCACAAAATAAATCTACAACTTTTATCCTTTTCTCTTTCATAGTAATTTCATTTTGCAATTATCTTTAGTTCAAATCAAGAACCGCCCAACCCTTTAAATCCTTCGGATTGTATTCGTATTTTTCTTTATCGTTATATCTCCATTGATCGTCAACAGGAATGACGATACCGCCAAACAATTTCTTTCCTTTTTTCTTTTGTCCTTTTATATACTTCGCTAGTCCCTCCGCCCGTTCTTTTGCGTCTTCTGCTGTTTGTCCCTTTTTGGTATCAAGTAGCCAAACTTCTTTATTCTTCAAACGAACAACGAAGTCAACATAAAACGCCGCCATTTTGCCGTGTTTGTCTTTATAAGGAACGGCGAAGTAATTTATTTCACCGGAGCCATTTTTAAACCACCACTCCACCTCCTTAGAATTCTCAAGATACTTGATGAATTCTATTTCAACATTGCTGTCTTCCTCCTTGCTAGATTCTCCATACTTTGAATAGTACGGAGACATTACCGCTTTTTTATAATTTTTCGCTTTATATTTGCTGTTGTAACTAAGTATTTTTGGTACATTCCAAACAAGACTTTCCATTTCTCTTTCTTCGTCTTTCGCCACAACTACTCTCTTATATTCCTCTCTCGCCAACGCTAAAGACGCACTCACTTTTGTTATATTAGACGGATTCAGAATTATTTTATGAAATTCTGGATCATCGTTTTCAAATTTAAACGCCTTAACGAAGAACTTGTTTAACGCCGTTTTAATCCTGTCCATTGAATCAACTGGGGCAAATTCGCCCGTACTCGCTTTACAGAAAAGATCATAGTAGGTTTGTATTTCCATCGCTGGCGAGTGATAACTCATTATTGAGTGCTGAATCTCCCTCGCTTTATCAAGGTTGATGACTTTCCCGTCAACCATTATTTCATTAGAGATTTCGCGTTTCTTAATATCTATTTTTTCTTTCAATTTCTGCTTCTCGGCAATATCCATAAAAATGGTAGTAAACGCACCGGACAACCTAGTTTTCTCTCTTTGTCTTTTGAAATGTATTGAGGGTAGATTTATATCTTTATATACCTTGTCCCTGCGTTTTGCTTCTTGAATAGTAAAATATTCTTTGGCTATTTCATCTCCAAGTTTTATTTCATTAACGCCAATGTTTGTGAAAACATAGGCCTTATTTAATTCGGGATGATCTTCGTAATGGTGAAATTCTGGCATACGCATTATGCGTCCGACAGTTTGTATCAAAAATACCCTGCTTCCAGTTTCTCTAAAAATGACTAGTATTTGTGCGCGAGGACAATCCCAACCAAGTGCGATGGCCTGTTTGAAAATCAAAACTTCAACTTCGTTTGTGCCCTTTTCAATATTTACTAAGTTTGGCGTTTTATTTTCTGCGAGCCAGATTGCTGACCGCTCGTTTTCTTCAGTTATGTCATGTTTCGTTTTAAGAATTTTCTGCACATCAAGTAAAACATCTTTATCTAAATCGTTTATACCTTTTTGTAAATTGGGTAACTGGATAAGCAAAAGTGGGTTTACATTGCTTCCTTCGGCTTTATATGCTTTTAGAAGTTCCTCGCGTTTTGCAATCGCGGCGTTTATCACCATTTCCCGACTGCTCTTGCCGTCTACCTTGAATTTTTGGAATTCGGGATTAATAGCAATTTCTTTTTTAATCATTCCATCGGCAATGACTTTCTCAAAATGAACTTTCACATGAGCATCAGGGTCTTTAAAGATTGGAGTGGCTGAAACCTCAATAGTAATTTTTGCCGCAATATCAGCACGTACCCTCGTTGCATTTGGCCCCAAACTTGTGTGGTGGCTCTCGTCAATAATCAGAATAATATCTCTACCCGCCAGCTTGGTTTTTTCAACGAGATTTGAAAGATTTTTACCCTTCTCATTATCACGAATATAAACCCTGTCTTGGTTATAAATTTTTTCCCAGTTTAAAAACAGAATCTCGTTTTTCCCGATAACATTGTTTCTTAAATCTTCAAAATGTGAATAACGAAAGTCATTTTCAAAATTCTTCGTTAGCGCCTTTTTACTTTGATTGTGTAAATCACGAACAGAAATCCAAATAAAAGAAAACTGTTTGCCATCTTCTCGGTCAATCGGATTTACAAGACGCTTTAGAAATTCTCCCACCATGACTGTTTTACCTGATCCTGTTGGAGCTTCAAATATACAAAGTTTATCGCCGACCAATTCTAAAAGTTCGTTGACTTTATCCTTCAACTCCTCAACCTTTTCCTCTTGGTAGGCTTTTAATTGTAGGTTCGTTTCCATAGCTATTTTTTGAATATCTCTAAATATACTTTCAAAATAACTGCGGGTATCGGCTTAAAAGTATATTTATTATTAAGATTTTTAAATTCTTTTTCCGGCGTGGCCTCATTATAGGAGAAGCAGTATACAGAAAAATCTCCATTACATTTTTCGGCGGTTTGCTTGAAAGCTTCAAGTGAGCCAATGTCGAAAACGACGCCTAAAAACTTTTTTTCTTTTTGGTAAATCTTAAAATCAAACCCCTCATCAATCACCAGATCAAAAATGTCTTCCTTGATACAGATCATTTCTGTTGATTGCTTCACTAAATCGCGCTTATTCTTATCATTTGGGTCAGAACCAACAAAATCCGTCTTGAAGTATTTTAAGCTCCCACCGAGGCCAAGAATTTTCTTATTATCGGCGTCTTTATAGCCGTTTATAATTTTTTCAATTCTTGGATAACAAATATCCGTGCATATTTTATGCTTTACAGCTTCGCCATTATTATTTATTTCGGCGTTGTTGGTACATAAGATAAAGCGACGATTGCCATTATCGTCCTTATTTAATTGCATAACAGCTTGTCCAGTTGTACCAGAACCAGCAAAAAAATCTAAAACAATACTATCGGTTTTGCTTCCTAGCTGGACGAGTGTTTTTATCAGTAGAGATGGCTTCGGTCTCAATGCGCTAAAATCGCCGCCTAAGATTTCGTTTAGTTCCTCGGTTCCTTCCGTTGTAGTTCCTTTAGCTAGCAGGACGGAGTATGGCGTAATTTCCCTTTCCTCTCTAATGAAAATTTTTATAGAAGGAACGGCATCGCCATTTTTGCCCCAATAGATTCTTCTATCATTATTAAGTGCAATAAAATCTTTCTTTGGTATATCAAATTGTCTTTTAACTTTTTTCCCCGATGGCGATGTTACTTCATAATAGTTTTTATGTTCTGGATTTGATGCATCTTCCCTACGAGAAATACTACCCGCTTTATACGGCCCCCTGTGGTCGTTATCGGGGTTATCATATTCATTTTGGAATTGAGGAATTTCTTTTATCTTATTCAATTTCTTCTCGTCTCTATAACAAACGATTATGTATTCGGGATCTTTTCTAAATGTTGTAGTATTTTTCATCTTCCCATATCTCCCATCTCCACTCTTTCGCCAAATAAAGACATCAACTTGGTCTTGGCCGAATATTTCGTCGCAAAGCATTTTTAGTGGCGCGAATTCATTGTCATCAATACTAATAAACATTACCCCATCTTTATTGAGTAGATTTTTTGCTAGAAGCAATCTTTTTTCCATAAATGAAAGCCACTTTGAATGTCGCCACGGATCATCTTTATCAATAAATTTATCGTTAAAGAAAAAATCTTTACTTCCAGTATTGTATGGTGGATCAATATAAATACATCCAACCTTGTCCTGATGGGTAAAATTCAAAACCGCGAGCGAATGGTAATTATCCCCCTCAATTAAAAGATTGGCTGGCTTAGTTTTATCTGTTTTAATTTCTTTATTCTTAACTTCTTTCAAAACTGGAAATTGTTTTGGCACAAAGTTTTCTGGGACATTCTCCCAATTTACAAAAGCGTCAAGAATTTCTTGCGAATTCTTTTTATCCCACACCAATCCATACTTCTTTTTCTTCAGAGTTTCTAGCTCATCTATTAACTCGTCTTTTGTATAGTTATCGTATTTATTGCTCTTAGCCATAAAATTATTTGATCAGTTCCTCAATCTTAACACCGAGTGCCTTCGCGATTTTCGCAATAGTCGCAAGTGTCGGATTCGTCTTTCCGTTTTCTATATTGCTCACAAAAGCCCTGTCCATTCCGAGGGAACGGACAATATCGCCCTGCGATATACCCTTTTCTGTTCGTATCCGCTTCAAATTTCTTCCCAATTTTTGCGCCTCGTTGCTCATTACCCATAGTATAACTGGTTATTGTATTCTACACTACGTATTGTAGTATACTACAATACGTATATGAGCTACTTTCTCTACGCCCGCAAAAGCACCGATGTTGAGGACAAGCAAGTCCTCTCTATTGAAGCTCAACTAAATGAGCTTCGTTCGCTCGCCAAGCGCGAGGGCTTGGAGATTGCGGCGGAGTTTATAGAAAAACAATCTGCTAAAACGCCGGGCCGTCCTCGCTTCAACGAAATGGTTGAACGGATACAGCGCGGCGAAGCGCAGGGCGTTATCTGTTGGAAACTTGACCGCTTGGGGCGAAATCCCGTTGATAACGGGCAAGTCAGTTGGTTGCTCCAACAAGGAGCAATCCAACACATACAAACGCCGGAGCATAGCTACTACTCCAAAGACAGCGTACTCCTCATGGCCGTTGAATTTGGAATGGCGACGCAGTATGTCCGCGACTTGGCATATAACACCCTGCGCGGATTGAAGGCGAAAGCGCGGCGGGGAGAATATCCCGGCCCTGCGCGTATCGGCTACATAAACAATCTTCACACGAAGCGGCACGATGTTGATAGGCGCAAAGCTCCTGTCGTCGTTCGCGCCTTTGAGTTATACGCCGAAGGCCAGTCGCGCTTTGAAGACATCGCCAACTTTTTTTCCGACAACGGCATACGCACCGGAAGCCGGAGCGGAAGCGGAGGCGGCAAGGTGTGGTCAAAGAACAGAGCAAAGCGTGTTCTTACCGACACCTTTTACTATGGCGATTTTGAATACGCCGGAGAGATACACAAAGGAACGCACACGCCGATTATTTCCAAGCAACTCTTTGACAGAGTTCAGGCGGCTATGGAAATGCGCGGCAGGAGGCAGAAAGCGCACAAAGACCCGCAAGCCCTTTGCGGCCTCCTGCGGTGTGGCGAGTGTGGCTGTTCTGTTACTGGCGAAATGATTACCAAACGCCAACAGAACGGCAACGTCCACCGATATATTTATTATCGCTGTACGAAGAAGCGCGGCCCCTGCTCGCAGTTATACGTCCGCGAGGAAGTGCTAAACGTCCAACTGTCCGATCTGCTCTCCGGCTTTGTCCTGCCCCAAGAATGGGCCAAGGAAATGCTCCTTATGGCCGACAAAGACGAGCAGGAAGCCCATAGCGTGGCGGTTGCGGCCGTCCGAGAGCTTCGGGCTACCCTAGCGGATATAGACACCCGTATTGCCCGCCTAACCGACCTCTACGTTGAGCAGGACATAGACCGCGACGCTTACCT
>JAUSDP010000022.1 GCA_030650605.1 bacterium
GGTGGTAAAAAGCGAGCGTTGAAGCCAGAAATGGAGAGACGTACCCCTTCAAACGAGGCATGCCTGATTGAAGGGGTGGTTGAAGGGGTAAACATCAGCAATTTTTGGTAAAATAAGTACGCGCAAAGGTATACTTAAGCAAAAATCTGATATAGTATGCAACAAGTGAAAGAAGACAAAAACAAAATACTTGAAGGCATAATCCGCGTGACGGGTAAAGGTGTGGGTTACTTCCCTGCTCCGGATGACTCAGATGACTTCGAGATCCAACCGGATAATCTCAATGCCGCCCTCAATCGCGACAAGGTTAAGATTGCATCTTTAGATAAAGAAATTCTAGGCCGTAAACAAGCCAAAGTGTTAGACATAGTGGAACGACATAAAACAGAATTCGTTGGTACTTTTGAAAAAGATGGAAATAATTTCTTTCTAGTGCCGGATGACAAACGAATGTATCGAGATATTCTATTGCCTAGAGACAAGATTTTAAATGCTAAAGAGAGTGACAAGATTCAAGTCAAAATTACAGAATGGCTAGACCCATCTAAAAGTCCTAAAGGAGAAGTAATACGAGTTATTGGGCGCACTGGAGAACATAATGCTGAAATGCTCGGTATTGTTTATGAAAGCGGCTTTGAAGTGGACTTCCCTCCTGAAGTAGAGGAGGAAGCGCAAAATTGGAAAAAGAAATATCAAACAGAGGACATGCCTCGCGTCAAGGCGGGTAAGCTGAAAGACCGTAAGGATTTTCGAGAAACTGCGACCTTTACTATTGATCCCGCGGATGCCCAAGATTTTGACGACGCTCTATCATACAAAGGATTAGCAAATGGCGATTACGAAATAGGTATTCATATTGCTGACGTTTCTCATTTTGTAGTGGAAAAAACGGCTCTAGACAAAGAAGCCCTTAAACGCGGCACTTCTATATATCTTGTAGACCGCACTATCCCCATGCTCCCGGAAGTACTTTCCAACGACCTCTGTTCTCTCAATCCAAATGAACCTAAATACGCCTTTTCAGCCGTGTTTGTAATAGATAAAGAAGCCAGAGTCAAAGAACGTTGGTTCGGCAAAACGCTCATAGAATCAGATAAACGCTTCACCTACGAAGAAGCTCAAGAAATTATGGATAAGGGAACGGGAACATTTGTCGAGGAATTAAAAACTTTGAATACACTTGCTAAAAAGTTTCGAGAGGAGAGATTCAGAAACGGAGCTATTGATTTTGATAGCGAGGAAGTAAAGTTCGAACTTGATGATTTGGGCAAACCAATTCGAGTTTATAGAAAGGAACGTAAAGATACTCACAAACTGATCGAGGAATTCATGCTCTTGGCAAACCGCGAGGTTGCAACCTACATGAGTGCCGTTCACCCAGAGCGAAGTCGAGGGGCCTTCGTCTATCGCATTCATGATGCACCCGACAGGGAAAAAATCGTGAATCTTGCCACTTTTGTCAAAGCACTTGGTTTCGAGCTCAAGAACAAAGATGGTGAGACTACAGGCGAAGATATCGCTCGAATGCTACGTTCAGTTGATGGCACTCCGGCGGAAATGCTTGTGAAGACTGCGGCAGTCAGAGCGATGTCGAAGGCGATATACTCCACTTCTAATATCGGCCATTTCGGATTGGCTTTCGAATATTACACGCACTTTACTTCGCCTATCCGTCGTTATCCAGATTTGATGGTCCACCGTTTACTCCTCCGCTTCCTTTTGAAAGGTAAAATTGAACAAGATGAAATTATCAAATATCAGAAACTTTGCGCTGATTCAAGTGAGCGTGAACTCGAGGCGGCACAAGCCGAACGTGCTTCTATTAAATACAAACAAGTGGAATATATGCAGGAGCACATTGGTGAAGAATTCGATGCTATTGTCTCCGGGGTTTCAGAGTGGGGTATTTATGTTGAAGAGATAAATACTAAAGCGGAGGGCATGGTCAAACTACGCAATATGAAAGATGATTTCTACGAACTCAATGAGAAACTCTATGCCATCGTTGGCAAAAATACTGGTAAGAAATATTCTCTAGGCGACAAAATCCGCGTCACGTTAGTCGCTTCCGACCCCGAACGTAAGACTCTTGACTTTACATTTGTTTAAGTATACAATGTGAATAGAATTTTCCGTTTTATTTTTGTCTGGAGGTAAAAAATGACACATTTTTCCCCTAGTGATCCTGATAAGTACATTCGTGAACGTGCCGAAAGATTGCTTATTTTGTTTCGTGAGGAGCAGCAGGCCACTCATCGCAAAGTAGGATGCAGGTGCGACGAATGTAAAAAGGACATGATAGAGGCGTTCAAGAAACTGCTGGAAGAAACAGACCTTCACGTATTATCACACCTAAGTGTGACCTAGCTTAAGATTAGGTCTATTTCAAAATCACACATACTATAAAACAATGCGATCGTCTTGTTTTATAGTATGTGTGATTTTGAAATTATTTAGAGATTATTTCGCAACTTCGACAGCTTCGTCGAAAGAGATTGAGAGAAGTTTAGAAATGCCGTTTAAGCCCATGGTCACTCCGTAGATAACTCCGGCCCGAGACATAGTTTCGCGATTGTGGGTTATTAAAATAAGTTGGGAGTGTTTCGAAAGTATCCCAACCAAATCTCCATATTTTTTTGAATTGGATTCGTCAAGCGCTGCATCTGTCTCGTCGAGGATAATAAACGGTGGAGGGTTAACTTGAGAAACCGCAAATATAAGCGCTATAGAAGTAAGCGCCCGTTCCCCACCTGAGAGCATCACTAGGCCCCTGATTTTTTTCTTTGGTAAACTTACCTTAATATCCAAACCTTCCCTCGCCTCGCCAGAGCCGTGTACGGAAGCGGGCTCATCTAATAATTCATCTTCTACCTTCTCTTCTTTGCTTAAAACCAAACTGGCTTCTCCTCCGCCAAACATAATCGTAAAGAGATTATTGAATTCTTTGTTGATATTTTCTAAACCGGTGGTAAATTCTAGCGCTAAACGTGTCTCTAATTCTTTTATCAACTCGGAGAGAGTTACGGCCGATTTTTCCAAATCAAGCAATTCGCGCCCCAAAAAAGCATCGCGTTCGGAAGTTTCCTTATACTCCTTTTCTATCTCATGCATACCGGAAATATTTGAATCCTCTAATCGAATTTTTAGTCTCTCAATATTATGTTTGCGTTCTTCCTGTTTATGCCTATCTTCGTCCGCTAACCCCATTTCTTCACCGATATTAAAGTCCTTAAAGTGAGTGGCCTCTGCACCAACAAGATGCCCGACTTCATTGAGTTCCCTTTTAAATTCTTCTTCTATGAGATTATTCCTATCTTCGTTAGATTTCAGGAGATTTAATTTTGAAACTAATTCTTTCTCCTCCGACATGATGCGGAAAACTGCCTTTTCAGCTTCAGAAATTTCACGCTCTTTCTTCTTCAGAACCTCCAAAGATATTTCGAATTCTGCCTGCTTTTTTTTAAACTCTGTGATTCTTGATCGCGCTTCTGAAACTAACCTGGAATCAATGTGATGTTTTCTTTCCTCAATAAAATGCGAGAGCTTTTCCTTTATCTCTACGATATCGGAAAGTTGGTTTATTTCCTTATACAAAATCTCTACTTCCTGAAGTTTGATGGTTTTCAACTCATTAGAGGCAGACAGTTTCGTGTTAATTTCAATCGTCTTCTCTTCCGCGATGACAAACCCTTCCAGCTTGCCGATTTCTCTCGATAGACTATCTTTCTCTTTCTGAACAGCACTTAATCCGGATTCAAGCTCGATTACTCGCTTAGCATTTTTAGATTCTTTAGAAAGTCTTTCCAAAGCCTTGTTCAACGGTCCCCTTTCAGCCTCAAGAGTCACTTTAGCTGAGACCAGATAAATCTTTTCTCGTTTAAAATATTCTTGAGAAAGTCTAATAAGTTCTTGGCGCTGTTCTTCCGTTTTCTCAAATTTTTCGACCTGTTTACTAAGAAATTTCAAATGCGGAGCAATTTCTTTCCGCAGAGCTTCAACTTGCTGAATATTTTCAAACGTCTTCTTAAGTTTGCGTTCACTTTCCAGACGTTTATATTGATAGAGTCTCAACCCTAGAGCATCCTCAATCATGCTCTTCCTATCCTTGGGACTGGCACTAAGAATTTTGTCGGCTTCACCTTGAGAAATGATATGGTGACCGGAAGCGCCAATATGAGCTCGTGCCAGAAGCTCGAGAATATCTTTAAGACGCACTGGGCTACCATTGATAAAATAATCATTAAGTCCATCTCTATGAACCGTTCGTTCAATCACTACTTCTTGGAAATCTATATCAAAAATTTTCTTAGCATTATCAAAAGTCACTTTGACAGATGCCCTATTGGCGCGTGGTTCGCTTACGGCTCCATTCCAAATTAAGTCCTCGCCACGTTTGCCACGCATACTCTTAATAGATTGCTCCCCGAGCACGAAGCGGAAGGCCTCGGCCACATTCGACTTACCGGAACCATTTGGACCGACTATTGCCGAGATGGGCGAATCAAATACAAAAACATTCTTTTTCGCAAAAGATTTAAATCCCGAAAGTTCTATACTCTTTAAATACATCCCGTTAGAAGTTAATTTTTATAAATCACTTGGTAAAATATATCACTTTTTATAATCGAGGTAGACTTCTAACGGGATACATGCTACTTCCATCCTTTAGATTCTAACGCTTGCCGGGCGGCCTCTTGTTCTGCATCTTGCTTAGATTTACCTTCTCCATCACCATATACTTCCCCACCAACAGACACACTAACAGTGAAGCGTTTGTCGTGATCCGGTCCCAATTCACGAATTGTCTTATAGACCGGAGTAAATCCTGTGTACTCCTGGGCCTTCTCTTGGAAACGACTCTTGGCATCTGTCCAATCACCGCTTTTCAAAATGTCTTCTACGAGTGGCGCTATATGAGTCAGAATGAATGTTTTGGCAACATCGTATCCTTGGTCAAGATAAATGGCACCAATAATAGCCTCTAGAGTGTTGGCAAGAATATATTGACGCGCTCGACCAGTATCTTTCGATTCCCCCTTCGAGAGTAAAAGGAATTCATTCGCACCGAGAGTTTGCGCTACACGAGAGCAAGTATCTGCATTAACCAAGGCTGAACGTAGCGATGTTAATTCTCCTTCATCAGACTTCTTCATACGTTCGTAAAGATAACCAGTAATAGCGAGCTCCAGCACTGCATCACCAAGAAATTCCAAACGTTCATTGTGCTCTAGGGCAGAACCACGATTCTCGTTTATATACGAGCGATGAGTAAAGGCCTGCTTCAAGAGACTCTTATCTCTAAAAATTACTCCTGCTCTTTCTTCAAATTTTTCGAAGTCCATATAATTTATAGTGAGTTTATCGAACTATTATTTAGATTCTGCTAATTTCGTTATAGCTTTGGTTACAATAGGCAAGATATCATCATAAAAATTTAGGTCCAATATATCAACAAGCTTAAACCAACGCACATCATCCAAACCACCCTGCTCCTCCTTCTTCTCAAGAGTCAGCTCTTGATATGGTGCTTCAGCGAGAAAATAAGAAACATGTTTAAGTATTTTACCTTTTTCAGGATGATAAGTTGAGTATGAATTTTCTCCCAATCTCTCAATAATCTTAATCGGTATACCTAGTTCCTCTTGAGCTTCTCGACTTAGACCTTCTTCTTCGCTCTCCTGACCCTCTAGTTTGCCCTTGGTTAAAGTCCAATGACCGAAAACGTCGTGAACCAATGCCATATAAATGTTGCCTTCGTGGCGAGCATAAACCACCGCTCCGGCCAAACGTTCGACTGGAAGCTTGTCTATGGGAACATTACCATATTTTTTCTTTGGTTTAGGCACATCAAACTTACCGGGTTCACCCATCTCTTTGTAAACAGCCCCGAGTACTCCGTTAATAAATCTACCTGAAGTCTCCCCACCGAACGTTTTTGCAAGTTCAATAGCTTCATTTATAGCTACTTTGGGTGGTACCTCTTTACGATCTGCGAATAGGAGTTCGGCTAGACCGATACGTAAGATATTCCTATCGATGACAGAAATTTTATTAATCGGCCAATCTGGCGCCGCTTTTTCTATTAAAATATCCAGGTCTCTTTTTTTTTCAAGAATCTGTCTTAAGAGACGATCCATAAATGGTCTGTCATTTGTACTCGGTGCGAACTCGGCTATGGTGCGTTCAAATATTGGAAATATTTCTTGTGTTTTTGTACCTTCAAAGTCCCACTCAAATAAGGTTTGAAGAATGATTGACCTCGATAAATGTCGGTTGGACATAAAGAACTAAAGAACTAAAAAATAAAATTACTTGGTTTTTTTCGCTAATTTATCTAGTTTAGCTGTTAAATCAATAATTTTTCTACCACGATAAATTCCACTTACTTTCGACAGTCTGTGCCTCAAATGAAAATTGCCCAACTCATCTTTTGATATGGCGGGTTTAGCAAGCGCATGGTGAGAGCGCCTATTTTTGGTATGAGACCTCGTATGCCTCATTCGTACTGTCATAACCCCACCTTAGCATCAAAATTTGCAAAAGAAAAGCCCCTCACTTGCTCACGAATGCTCGCAAGTGAGGGACCATCGATAACTAGGAGATAGGCGTTCTTTACACCGCCTCAGGAAAGAGTTTTACAAACTCCCTCTTCGCCCACTCTAACCCACTTTCAGGAGTATTAGAGGGTCGATCTCCGTATGTGCACTCCCCAATAACATCGAAAACATCCGCATCACAAACAGAGGAAATTTTATCCTTTCGACGAAACATCATGAAAGCCCGTTCCGCGGATCGTTTCTGAAAGTCATTGATGATTCTTGCTACGGCGAAGAAATCTATGGGCATAGGAAGGTCTGCAAAGAACGGCAGGCACCCACCGTTCTTTGTCGGGATTTGTCCAAGTTTCTTATCCATCCAACACATAGTCCCATTGCTATGTATTTGATGAAGACCAGCCAAACCAAAAATTGCCCAAAGATTGAGTAGGAGAACTTGGTGCCGTCGTTTCTTCGTGTCCTCCTTACCACATGGCTGTGTTTCGAAGATGAGAAAATCACCCCAGGGGTTTGTCTTGTACCTTAGGTAATAACATCGGTTCTCTATCCAATGCTCTGTTCTGATCAAAAAACTTGGAGCATTACGGGCTAGGGCATTTCTATATGGATTTAGAAATGCCCGCAGACCCTCATGTTGCAATTTCTGCGAATTGCCCAATCGAATAAACAAACCCCCGGGCTCGAATCGCAGACTTACGATAGGAGAATGAAGATCGTGGTCTGCGGTTGAGTAAGACTTTTCGATCCGCAATAACATCTCCATCCTTGGCTTTAGGCCCCCTACTTTTTCAAGCCAGTGATACCGGCTTTCACCAACATGTTCTTCTGGCCCTTGAATTACCACACCCCTTGGTCCTTGTAGAGACTTTCTTTCAAACGACATAAATACCTCCTGTTTCTCTGTTTCAACTAAATCTCGGTCTTCCGTTACAATACTCCGAGTTTATTAAAGGTCAAATTTGCAAAAGAAAAGCCCCGCAGAGGACGTGAGGTTGTTTTACAATCTCACGTCCTGCATGCAGGACAATCGCCTACCACCTACCTGGGTAGGCTTCGATAGCCGCCCTCTGCTCATCGGTAAGTGGGGTCGGAATCCAACTCGCGATGAGACTATAGTAATGATCCAACACTTTCGGATTGGTCGCGGCCCAAACTAAAACAGACCGCGTAACCCGATAGTGGAATGGGACGGTCTTCCCTTCCGTCTCATAGAGAAGATCATCTACATCAACCATTGTAATTGGACCATGAAGCTCATCATGGTCGTCATCGTCCTTCGCCTCGACATCCCTAAGCTTATCTTCCGACACAAAAACGGGAAATGCCGTCTTGATGTGGGTACCACCAGGATTCTTCTCGTCGTTACCGAACTCGATGAGAATTGGTTCCAACGAGAGTAGACTCATGGGGAAGTCCATCCTATCCTTTGCTCCCTCCTTGAGCACACCCTCTGTGAGAGTTTGGAGGATAGTTTGACCATTTTTCCCTGACTCCATGATATGACGAACCGACGTCCGACCTTTTTTTTCGTAAGTCATCCGGGCGATTTGTATTCGCCCATTATCTTCTATGTGAACAATAGGTCCACACGTTGATTGACTTGTTATAACCACAGAAACCTCCTTGCGCCTTACTTTATGGGCGCTATCTTTAGGTTAATATGATGAACCGCCTATTATCATACTGTCCACCCACTATTATACTACACCTATCTATCTCTTGTCAAGCGGGTTAAAAAACTACGTCGATGAATCATAGAGGGGCCGAATTTAAGGATAGCTTGGCAATGCTCTCTCGTGCCATAGCCCTTGTGTTTATGGAAATTAAATTCCGGAAATTTTTTTGAAAGTTTGACCATCCTCTTATCACGTATCACCTTTGCCATAATGGAAGCAAGTGAAATAATGGGAATCTTCTCATCTCCTTTTATAACCGTGAGTTGATGCCTAAATTCTTTCGGCGCCCTGATACCCCCATCAAGATATACTTGAGAATCCTCTGGTACATCAAGAGCTGTGAGACTCCTTTTGATACCAAGTCTGATGGCGTAGGAAATACCTTTTCGGTCTATCACTTTCTCCGAAACTAGTGAGACAGCAAAATTAAGCTTGCCATTTTTACGAGCTTTGAGAGCTAAAGCAAACCATAATTCCCTATCACTAGGAGAGAGCTTCTTTGAATCTTTGATACTCTTGAAAAAATTTTTATTCGCTTTACGAAGTGCAACTGTTGTGGGGTTCGGAATTGAAACTGCTCCTACCGCTACCGGCCCAGCTAGTGGCCCTCTACCCGCTTCGTCAATACCTACGACATACTTCATGCGTTGCTATAGATTATACATTATAATGACCACATGATGTCTAAATTCATCCACCTCCATACTCATAGCCATTACTCTCTCCTCGAAGCTCTACCGAAAATTCCAGACCTTGTTAAGAAAGCTAGTCTCGCCGGTATGAATGCGCTTGCCCTGACCGATTCGGGCAATCTTTATGGCGCCATAGAATTCTATAAAGAATGTTTGGAACAAGAGATTAAGCCAATAATCGGAGTTGATTTCTACGTCGCCCTACGTACTAGAAATGACAAAGAAGTACGGATAGACAATGAACACAGCCGTCTTGTGCTCTTAGCGGAAAATAATCTCGGATATCAAAATCTACTTAAACTCGTAACTGCATCTTTTTTAGAAGGCTTTTATTATAAGCCACGTATTGATCGTGAACTCTTGGAGAAATATAATGAGGGACTAATCGCCATTGCCAAAAAACCCAGATGGTATAAAGAAATTTTTAAAGACAGATTTTATCTCGGAGTTAGTCCGAGAGATTTGGTGAATTTGAAAAAAGAAGATAGCGAACAAATAGTCGCTTTTTATAATGTCAATTATTTAGAATCTAACGATAGAGCGACACGTGATGTTCTACTCTCCATTCAAGGGCATCCCGGACAAAACGATACTTTTGATAATGAAGAAGATTTATCATTTATCCTACCAGATCAAGTGAAGGTAGATTTTAAAAATTTTCCACAAGCAATTATAAACACCCACTTAATTGCTGACAGATGCAATATTAAACTCGAGCTAGGGAAATGGGTCTTCCCAAACTATATTGTGCAGAGCGGCAAATCGTATGATGAAGAATTGAGAGATATAGTCTATTCTGGACTCGAATTAAAAAAATTAGAAAAAACTCCAGACATTGTCGAACGAATTGAGTATGAGTTAAAAATTATTTTCAATAAGGGTTACTCTCCGTATTTCCTAGTGGCTGCTGATCTACTGCGTCACGCGCATGAACACGATATCCTAACCAATACCAGAGGATCGGCGGCGGGCTCGATGGTTACCTATCTTTCTGGGATTACTACTGTCGACCCACTCAAGTACGATTTGCCTTTCGAACGTTTCCTTAATCCAGACAGACCATCACCTCCAGATATAGATCTCGATATTGCAGATGACAGAAGAGATGAATTGATTGATTATGCACGCCAAAAATATGGCACAGAGCACGTTGCTCAAATCGGTACTTTTGGCACCATGATGGCTCGCGGAGCAGTGCGCGACGTGACCCGTGCACTTGGTTTCTCTTATGCCCTAGGAGATAAAATTGCCAAACTGATTCCGCTTGGCGCTCAAGGATTCCCTATGACGATAGATAGAGCGATGAAAGAAAATCCGGACTTAAAAAAACTATACGAGGAAGACGGAGAATCAAAAACCATTATGGATATAGCTAAAAAGATTGAAGGCAATGCTAGACATATCTCCGTTCATGCGGCCGGTGTAGTTATTTCACCAGAACCACTAGTAAATTACACCCCGCTCCAGTACGACACAAAGGGAGAGAAAAAAGTTATTACCCAATATGACATGTATTCTATAGAAGAAGCGGGTCTTTTAAAATTTGATTTCTTAGGAATCAGAAATCTCTCCATTATTGCTGAAACTGTAGCTCGTATTGAAAAAATAGAAGGTAAGAAAATTAATATAGAAGACATACCAATCGACGATAGTAAGACATTCGAAATGCTTGCTCGTGGAGAGACTGAGGGTACCTTTCAACTCAATGGTGACGGGATGACACGCGCCCTGATAGAACTAAAACCAAACACAATCCATGATATCAACGTCATGGTAGCTCTCTATCGCCCAGGACCAATGGACAACATTAGAGAATACATCGCAAGAAAACACGGCACAAGACCTATCACCTATCTCCACCCCAAGATGAAGAGTTTTCTCGATACTACTTACGGCGTGCTTGTCTATCAGGACGATCTCCTAATGACAGCTCTTGAAGTAGCTGGATATTCTTGGGGGGACATTGATAAATTTCGTAAAGCTGTTGGTAAAAAAATTCCAGAGGAGATGAGGAAACAGCATAAGAGTTTCGTCAAAGGTTGCGAGACGCATGGCGGTATGAGCAAAGATAAGGCCGAGGAACTTTGGAAACTTTTTGAACCTTTCCAGGGATACGGTTTCAATAAGGCCCACGCGGCCAGTTATGGTCATGTGGCTTACATTACGGCTTACCTGAAGGCAAACTTTCCCGCTATCTATATGTCCGCTGTATTAACGGCTGAATCTGGAGACGTAGAGAAAATTGGTATTATGATAAAAGAATGTAAACGCATGGGGATAGAAGTACTTCCCCCAGCAATCAATGAAAGTTTCTCTCAATTTACTGTAGTAAACGAGCCGCCTTCGCCAAAGGCTACGGCGAGCCAACGTAAAATACGTTTCGGTCTAACTACCATAAAAAACTTTGGCCAAGGAATCTCAAGCGCTATTACTCTCGAAAGAAAACTTAATGGGAAATTTAAAGATTTGGCTGATTTCCTCGACCGTGTTAAGGATAAAAACTTAAACAAAAAGTCCTTAGAATCGCTTATCAAATGCGGAGCATTGGATGATTTTAATGAACGAGGCATACTACTGACTAATATTGATAATCTACTTGCTTATCACAAAGAGAGAATGAATGCGATCACAAATCAAGATTCCCTCTTTGGTCTAATGTCCGATACTTCTAGTTTACCTGTTCTTCGACTTAGCTCAGGACCTGCCGCTACACAAAAGAATAAATTATTATGGGAGAAAGAGTTACTCGGACTCTATATTTCTGGTCATCCACTTGAAGCTTATAAAGATAAACTACTTTCGGTTAAAACTAGTATCGAGAAACTACCTAGTTTAAGAGAGGGTGAGGAAGTAGTCATAGCGGGTATAGTGGAGGAAATACGCGACGTGCTGACTAAGGGAAATGAACGCATGGTCTTCATGCGTTTGGCTGATTTAACTAGCGTTATTGAAGTGGCAATCTTTCCAAGAATACTCAACGAATTTCGTTCCTTCATTCAACCGGAAGCCTGTATCGCTATCAAAGGCAAGGTCTCGAAACGTAAGGGTGAGACTTCATTTATTGCCGAGAAGATAAAGGCACTGTAGGATGTATATCTATGAGCGAATTAGAAAGCAACGACCATCGACGAATCGGACAGGAACTCGACCTTTTCATCTTCTCTGATTTGGTAGGAAGTGGCCTACCAATGTGGACACCTCGAGGTACTATTATCCGCCAAGAGCTGGATAATTTTGTATGGGAACTTCGTTCTAAACATAACTATGGGCGAGTCACTATCCCCCATATTACTAAACGTGAGCTCTATGAGACTTCTGGCCACTGGGATAAATTTGGAGATGACCTTTTCAAAATAGTTTCTCGTGAAGGAAAGGATTACGCTCTTAAGCCCATGAACTGTCCGCACCACACACAAATCTTTGCTCGTCGACCTCATTCATACCGCGAAATGCCTCAACGTTATGCAGAAACAACTATGGTCTATCGAGATGAACAATCTGGAGAACTGGGCGGTCTAACACGTGTCCTCTCCATCACCCAAGATGATTCTCATGTGTTCTGTCGAACCAGTCAAATTAAAGATGAGTTTTTAAAGATTTGGGATATTGTGGATAAATTCTATAGTACTTTCGGATTTACACTTCGTGTCCGTCTTTCTTTTCGTGACCCAGATACTCCAGAAAAATATCTCGGTACAACTGACATCTGGGACCATGCTGAAAGTGCGCTTCGAGAAATTGCAAAAGAACGTAAGGCAGATTATTTCGAGGGACTAGGTGAAGCTGCACTCTATGGGCCAAAGCTCGACTTCATCGCTAAGAGCACCGCCGGTCGCGAGTGGCAGGTGGCTACGATTCAACTTGATATGAATCTTCCAGAACGATTCAATTTGACATGTATAAATGAAAAGGGAGAAAAAGAAAGAATTGTGATGATTCACTCCGCTATCACTGGTTCCATTGAAAGATGTGCCGCAGTTCTTCTCGAACACTACAACGGTTCTATGCCGATCTGGCTCTCACCGGTTCAAGTTAAAGTCTTACCAATCGGTGAAGCACATTTTGAATACGCAAAAGAAGTTTTTGAAAAATTAAAAACGGAAAATATTAGAGTAGAACTAGATGACTCAAACGAGAGTCTAGGGAAGAAAATCAGGAACGCCAAGACCGAGAAAGTACCCTACATGCTGGTCATCGGAGACAAAGAGGTTTCGGAAAATAAAGTTACTCTCGAAAGCCGCGACTCCGGTAATCTCGGGCAACTTGAGGTTGAAGAACTCATCTCTAAACTGAAATTTGAAATAAAAGATCGAAAATAATAATTCTAAAGATTAAGTAGGTTGATTACCTGCTCCCTATCTATTGCCCACAAAAATGTGCTAAGACGCGGTCCAGCATCCTTGCTTATGAGTAAATTATAAACATCTTTGAAAAATGCGCGCTGTTCTTTTTTTAATTCTTCTTCATTCAAATTCGGAGATTTGGGAATATCATAAACTAGCACTTCTAATTCTTTAATAGTTGCCTCTTTATTTTTCTTTAATTCTATGTGAAGTCGTCTTATCTGCTCTTTCTGTGTATCAGTCATATTAGATAAGTATTCTTTATTTTCACTTTTATTGAGAATTATCACTTCTTCTGGATTATATTTTACGAGCCAATTCTTTGCTAGCGGAAACCTTCGAGTAATACTTCCAAGACTATAATTCAGTCCAAGAGCTTTTAGTATCGTTTGTAATTTATCCTCTTGCCATTGCACAACCTGTCCGAATCCTACCGCCTGACGGAACGGAATCGCATTCTCTTCCGGATGTTTCTCATCATACTCATCATATTGACGATAAATTTCAGTATTAAAAGCTAATTCGAATGATTGATCCGGTGACTTTCTGAAATACAACCATTTAAGAAGATCCGGTTCATAAATATCGAGAAGCTCAAGAGGAGAAATAGCGTTGCCTTTGGAACCAGACATCTTAGCCCCCAAGCCTTGAATACCAACGAACTTATATTCCACAAAAAGCGGTGAAGTATAGCCAAAAATTTCTTTAGACACTTTAGACGATACGTCATAGCTTCCACCCGGAGAGGCGTGGTCATGTCCGCCTGGCTCAAAGTGAACTTGTTCATGCTTCCAGCGCATCGGCCAGTCAATCTTCCATGCCAGTTTCGCTATATGTTTTTTGGTTAAATCAACTGTATCTTCTTTGTTAGTTTCCAGACATAGATAAGTAATCTGCGAACCACCGTCATAGTTAATAATCTTTGTCATATCCTTTTCAGTAAAACGTGAGTAAACTGAAATCGGATAATAATTCTCTCGGTAAGCGACAGCATCAAGACCTTTCTCCCCTTTAGCCTTATTACTCATGAAAGAGAGCAGAATATCGGCAATTTTATGACGTTCTTTAAGAGCCTGAATTATTATTTCATCATAAACTCCGCTTTCATAAAGTGCGGTCTGGTCATGATATTGTATTTCAATACCAAGCCGTTCCATTGCTTCAACGAATGGTTTTTGAAACCGTTCAGCATACGATGCGAGCTTACCTAAAGGATCGGGAATCTTAGACAGAGGTTTACCTATATATTCGACAAATGATTCTGGGACTCCCAAAGGCACCTTACGAAAACGATCAAAGTTGTCCCAAGAAAAAATCATGCGCACATTTTTACCCTTTTTCTTAAGAGCCTCTCGTACAAGATGAGACGTGACAACATCTCGAAAATTACCAAAATGTACAACCCCAGATGGGCTAATGCCTGCGGCAACCGTATATAAGCGAGTATCGGGATGGGTTGAAATAATTTGCTCTGCCACAACCATAGCCCATGATACTTCGTTTTTTAGGCCTTTTTCTTTAGATACCATTACTTAATGTCGATAATCTTATACGACATTGTACCACTTGGAGTCTTAAAGGAGAATGTTTCATTTTTTGATTTACCCATAGCGGCAAGACCCAAAGGAGAATGCATGGAAATTTTACCATTAGCCGCATCAGCTTCTTCAGAACCAACCACGGTGTAAGATTTGTGGGACTTGTCAGACTCTTTTTCTACGGTCACGACGGAGCCAACCATTACTAGATTTGTGCTTTGAGTAGAGACAATCTTAGCCGATTTCAATATAACTTCGAGATGATTAATGCGGTCCTCTAGTATCGCCTGACTATCGCGCGCCTCTTGATATTCTTGGTTTTCGGATAAATCCCCCAAGGATTTGGCATACTCTAACGCCTCCGCGACATCCTTACGTTTTGTCGTTTTGAGATACCCTAATTCTTTTTCAAGTTCCTTGAACTTTTCTTTTGTAAGATAATCTTCGTCGGCTTGCATGGATTTAAATGATTGGCAAATATCATATCTCATTATCTCCTAGAAATCAATCGACCACTAAAATGGATGTTACTCAAAATACTCTGGGGTATTAATCGCCATCCAGTCGAAAAGTTGGCGAATAACTGACGTAGCTCCAAGAGTATTTGAGCTTGGTCCCGTCTCCATCACAATTGCCCAAGCGTATTTAGGATTATCAAAAGGAAAAAATCCAACTGACCAAGAATGAACAAGTAGTTTGGCAGAACCCAGTTCTGCGGTGCCAGTTTTGGCAGCCGCTTTAACATACGGTACGTTGAGACCAACGGCCGTACCATAACTAACACTAGCTCTCATACCCTCGCGCACCACTCTCCAATCTTCGTCACTAAATTCAACAATTCGCTTTATAGGTTCTGGATGACCTCCTAAAAGAATCGAGGGTGTCAATATCTTCCCGCCATTGGCGATAGCCGAGATAAACCTTGCGGCATTAAGAGGGGTAATCTGTGTTCCATATTGACCAATTGAAGTAATATAAGTATCACCTAGACGCCAAATTTCTCCGTCGAATTTCTCTTTCTTCCACGCTGGAGTGGGAATAACACCTTCTACTTCTCCAAGAAGCTCAATTCCCGTTCTCTCCGTCAGGGCAAATAGTTGGAAATATTTGTCTAGAGCCGTTATACCTAATCCCTTCTGATCTCCGTAGCCACCACCAATAGAATAGAAATATGTATCTGAAGAAACAGCAAGTGCTTGCCTCATGTCTGTCCAGCCATGAGCTTTCCAGTCCTTAAAGATAGATGGTTTAGACGGATCATATGGATTTTTAACCGTAATCGAACCAGTACTTAAAATTTTTTTGTCAGATGAAATTACACCTTCGTTTAAAGCCGCCATGGCAATGATCGGCTTCAAAATTGACCCAGGAGTATAGAGTCCGCCTATGGCACGATTGAGAAATGGCTTAGATGGACTGTTGAGCAAAAGATTTATAGCCACCTGGTCTTTACCCGCTGTGAGTATATTTTGGTCGTACTCTGGGAAGCTTGTCAGTGCAATAATCTCGCCGGTCCTGACATCCATAAGCACTGCCGTCCCACCAACAAAACCCCTTTCAATAGCCAGAGTACTTATCGCCCCATAAAGAACCTCGGTTAGACGGGCATCAATAGAGAGTACAATAGAATTACCTGCCGTCGGTTTCTTAATAACAGATTCTGACGTTACCTCGCCCGAAACATTTGTTTCTATTAATTTCAAACCATTTTCTCCTTGAAGAAGATCGTTGTAGATACGCTCAGCACCATCGCGACCACGATAATATTCTTCATAGTAAACACCTGTTCGATCAAAGAGTGGATATTTAAGGTAACCAATCACGTGTGCCAGACCATTAATAGATGGATAAAGTCGACCGGCGAAATCACTGGTGTTGTCCTTAATGGCATTGCTGACTAACTCACGCATATTTCTATCATAAAGTATTCCCCTATCAGCAAATATGAGTGTACGTTCCAAACGATTATTTTCCGAAATTTGTGCAAAAATAGAACCTTGTTGAATGTCTAGGGTCCAAAGTTTAGAAACTAAAGCAAGAATTAAGAGAAATAATACAATCTTTATCACGAAAAATGTCCTTTGGCCCATCGGCTTCTCTATCCTGCCTTCAAAACGATGCTCTTCAAATCCAGGCAGATTTGTCGAATCAATAAAAATATCTTCTGGGCTAATATCCTGATATTTTCGTTTTTTTATTTTGCGGAAAATTTTTCTAAACATAAGATCTCAGACTCTCTCGAACAGGCACCATAATAATAAGAGTAATGAGCACAGAAAGTATGAGCGGAGAGATAAGCAAAGAAAACATTTCTGTCGCATTACTATGGATAATATCAATCAGAAATACAGCCAGTATACCCTCCCAGAAATATGGAAATAAAATAATACCGATAAATAAGACAGGTATATAGATCCAGTAAGGTAAAACCAGGAGAGAAATGAGTATCATAAGCGAGCCGATAATACGAAAAGTCATGGTGTGACAAAAACGAATCTTAGAGTAAATATATTGATTGGACTCTTGGCCAATACTTCCTGAAATGAATCGGTTGGTTCTACACTTATCTCACCTACTGTGGCTAAGTGACGTGAAGTGATATCGGAGGAAAGAATTCTGTCTCCTTTTTCAATCACTATATCGCGCGGAAGAGTTAATTTAAAGTTACCTCCCCCAACACCAATAAGAATGACTGGCATGTTATTTCTTTCAAGAATCGCGTTTGTGTTTTCTCCACTAGCAGAAAAAAGTTTTACCTTAGCACTCTTGGAAAACACTTGAGAAACTACTCCTAAAATTGGTCCCTCTGGTAATGATACTTCGGAACCGACAATGATAGACTCATTTGAACCTGCATCAATTAGAATAACATCATATGGCGTCTGCGGCGGCCGAGTTAACACAGATGCAATTATTATATTGGTCTTTTGTTTTCGACCCACCAATTCACGAAGAATATTTTCTTGAATCTGTTCTTGTGGTATGGATGGGATATCAGTCCCTATCGTTATAATATTTTTTACTCTCCAGATAGGAGTAATAATTGAGATGATAAATGTATCAAGAAATGAAAAAATTACTGCCGTAGATATGAAAATTATCACGAGAATGAGTATTCGTCTAAAATATGGATGTTTTAATCTATTTTTTGGGAGGTAATTCATCTTCATTTTCTATAAGTATGTCTCTAAAACTATCTAAGTCTTCAAGAATAATACCCGTGCCACGTGCCACGGCTGTCAACGGGTCGGCTACTACATGAATCGGTATGTTAATTTCACTTTCGATGAGTTCGGCCAGACCCTTTATTAAAGCGCCACCACCAGATAGATACACTCCTCTATTCATAATGTCACTTAGAATTTCGGGCGGGGTAGATTCTAGCACTTCTCTCACACTCTCTATAAGAGTTTCAATGGATTGAGAGAGAGCATCGCGAATATCCGTATCGGTGAGAATAATTTCTTTAGGCAAACCCGATACTAGATCACGTCCCTTGACCGACATTTCTAAAGGAGCGTGAGTGGGTAGAACTGAACCGATAGAAATTTTTATCATTTCTGCGGTTTTCTCTCCAAGCAAAATTTTAAACTGATTTCTAACATGCGCAACGATATCCGAATTAAACTTGTCTCCAGCAATACGTAAATTTTTTGACCTCACTGTCCCGCCCAGCGAAATAATAGCAATATCACACGTACCACCACCAATATCTATAACCATATTACCGACTGGATCATGAACAGGTAGGCGCATACCGATAGCAGCTGCCATCGGTTCCTCGATGATATGAACTTCTCTGGCACCAGCGTTCCTAGTTGCATCACGGACAGCGCGAATTTCCACATCTGTGATTCCCGAAGGCACCCCGACAACCACTCTGGGGCTAAATATTTTATTAGAACCCGACGTCGCCTTACCCAATAAATAGCTAATCATTTCTTCGGTAATCTCAAAATCGGAGATGACACCATCAACCAAAGGTTTAATGGCACGAATGTGGCTTGGCGTCCGACCAATCATCGCTCGGGCCTCGGTGCCAATAGCAACGATTTGCCCAGTCTTTTGATTGATTGCCACTACCGATGGTTCATTAATCACAATTCCTCTACCTCCAAGATATACCAGAGTGTTAGCTGTGCCGAGATCGATGCCAATATCATGGGAAAAAAGCCCGCGAAAATTTTTTATGCCGGGAATTTTCATCCCGTTAGAAGTTTACTATTCATAATATTTTTATTATATCTCATGTGCGTTGAACTTCTAACGGGATTCATTAGCCTTTAAGTTCTTTAATAAGATTTTCTATAGTCATTTCTCTGGTTTTGCCCGTAGCCCGATCTTTGATCTCTAACTTTTTTGATTTTAGAGCCTTATCTCCCACTACGACTCGCGTTGGAATACCAATAAGGTCAGCATCAGCAAATTTCTCGCCCGCGCGTAAATCGCGGTCATCATAAAGCACTTCTATTCTGTGTGAGATAAAGGTTTGATATATTTCGTCTGCGAAACTTCGAACCTTGTCTGACAAAACAAGTAAATGAACTTGAAATGGCGCAATCTCCTTAGGCCAAACAATCCCCTTTTCATCCGAGAGCACTTCGACTACCGTGCCCATAAGTCTAGTAACCCCAATTCCATAAGAGCTCAAAAATACTGGTTTCTTTTCGCCGTTACTGTTACTCGCAGACAAACCAAGCTGTTCGCTTTTCTTCGTACCGAAGTTAAAAATATTTCCCACTTCAGCCGCCTTTTTCATTTCAAAATCAGACTTCTCTACCTTCAGCTTTTCTAAAGTTTTATCATTAAAAATCTCTTCATTTAATGCAAGTTTGCCATCCTTGTGCACATAGATATTGTCTTCACCAGATTCACAAATAGTTTGAAATTCGTGACTGAATTCATCGGTAAACACTCCGCCGGAAGCCGAGGTAACAAAGGTGACATGACCAAGTCCCACTCGTCGAAAGACATTGAGATATACTTCTATCACCATATTATAAAAAGTAAGATTATCTTCTTCAGTTAGAGCAAAATAATACATATCTTTCATGATGAATTCTCGGCATCTCATAATGCCGCTTTTGGCTCGCACTTCGTTTCTTAATTTATTTTGAAATTGATGAACCTTAACTGGTAAATCCTGATAACTCGATATGTGCGACTTCATCATTTCCATAATTGGCTCCTCGTGCGACCAGCCGAAACCAACCTCACTTCCATTTTTAAATGTTGATTTAAACCAAACATCAACTTTTTCATCACTCCATCTGTCCGTCTTCTCCCAAATCTCCTTATTTTGAAGGGTAGACATGATTATCTCCTGAGAACCAAGTTTCTCCATTTCCTCCGCGATTATTTTTTTTATATTTTTAATAACGCCAAGACCTAGAGGTAGAAATGAGTACACCCCCGCCATCTCTTTATGAATAAAGCCGGCACGAGTTAGAAGAATCGCATTTTTCGAAATTTCATCTTTAGGCGCCTCTCGACGCGTTTTAGTAAAAAGTTCAGTTTGTCGCATAGTTCGATGTTACTCACTATGACCTGAGCGTAGTCGAATGGTCATCGCACCATTCTACAGAAAACCACGCCAAAAACAAAGTTGCTTTAATTGAATTTGGATATAGGTGATTGACACTAGAGTAAATAGGGTGTATGATTAAAAAAGATAAAACAAGGATTACTCTGCGTCCGGCTTGGCGATTCCAAGCATGTTCATCAAATAAGAGAAGGGAGGGGTTATGTTCTCAAAAGACTTCAAGGTTGGATTATCACTTTTTGTCATAGGTGTGTTGGGATCGTTACTCGGACTGTGGGGGTTTATCACAAGTGCGACTGGGGCTGTTACCCTCATTCTGACGGGAACGGCGGTTGCAGTAATTGGTGGCACTGTATTGCTGTTGTCCTGTGTCCTGCAAAACTGACATCCCCCACCAACAAATTCTGCGTGGTTAAACATCACCGTTACATTGAAAAGCCGTCTATCGAACGCGCTTCTCACTGTGACGGTTTTTCTTTTTATATTTTTACATAGCCCTCCCCTATGTACATAGCCCCCGCCTATTGTATGACATGATACATAACTTAAATGTACGATATATCGTACATTTGTCGTACAAAAATTAGTTTTTACTTCTATAATTCTTTTTCTTTTCTTTCAACTTTTTGATTCTAGAAGCAATTCTCTCTTTTCGTAAAGTATCGTCTAAGAACTTCCACCTACCCTTACCCCCACTTCTTGGGGGCATCACTCCGCCAACAGTTTGGATCATACGAATGACATCTCCGATATCCATTTTATTAAGACCGCTTTCAACTATATAAGAATAATTCTCTGTTTCAAATTTTAATGACATAATATCAATAGTAGAAGGACTCATAGATAGACTTTCGGCAATATCATGAATCGGGATATTTTGAACTAACATGTTGATAACAGCCAAACGCTTGGCTAACATAACTTTTTCTGTAGAAGTGAGGAGTTGGGCGAGTACCTGTTTTAATTCTCCTCTCCTCCCTGCTCTTTCAAATACAGAGATAATTTCCCAAAATAAATCCCTTACATATTTTTCTTCCAGCTTTTTCTTTGATACATGTGGCATATATTTGTACGATATATCGTACATCTTACTACAATTTAGTTAATCAATTCAGAAGAATATGATCAGAAAATATGGCGGACGTCTTGGATAGTGATAAGAAGCATTAGGAGAAGAAGTAGAGCAAAGCCAACTGTGTTTAATGCGTTAAAAATTCGTGGTGGTATAGGGCGGCGACTCACCGCTTCAATCAAGACAAAAAATAGGCGGCCACCGTCAAGCGCTGGCAAAGGCAGAAGATTTATAATGGTGAGATTAATTGAGATAAGTGCGGTGAAAGTCAAAAGATAAACAAATCCCAGTTCCCGTGCATCTCCAACCATACCCACAATACCCACTGGACCAGTGACACTAGAAAAATCGGCTCCACCAGTCAAAGCTTGAGTAAAGAAAGTTATAAGTGCCTGTCCGGTCAGTAAAGTGAGTTCGGAAGTAGTCTTGAGTCCATACCAGAGAGCTTTGTGCGGTTGAAGCTTGGCGATCCCTATGACATCCATAGATATACCTACAGCTAATCTATCTGTAACAATCCCTTCTTCTGGCACAACTATTTTTGTAGAAATGTTCTCTCCTCTCTCTACCATAAAAGTGATAGGTTCTGTCGATTCAGCGATGAAAAGAGAAGCCGCTTCTGGTGCCAGTTCGGAATAATTCTCGCCTCTTGACAGCGATAGAATGACGTCTCCGGATTTTAGGCCAGCAATAGCCGCTGGAGAAGTAGGTAAAACAGTAGTGATAACAGTATGGGGATTTTCCACTGGAAGTGAGAGATTGGCTGGTGCAGGCAAGCCCACCATAAATCCTAGCGAGATTAAAAGCCACGCAAATAGGAAATTTCCAAATACACCAGCCACCAATACAGATGCTTGGACAGCTCGATTTTTTGATTGGAAATTATCAGAAGCTACCCCTTCAATTTTTTCCTCAGGATTCTCTCCAAAAATTTTTACAAAACCACCAAAGGGCAACCAGTTCAGAGTGAAGGGTGTACCTTTCCAGATAAAAAGTTTCTTAGCGCGAGGTGGGAAACCAAGACCAAACTCATCTACTCGAATACCAAATCTTTTAGCAACCAGAAAATGCCCGAATTCGTGGACAATAACAAGCGCACTTAAAATAATCAAAAATATAATGATTGACACAATAAAATTATTCTAAAATCTCTTTCTCTTTCTTAAGTGATAATTCTTCAAGTCTCCGATTAGTATCATCAACTATTTTTTGTAACTCATTTTTGAGCCTAAATTTATCATCTTTACTAAAGATACCATCTTTCTCTGATCGATCAAGGGTTTCGAGACTCTTTTCACGTTCTGTTCGCACTCTGATACGTGCCTCTTCAAGTTTCTCTTTCACTACCTTTGTTAAGAGAGTTCTACGCTCACTTGTTAATTCTGGAAAGAAGACACGCACCCCTTGGGCATCAAGCGAAACCGATAGACCAAGATTTGATTCCCTGATAGCTCTATCAATATTAGACGCTACACTATTATCCCAAGGAGTGACGAGTAGCGATCTGGGACCCGCTCCAAGAATCGAAGCTACTTGATTAATAGGCATAAACGAACCATAAACTTCGACCGATACTGCGTCAAGAATACTGGGAGTAGCTTGGTTGGTACGAATACCGGAGTATTCTTTCTTGAGCCAATCAAGTGTCAAAGCACCGGTATGCTTAAATTCAGTAAACTCGTACGCCATGAAATTATTGTAACACTAATGATAAATGTTCGATAACTAAACGTGATGCGATGCCAGAGTCTCCGATTGAGCGTCTAACGGCATAGACCTTCTCCAAAGACTTTCTTTCACTACGCTGTCTCAATAAACATAAAAGATCGTCAAGAAAAATCAACAGATTCTTTTCTTCGCTTACAAACGATTTCGCAAACAATAAGCGATCTTTGATAGGGGATGCTAGAAAAGTTCTAGCATCACTAGTCTTGGAAAAATGGTCTCTAGACAATCGAAGGATCTGCATGCGAGAACGCAAAGTTGGCACCAAGAGACTTTCTTCTCTCACAGTTAGAAAGAAATAGGTATCAGGAAACGGGTCTTCAAAGGTCTTAAGCAGAGCGTTTTGTGCTTCAAGTGTCAATCGTATAGGGATAATGAGAAAAATTTTCCTACCGGTCAAAGACTTTCGTGTTGATAATAATCTTAACTCTCGAGCTTCATCAATACCAAAAGTCTCCATCTTGAAAAAGACAAAATCAGGATTATTAACGAGACTAATACCCAAACTATCGCAAAGTAAATGTAAGTGAGATTCTGCTTCCTCTGGAGTACCAATTAGGAGATTAGCGTGATGTAGGTTTCTCGACATTTAAGAGTTCAACTTCAAAAATGAGAGTTGAGTTCGACGGAATTGTACCCACTGCTTGGTCGCCATAGCCATAATCTGGAGCAACAATAAGAAGGCGCTTGCCTCCAACACGCATTCCGGAAAACCCTTCATCCCAACCACGGATTACTTGACCTACCCCAAGCACAAAGGTAAACGGAGTATTCCTATCAAGAGAACTGTCAAACACTTTGCCATCCAAAAGAGTACCCACATAATGTACTGTGAGAGTATCGCCTGGTAGAGCTATAAGGCCATCTCCTACACTAATTTCTTGTGTTGTCACACCAGTTTGTGGCACTTGATTATCCACATTTTCTAACTTATCCGTGGCAGGAGGGTTGAAGAGAGTCATGATAGGGCCAGCAAATAAAAGATACGTTAAGAAGGCTAAACTTGCAAACACAGCAACCCATTGATTTTTGTTCAGATTTTTCATATTTTATAAATATATTATAAGGATACTTGTTATATGATATGATAGCGCCATGAAAGAATCAACTGACAACATCCCAACCTTAAGTCGAGTAGAAATGCAGAAATTTGCTCTAAAACGAGTTTCTGAAATCTCGAAGGAATTTACAGAAGGATTCGACTTTCTTGCAGATTATCAGAAATCAGTTACTTTCTTCGGTGCCAACCAGTTCAAAGAAGATAATCCTTATTGTGTGGATGCCCGTGAGCTTGCTTCACAGATAGTTCAGAAACTTGGTTACTCTGTTTTCTCTGGCGGTGGTCCAGGTATTATGGAGGCAGCCAACCGAGGCGCGTACGAGGCAGGCGGTAATTCACTCGGACTTTTAATTAAACTTCCGGATGGGCAGATTACAAACAAGTATATCACTAAATCATTCGATTCTTACTATTTTTTTGTACGTAAGGTGTTACTATCTTTCTCGGCCGAAGCATTTATATTTTATCCCGGTGGCTTCGGCACTCTTGACGAATTTTTTGAAATCCTGACTCTCGTCCAGACAAAAAAAATTACCAATGTACCTATTATTTGTGTCGGTTCAGAATACTGGAATAAACTTAAAGATTTT
>JAUSDP010000025.1 GCA_030650605.1 bacterium
GTCCGTGCTGGCGCTGATTGCCCCGGAGCGCAGGTCCTCCGGGTGCCACAGCGGGTGTTTGCCGATGCTGTGGCACGCCGGGTTCTCGCAGGCGCACCCCTCCCCGACCGGCCAGTACAGCGGCAGTACCGGCCACCCACGCCGTGCATAGGCGAGGGCATAGTCGAGGAGGGCGGCGCTTTGCATCAGGCCCAGGGGTCCTGGGCGGCCGTCACCGCCGTCTGTCGGGCGACGGGCGCGAACGGCGACTGCGTGCCGTGCTGGCCTGCCGGCGTGGCGCCCGCGTCCTGCAGGAACGGGTCGACCGGTGCGGCCGTCGGCTGCGGCAGTACGACCGCCGCCGGCACGTACTTGATCTCCACCGAAGAGGGGTCCTCCGGGTTCGCCACGGCCACGAGCTTGAAGCGCTTGCCGATCAGGCATTCCGGCTTCCAGGCACGCGCCTCCGCCTGGTTCGTCGGCCAGCGTTCGCCGCACGCCCGGCAGAGCTTCATGAGCACAGGCATGTACTGTACGTCCTGGATGGTGGCCGGGTCCTTGAAGCGCGTTTTGCTGTAGACCTGCTCCGCCCGCCATTCCCCCCCGACCCAGACATTCACGGCCCACAAAAACTGATCGATTTCCTTCTGCTGGTTCTTGAAGTCCTTGCCCTTCGCGGGGGTGACCCCGATGATCTCCGCGTGGTACTCTCCGGGCGGCAGGTCCATTTTGCTGCCGCCACTGCCCCATTCTGCCATCGGTCGTTCTCCTGGGGCCGCTGCCTGTGCGTGCCGGTTACGGCGTGCTGCGGCGGTGGCCCCGTCAGGCCCCGGTAAATTCCGGAGCCAATCGCTACTCCTCGGCGTCACTGCCGGCGACCCGGCGCGAAGTCGATTTGACGTAGAACACATCCCGTGCGGGGACCACCGCCAGCCCGGGCGGGGCCGTGTAGACCACCTCCCCGGTCGTGGGGTCCGGCGCGGCGAAGTCGGCCGGCTTTCCAACCACCTTCAGACACAGCTCCATCCGGAGCGCCTGCGGGCAGTGCTCCGTCGCCCACTCCAGGGCACGCACTTCGTGCTCGATCGTGAGGCGGCCCGGCACGGCCCGGAACCCCGCCACGCCGTGCAGACAGCGCCAGCTCCGGCGCCGGCCCGTGAGCCGGCTCGCCACAAACGCTTTCAGGGCATCGCCGTACCGTGCGTGGACCTCGCGTATCTCGGTCTCGTCTGCCGCGACCAGGGCCGCGGCATTGGCCTCCACAGTGCTGATGTGGCTCTCCAGCGCCGCCAGGTGGCGGACCAGCGCCTCCGCCTCCAGCTCCGTGATCCCCTCGTCCTCCGGCTCGTCGCCTATCGGGTACGGTCCCAACCCCACG
>JAUSDP010000055.1 GCA_030650605.1 bacterium
GGCGCGGCGTATTATTACTACGTGCAACCGTATGTCGAACAGGCTATGCAGACATACGGAAACGCCAAGGACTTCCAGGTGCAAGTGCAAGACTGGTTCGCCCAATTCGGCCGCACCAAGACGCAGTAAAAAGGGATGAAAAATGGCGTCCAGTATGCTAAAGTGTTTTGGCTTGCTTGGGTAGCTCAGTTGGTAGAGCGCTTCCCTGAAGAGGAATAGGTCGCCGGTTCGATCCCGGCCCCAAGCACACTTCGACTCGCTTTGCTCGCTCAGTGTAAACCATGAGTTCTATCGAATGGGTAAACACTGGGCGGCGAGGCGAAGTACCCCGAGTTCCATCGAGGGGCTCTTAAAATATGCAGTGGTATGTGTATATCGCAAAAGCCGGATCAGGGTATTATTACGTTGGTATTTCGCCTAATCCGAAAGAAAGAATAGTTCGTCACAATATCGGTCTAGGTTCGCAGATGGCAAGACAACACGGATCTTTTATCTTACTCTATATATCATCACCTTTTCCGAATAAATCTGAAGCAAGGAAACGGGAAGTACAACTTAAAAAATGGGGCAGAGAAAAGAAGGAAAAATTAATAAAAGGAGAATGGAAATAAAATGTTATTGGTTAAGACAAAAATAGGCCATAGTAAAATACATGGCACAGGTTTGTTTTCCACAGAGTTTATCCCGAAAGGGACTCATTCCTGGCGGTTTGATAAAAGCGTCGACGGGTCTTTTTCGAAAGAGGAAGTTGATAAGCTGCCAGAACCAAAACGTTCAGAAATACTAAGTTTACATTTTACCTATATAAGCAAACACACGGGACGATATATAAATTGTGGCGACAATGCCACGCAATGTTTCAGCACCTTCGCAACACCTAGGGGCTAAAATCACTAGATATGGCATACACAGTTAACCCGCATATGGGGAAGGTGCGCAGAGACGCAGTTCGCCTTGTGAAGTACCGCGGTTGGTCGATGCGGGATGTGGCAAAACATGTAGGAGTCGAGCCGAGCACCATCTCACGGTGGTGCAAACATTACTGGGCTACCGGCTGGCATGAGATACCAACCAAATCATCGGCTCCAAAAACTCATCCAAATGCTCTTGCAAAAGAAGTGGTCACGGCAATCATCAAGAAACGAATGGAGCACCGACGGTGCGGGCAAGTAGTGCATCATGAGCTCAAAAAAGAAGGCATACAGGTGTCGCTGTCTTCGGTGCAGCGAACACTGGAGCGCACCCACTTGCTCAAAGAAAGGAGTCCGTGGAAAAGGCCTCACGACTACACAGAAAGACCCGAGGCAACCCATCCTGGGGCTCTGTTGCAGGTTGATACGGTGCATTTTGTGCTTCCCGATGGGTCGAGGCTCTACGTCTACACGCTGATCGACCTGTACTCACGCTGGGCATATGCGGAGGTTGCAGAAAGAATATCGGCGCACGCGTCAGTAGAGTTTGTATGCAGAGCGCGAGTCGCCGCTTCCTTTGCATTTGCAATGGTACAGACCGACCATGGTACGGAGTTCTCAACTTCGTTTACTCACGGACTGTGGCTCGCAGGTTTGGAACATCGACACTCTCGTGTCCGGCAGTCCAACGACAATGCGCACATCGAGCGGTTCAACCGCACAGTGCAGGAGGAGTGTTTGGACCGCACGGCTCACACACTCACTGCATTTGCGGATGCGCTTGCCGGCTACTTGCCGTATTACAATGAAAAGCGTTCGCACATGGGCATCAATTATCAGACGCCACTTGAAGTGTTGCGAAGGTGCTGACTAGTTAACGATATCCGCTGTGAATAACTTTTGGGAAAAACTGCCGAAGAAATTTTTTGTTTTGGCGCCTTTGGCGAACGTTACCGACGCGGCTTTTCGACGGCTTATTGCCAAATATTCTAAACCCGGAGTTCCTTATGTTACCTACACCGAATTTGTTTCGGCCGATGGTTTGTGCTTGGCGCCAAAAGAGGGGAGAGACAAGCTATTGCGCGACCTGCTGTACAGCGAGGCAGAGCGGCCTGTCGTGGCGCAGTTTTTTACCGCGACGCCGGAGCATATGGAGCGGATCGCCGCACTCGCGCAAGAGCTCGGCTTTGACGGCGTGGACATCAACATGGGCTGTCCGGACAAGTCGATAGAAAAGCAGGGGGCGGGAGCCAAGCTGATGCTTAATCCTGCGCTCGCGCAAGAGCTTATTGCAGCGGCAAAACGCGGGGCTCCCAACTTGCCTGTGTCGGTTAAAACACGCCTCGGCTATAGCAGAGATATTTTGGAGGAATGGCTGCCCGCGCTGCTTGCTGCAAAACCCGCCGCGATAACCATGCATGCGCGCACCCGTAAAGAAATGTCCAAGGTGCCGGCGCGATGGGAGCGGGTCAAACGCGCGGTAGAAATCCGTAATCAATATCAAGACGAAACCTTGATAATCGGCAATGGGGATATTAAAGATTTAGTCGATGCAGAACAAAAAATAAAAGAAACTGGCGCCGACGGTGCGATGTTAGGCCGGGCCGTATTTGGTACCCCGTGGTTATTTACTGGAAATGTAGACACCAGGTGTCTACAGGCACGGCTCAAAGTTTTAGCAGAGCACACTAACTTGTTTGAAGAGCTTTTGGGAGACATAAAAAGCTTCGCGATTATGAAAAAGCATTTCAAAGCGTACTGCGAGGGCTTCCCCGGCGCCAAAGAGCTGCGTATGCGGCTGATGGATACCAAAACCGCCGCGGAGGTGGAGCGTTTGGTGGAAGAGTATATACTTACCAATAAT
>JAUSDP010000023.1 GCA_030650605.1 bacterium
ATTCGGTCGTGGTTGTAGTAGTGGATGTACTCCTTTAGCTCCGCTTTAAATGATTGAACATCGTCAAACTTCTTTTGGTAGAAGAACTCGGTTTTCATAATCCCAAACCAGTTTTCCATGACGGCGTTATCCAGACAGTTACCTTTTCTAGACATGCTTTGGGTAATGCCCTTTTGCTTGAGAGCCAGTTGGTATGGTGTGATTCGATAATGCCAACCCTGGTCTGAGTGCAGCATCGGTTTATCTTTGGGTTTGAGCTTCTTAAAAGCTTTTTCGAGCATTAGCATCACCATACTCATTTGGGGCCGGTCAGCGATCTCATAACAGATGATCTCTTGGTTATACAGATCTAATACGGGTGAGAGATACACCTTTTGACCCAAGATATTGAACTCGGTGACATCGGTCACCCACTTTTGATTAGGCTTAGCTGCGCTGAACTTACGTTCTAGTAAATTGGGCGTCGCCTTGCCTTCAGGCCCCTTGTAAGATTGATAACGCTTAGGGCGAACGGTTGATTTGAGGTTGAGCTTACTCATTAACTTTTAAACAGTCTTAGGGTTGAGATGGCACTTCTCGTGCCCGAGCTCTGCGTGCACCCGCCGATAGCCATAACGACCCTTGTGGCGATGGTAGATCACGCCAATCCGAGTTTTGACATCTAGATAGGTGTCGGCATTACCTCTAGCGCTTAGTTGGTAGTAATAGACACTTTTAGGCATATTGGCAATGCCTAGGATAGTTTGTAAGGGGTATTGCTGCCTTAGCTCGGTAATTACTTGGACTTGCTCTTGCGTGCCAAGTACTTCTGCTGCGCTAAAGCTTCGAGCTTTTTTAGGTAAGCGTTCTCCACCTCTAAATAGTGCGACTTGCGCAATAGCTCTTCATGCGTGAGTTGCTCTGAAGGTTTGGCTAGGAGTGCTTGGATCTCACTTCGCTTTGACATGGGCGGTCGTCCCTGAGGTTTTGATTGCAAGGCTGTAATGCCACCTTCATTGTAGAGGCGCCGCCAAACCAAGATGGTGCTAGGAGCGGCAATATTGAAGTGGCCAGCTGCTGATCGTAGTGATAGGCCTTGGGTACGCATGTACTCCAGAACCTCCACCTTAAATGCAGGGGCATACTGTTGATAGCCGCGCTGATAAAGGCTTGATGACCCATGTAGCCGATAAGCCATTACCCAATTACGAACATCGGTAGTATGGACACCATATAGCTTGGCGACCCTTAAATAGCTGCCAAAGCTTAAATAATCATTAACTACTTCTAGCTTGAACTGCGGGCTGTGCTTGCTCATGAATCTGACCCCTTTTAGTTGGATTGGGTGTCCAACTTTTGTGGGTCAGTTCAC
>JAUSDP010000076.1 GCA_030650605.1 bacterium
GACGTCATCTGACCGATCTGCACTCGACCATCCTCGAGGTTGGCTGTTCGAGCGGGTTTCTGATTAGGGCACTCGCGGCCGAATGGCCGGGGGCGATGGTCATGGGGTCCGACTTTCTCAAAGAGCCGCTCGAGCGGCTCGCGGCCATGGAGCCGCGGATTCCGTTGCTACAATTCGATCTGGTGCAGTGCCCACTGCCCGACGCCTCCATCGACGCCGTCGTCATGCTGAACGTGCTGGAGCACATCGCGGACGACCGGGCAGCCATGCGCCAGGTGGCGCGGATATTGAAGCCCGGCGGAATTGCCATCATCGAAGTGCCGGCCGGACCACACCTCTATGACGCGTACGACGAATACCTTCAACATCAACGCCGCTACACTTCGCGGACACTCGCGTCGCTACTCGAGAGCGGAGGGCTCGATGTGGTGGAGCGATCACATCTCGGCTTCACCGTGTATCCGGCGTTCGCGATGGTGAAGCGTCGTAATCAGAAGCGCGCCGCTCTTGATCCGGACGCCAAGCGCCAGATCATCGAGGCTAACATCACCAGCACGCGTGGTAGCGCGCTCCTCCGCGGCCTGCTACAGGGTGAGGTTTGGCTAGGCCGCTATCTCTCGTTTCCGTACGGCATACGCTCGGTGGCCGTGGCCCGTAAACCCGAGAACGCTCAGTTGTGATGGCACGGGATACGAGAGGACAAGCAATAAAGCTCGTCAGCGTTGTGGTGCCCGCCTATAACGAGGCCAGGAGTATTACGTCAACGCTCCTCGAGATCTGTGCCTATTTCGCCGGGAAGCCTTACGCTTTCGAAGTGATTGTGGTGGCCGACGGCGACGATGGCACCCGGGAACTGGTGAAAGAGCTGGCGCTTCGTGAGTCGTGGCTGACCGTCATCGGTAGCCCAGAGCGCCGCGGCAAGGGACGGGGCGTCCGCGAAGGCATCCGCCTAGCAAAAGGTGACATTGTGGGCTTCGTCGATGCTGACAATAAGACGCCTATCGAGGAATTCGATAAGTTCGAGGTTGAGTTTATCCATGGTGCCGATGTGATCATAGGCTCCCGAGGTCTCCGTGAGTCGCGTGTGGAACGTCGACAGCCCTTCTATCGTCGGGTCGGTTCGCATCTGTTCTCGTTTGGGATGCATGCCATCGTCGGTTTGAAACAATTTTCTGATACGCAGTGCGGCTTTAAGTTCTTTCGCCGGACGGCGGCCGACGATGTGTTTGGCCGGCAACGCATCGATGGCTACATGTTCGACGTCGAGATTCTGTATCTCGCCTCCAAGGCCAGGTATCGCATCGCGCAGGTACCGGTACGCTGGCGCGACGACGGCGACAGCCGTTTACAACTCATCCGTGACAACCTGCGAAACCTGGTGGACCTGCTTCGTATTCGCTTCGGCCGAGTCCGAGCTTAACGGATGGGTCTCCTCTTCGATTTTGTAAATTCTGATAAATTCTTCTCCTTCACTAATCTGGAACATAAGATTTAGCTCATTACTTTTAATACATTTTGCTTCCATACCTTTGGACCACTCTCCGTCAACATATACGTAACTGTAGTTTAGCTTGCGCAAAATGTCGGAATCGCAACTCTTGCTAACTTCGCTGAATAGAGCGGCCATATCAGGCGATGACGTATTAGCCATAGTATCGCCCCAAATACCTGTAAGCATAAAGGTTGGAGCCATTCTGCCCGTATTAAGAATAAAAAGACAGTTTGGTACAGTACTAACTCCGCATTCCGCATCGTAATTATCCTTGATAATAAGGAATAGGTCTTTTATGGTGGTGTTCTTTTTGACCCAACTGTACGCCTTTGTCTCCAAGGTATCCGCTTGAGCAAAAAATTTGGCGTTCGGATTCCATGTACCCGGAGGATCACCGAAAGCCACCCAAACAGAATGAGTCCAAAGACCTTGTGCTATCAGAACAAAAGCCAGAAGTAAGAGACTTCCTTTAAGCAGAGATTTTTGCGCGCGCCGGTACAGGGTTGTCAAAACTAATCCTATAACCAGACCTCCGAATAATGGTATCGGCAGAAAGAATCTTCCTAACTGACCAGCTAGGTCCGGAAAATCCGAGTCAATAAGGAGAGGAACTGAAAAAAATAAGAGTAGTAAGCCCGTCAGAAAAAGAGCCAGCTGAAAACGCCGTTTGAACAAAAAAACAAGAGCCGGGACGAGCACCACCAAGAGTAACGTAAACTCCGCAAGGAATAGTGGATCATATATCGGCTTGCCGTCATGCAAGAGCCATGGTGTCCCGACCCTGAAGAAATTAGAATTGTTGTTGAGATTGCTTTGGTTGCTTGTACGCAAAACTGCATTGTATGCATTTTTACTGGAGGACAGATGTAATTGCTGGGCAAGGGCCGGGCGTAAGAGCCCTCCTTGGAAAAGAGCCGCGAGCAGTGTTATTGATAAGAGAATGAACGAGCTGATAAAAATCTTTTTTGCGCTCGTCCAATCTCTTTTGAAGAGAAAGAAAACGAACGGAAAGAGAAATATAACAACGCCCAAAACCGCAAAGTACGGCTCCGAAACAAGGGCTAGTAACGCAAACAAAAATCCGCCCGCAAAGAAAGCTGGTATGTGGTGGCCTCTATTCTCCTCATACAATAGAAAAAAATAGATATACACGACCGCCATCATCAAGGCAAAGGCCATCGTGCCCCAATGCTGCGTGATGACAGAATTTATTACTGGCGTAGTATATTCTCCTACAATGGCATCGGAGACAAATTTGAACGGAGCGTAGATTTCCTGTCCTAAAATAAATTTATGGTATAAAGCCGGAATGCCGTTGAGACCATTAAAGAAAACAAGAGTCCCAGCGTACATCATCGACAGTGAGGCGAAAAAGGCCGTGGCGGTGTCCAAGAAAAACAATTTAATAAGAAAAAAACCTAAAAGAAACAGGACTCCGCTCAAAATCGCTCTTTGAAGATCGTAGGCCGCATATATAGGCATGCCGGTTATTTTGTAAGTGGCGGCGGAAAAGAGGTCCGGAGCATAATGATAGTAAAGCGGATCTGTTGGATTGAATATTTCCATGGGAGGAAAGTTCCCTTCGGCCATGGTTACTGCCGTAGCCACGCGAGCGGCGGCCAAATCCATATGACTGTTAAAAGAGATGAGGCCAACAGAAAGAGTCAAAAATAAAGTAGAACCAAGAAGTATCTTTCTCCATCGCCCACTGATTCCCCACTCCAAAGTTCTCTGATCGCCAAAGACTCGCAACCGTCGGCCCAAAAAGCAAATGGATGCAAATAATAGAAATACAACCAAAACAAGATAAAATACTGTTTGTATGGGTATAAACAAACCCACTATGTTTATAAAAAACACGTATAGACCAAGTCCAAAAATACCTGAGAACGCAATTAAATGTTCGATGCGATTCTCGTTTAAAACCCAGCGAGCTATCTGCCAGCCAAAAAAGAAAAGAGTTGAAAAAAAAGCAATGGTTAAAAGAATTACCATATTATTGCTTGAAACTGTAGATGATCAGGTCTCCAAAAACTGCCACCTCTTTCAAGAATGGATACTGATCTAGTCGCCATAAAGGATCTTTCATTTTGTCCCAGACCAGATATTCTACTTCGTATTTAACCCATACATTCTTCAGCCATTCAGATGTTGGAATGGAAAGTGTCTCCTTGTAGAGCATAACAATCTCTTCAATCTTTTCGTCAGGAGTAAACTCATTCGAACCGAGAATCTGTCTATAATGCTCGCCATAGATATTCCAAGAAATGTAACCGCGTTCTGCGAAAAAAACTTCGTGAGCTTCTTCTGCGCCAATTCCTCGCAATCTATAAAACGTAAAGAGGACATTGAGAAGACGCTCTTTCGTAGCCGAGAGCGAATATATCGCCGCTCGATGATAAAAAACATTTAGGGAAGTATAGATAACTGTTAGATGCGAAGTCTCGTCGTTTCCCAATACTACCGCTTCTTTTTGGGCATTTGTATTTAACCAGCCTATAACCGGTCCATATTTTTGCCTCTCAATGGCGATATCGCCACCGTCGCGTCTATCATAAGAATAGGAAACGACTTGAGTAAACATCCCAGTAAAGATACTAACCGCAATAATAATGACCGCTAGAGC
>JAUSDP010000029.1 GCA_030650605.1 bacterium
GTCTTGCATATCGCCAGCTTTATATTTTTAGGCTACGGTTTTTACCTATTATCTAGCGCGTGGAATTTTCTGTATCACGCACAGCGCCGCCATGCACTCGCTACCAATGGACCTTATGCAAAAATTCGTCATCCCCAATACGTCGCCTTTGTTCTGATTCTTTTGGGATTTTTGTTGCAGTGGCCAACTTTATTAACACTGGTGATGTTTCCGATTCTATTAATGATGTATGGACGACTGGCAATTACTGAAGAGAAAGAAATGCAAGCCCAATTTGGTGAAGAGTTTGATCGTTATGCAGCGCGAACCCCAAGATTCTTTCCGCACTTCAAGCGCGCAGCATCGACTGGTTGAGTTGGATTGACTCATCATTTCATCAACAATACTTCACTCTATAAAAAATTAATATGGACACACAGGTGCATGCCTCTTTACCCGTCGCCAACGCCACACTGAAAGACCCGGTGTGCGGCATGTCTGTCACTGAGCAATCAGAACACCAGCAAAAATACGCAATGCGCACGTATTACTTTTGCAGTAGCAAGTGCTTGGGCAAGTTCAACATTGAGCCCGAAAAATATGTTCATCCGTCGGCTGCGGCTAGCGAACCTCAAACATTCTCAGTAAGCAGCATGTATACCTGCCCCATGCATCCAGAGATCCGGCAAGATCATCCAGGTAGTTGTCCGAAATGCGGCATGACCCTAGAGCCGGTATTACCAGAACTGGAAGCCGATGAGAGCCCTGAATTGCGCGATTTCCAGCGCAGATTCTGGTGGACACTACCGTTAACCGTAATTGCCTTTATTCTCGCCATGTTTGGAGAACGCTTGGGCTGGATGGAAATGGCGGTACAGAGCTGGGTAGAAATGTTCATCTCCATACCAATTGTGCTATGGTCCGGCTGGCCATTTTTTACGCGTGGCTGGCAGTCGGTCGTGAATCGCAACCCAAATATGTGGACGCTCATAGGATTGGGTACCGGTGCTGCTTTTATCTATAGTGTGGTTGCCACGATTGTCCCCCAGGTATTCCCCGCCTCGTTTATTTCCATGGGGCGGGTTGCGGTCTATTTTGAAGCGGCGGCAGTGATCATTTCTCTGACGTTGTTAGGCCAGGTGCTGGAGTTGAAAGCGCGCTCGCAGACCTCGGCTGCGATTAAATCTTTGCTTGGTCTTGCACCGAAAACTGCACGCCGCATCGCAGCCGATGGCAAGGAAGAAGATATCCCCTTGAGCAATGTGCACGTCGGCGATCTATTGCGCATACGGCCAGGAGAAAAAGTGCCGGTAGATGGCGTGATCACCGAGGGTGGCAGCGCGGTCGATGAATCGATGTTGACTGGCGAACCTATGCCGGTCACGAAACGAGCAGGTGATAAGGTAATAGGTGCAACACTCAATACCAGTGGCGCACTAGTCATGCGTTCTGAGCGTGTTGGCTCTGCCACCATGCTCTCGCAAATTGTGCAGATGGTCGCACAAGCGCAACGTTCCAAAGCACCGATGCAAAGAATGGCCGACGTGGTCGCCGGTTATTTCGTCATGACGGTGATCCTTATCGCGATGCTGACTTTTTTTGGATGGGGATTTTTTGGCCCTGAACCGCGTTGGGTGTTCGGCTTAATCAACGCCGTCTCGGTATTGATTATCGCTTGCCCCTGTGCCTTGGGATTGGCAACGCCGATGTCTATCATGGTGGCGACCGGCCGTGGTGCAACGCAAGGGGTGCTGTTCCGGGATGCCACTGCCATCGAAAATCTACGCAAGGTTGACACTTTGATAGTTGATAAAACCGGTACTCTCACAGAAGGCAAACCGGCTTTTGATAAGGTGATTCCAAACCAAGGCTACCAAGAAGATGAGGTGTTGCGACTTGCCGCCAGCCTCGACCAAGGCAGTGAGCATCCCTTGGCCGACGCCATAGTGCGGGCGGCGCGCGAGCGTCAACTGGTGCTGGACAAACCAGAGAATTTTAATTCCGAGTCTGGCATAGGGGTGCGCGGTCTTTTAGGAGGTCGTGAACTGGCGCTTGGCAACACTGTGTTAATGCAACAACTTGGCGTGCCTGTGGAAAGCTTGCTGTCTCAAGCGGAAACCTTACGTGCGGTAGGTGCCAGTGTGATGTATTTGGCCGTCAATAAACAATTGGCGGGCTTGCTGGCCGTGTCTGACCCGGTCAAGCAAAGTACACCGGAAGCCTTGGCGACATTGAAAGCAAGCGGAATACGACTCATCATGGCCACTGGAGATGGGCTGACGACAGCAAAAGCGGTTGGCAGTCGTCTCGGTATAGATGAAGTATTTGGTGAGGTCAAGCCACAGGACAAGCTCATTTTAGTTGAACGTTTGCAAAAAGAAGGTCGCGTGGTTGCCATGGCTGGCGATGGAATCAATGACGCACCAGCTTTGGCAAAAGCCGATGTGGGTATCGCAATGGGTACGGGGACTGACGTAGCGATGAATAGTGCGCAGATTACATTAGTCAAAGGGGATTTGCGCGGGATTTCGGTGGCACGCTCATTATCAGATGCGACGGTACGCAATATGAAACAAAATCTTCTGTTTGCTTTTCTGTATAACGCTATGGGAATTCCTGTCGCAGCGGGTCTGTTATACCCGATAACTGGTTGGTTGTTATCGCCCTTAATTGCAGCCCTAGCGATGAGCTTAAGCTCTGTATCGGTGATTAGCAACGCTTTACGGTTGAATTGGCCAAACTGGCAGAAACACTGAACAATATGCTGGCACGTCTTGAGGAATCCTTTCAAAGACTGAAGGATCTTTCTTTTTACTTGGCACATGAATTACGTACACCGATTAGCAATCTGATGACACAAACACAGGTGGTGTTGCAGGGCAAGCGCATCAAAAGCCGTTTACGTTCAAGGACTTAAAAAAGGTATTGTAAGCGCATGGAAATTAAGGTTTACTGTTCCTCTTGATAGAGGGAGCAGTAAATGGAAAACAGTATTCAAATCGCAAAGTAAACTTGTTCGCCGATGAGCTCGACGATCTGTTACGTTCACCGGCACAATTCATTGCAAATTTCTTTTTCGGGGACAGCAGGATGAAATGGAGAGGTATATCCATCACCTTACGTTTAACGGTATTGTTTTCGTTCGTGTCGACGGCAGTTTTACTGGCGCTTGGTTTGCTGATCGGGAAATCAGTTGAAAATCATTTCATTGAACAGGATATGGATTTAATGACCGGTAAAATTCACCTAGTCGCCAATCTATTAGAGAAGGTGCAGAATGTGGCAGATCTAGATGCCTTACCTGGCCTACTCAATGACTCTTTGGTTGGTCATCATGGTTTGGCGATGCGGGTTGTGCGACCGAACAATCAACCACTGTTCTCCACTGCTGACGCTCAATTTCCTCCGCCATTACTCAATCGCGACTCGGTCAAAAGAATTCCTGAACCTCAAATTTGGCAGCAAACCACTTCTTTTGGCATACAACCACAACGTGGCATAACCGCGCTTCTGCCCTCTGGAGTTCCTGGTATGTCTCCATTACTGGTGGCCATTGCGGTCGATATCACGCATCACGAACACTTCATGGCGTCCTTTCGAAAAACTCTGTGGCTGTTTATTACGCTTGCCGCTGTGATAGTCAGTATGCTTGGTTGGGTGATGGTCAAACACGGTTTGGCGCCTCTGAAAGATATTCGTCAGGGCGCTGCTGTCGTTACCGCCAACCGACTCAACTATCGTCTGAATGTAGATTCCTTTCCAGTTGAATTAGCGGAATTGGCCGAAGCACTGAACCATATGCTGGCACGCCTTGAGGAATCTTTTCAGCGTTTAAAAGATTTCTCTTCCGATCTGGCGCATGAGTTGCGCACACCTATTAGCAATCTCATGACGCAAACTCAAGTGGTGCTCACGCGCGCCCGGAGCGATGAAGAATATCGCGAAGTATTGGTCTCCAATGCAGAAGAGTATGAACGTTTAGCGCGGATG
>JAUSDP010000096.1 GCA_030650605.1 bacterium
CGCACAAAAATCCACAAAACATTTGCAATCTACCAAATGTATCGCTATACTCTTTCGTCTTGGCCTGGTAGCTCAGTCGGTAGAGCAGAGGATTGAAAATCCTTGTGTCGGTGGTTCGATTCCGCCCCGGGCCACCAAGTACAGAAGCCATTTACAAAGATTTTTGTAAATGGCTTTTCTATAATTTGAAACAATTTTCTACAATTCATAGTAATCATCTTCTTGACACAAGTAACCGCAAGGTTATATAAAGTGTATATTAGTAGTATTAAATTTGAATTAACAGACCCTCTTTGGGTGATTATAATGGCTGCCGTAGCTTTCCAAATTGCAGAAACACCAGCACTATCTTCTAGATCGAGTAGAACTCTTGTTCAATCGATACAGGCTACCCCATTGTCTTCCGCTCGCCAACTCAGATTAAAAGCTTTAGCATCCTCAGCGCGTGAAGCCTATCAAAGATCTTCACCATTATTGAAAATCATTAAATAATTTTGGTTTTGGATGAATTAATTCTGCGAAGAATCGCAGAAGTTTCCCCTGAGAATTTAGCAGATTTTACGTGCGGCAGTCCCTCATTAGATGATTTTCTAAAGGAACAGGCACTGGTTTATGATCAGGCTGGCCTTACACTTACAACAATAGTTTTTGTCGAAGATGACCCTCAGCCAGTAGCTTACTTCAGCTTATCTGGAGATAATTTGAAACTCAGTTCAACCGAAAGATTAGAACTAAGTTTAAACTTCGAAGTCCCTATTAAGTCGTTTCCATCTGTCAAAATTACACGTCTTGCGGTTGCAACAAAATTTCAATCCGCAGGAATTGGCGCGTATCTAATTGAGTTAGTGGAAGGTATAGTATTTGAATCTTCTGTAGCTGCCCGCCTATTGACAGTAGATGCCGATAACAATGAAAGAACGTTAAACTTTTACACGAAACTAAAATTTGTTGAAAGTTTAGAAAATGCGAAAAACAGAGAAAATATCGCAGCACAAAAAAAAATAATAGAAAAGCCAGAGACCATCAGTATGTACAAAGATATTTATTTGGAAGAATAATCAGCAGATTTTCGATCTCACGTTTACATAAATTCTTTCTCGCTATTTTTCTCCACGCGTCAACGGCTTAACGAGATCCCCTTTTCTATCTCGCGTGTAAATTTCAGTCGTTGTTCGATTTTTGTGCCCAAGTAGCATTTGCGAGTGAGCTAAATCACCGGTGTCTGTTGCCGCTTTCGCACATAAATCCCGAAACTGGAAACTTACGCCTGAAATTTCCCTCGCCTTGTCAAACCTAGAGCGCAACGCAAAGTAACTCATCCTCTGTCCATCAGGGTCTTGTAACAATGCAGGATTTCTCTTATCACGTGGCTTGTTCATAATTCGATCAATTACTTCAGACAAAAAACCTTCAATCTGAATTCTTAACTTCTTTCCCGTTTTATTTTGTTTGATAGATAGATTGCCGTCATTGATTTCGGATATATCAATCTTCAGCACATCTGCTGGCCTCTGCCCTGTGCATAGTGCCAAATCCATCGCATCTTGAACAGTTGGGTGCGCCACTGTCCAAACCGCTAGATATTCGTCATCTTCCACATAACGATCACGTGGTTTTTCTTTAAAGCCTTTAATGCCGATACAAGGGTTCATTGAGTCTGTGTAGCCCCACGCCCTAGCATGATTGAAAATCGTGCTAAAAGTGCCTTCTCGCGGTTTGCGCGCACTTTCGCGCTCTCACCCCTCACCCTCATATATTCAGCAATGTCACGTGGTCGGATACTGTCAATTGGCAGGTGCCCAAAAACACCTTCAAGCAAAGCTCCGCAAACGATATAGTCGTGTTGTGTTTGCCTGCTCAATGCTGGAAAAATTTCCACCATGTAGCGCCGGAAGATTACTGAAAAACTCTTGTCCTCGGCTGCAACTGGTTCAGTTTCCAACTCTGCCCATTGTCGCCTTGCCTCGTTGATATCTTTTCCGAGCGGCGTCCACTTGCGTGGTGTTATGCTTGAAACGTGATAATAACCACCTGATTTCAGATGCATCCTCGGCGGTAAATTATGATGATTTGTACGTTTGCGCCCCATAGTTTTATCTGGTTCTCATTTGGTTTAACGCTTGGAAATTCGGTTTAACCGTTAGGTGAACCAGTTTTTCTTCCTGCCTAGGACTAGCCCCGCCTAGGCAAGACTCAAAATAAGAACGAGCAACCTTCGGACGGTGTTGCGAAGTCACTTCAAATTTCCAGTTGTGAAGGCGCAACCAATCAATTTGCCGACAGTTGTACCTATACCCAGTCAACTCAACTATTTCATCGACAGTTAGGAACATGTGATCACCTCTGAATGAGTTTGGCCTTCTAACCGTTTTGCTATGTCAGCCAGCATCATTCGCACTGCCTCCACTTGATACATTGCCGGTTCAACCAAGTGATCCAGTAGTTCTGCGCATGATTCCAGATTAACTGCATGGTTTCCGCTATTAATACTCTGCGGGCAAATGTCATTGAGCGAACTGATAGCAAGTAACTGTTTTTCCAATGTATCGATTTTTACTTTGAGGATTGCGATTGTCATGATGTGTTTTTCCTATTTTTAGTTGAATAATATCAAGCGGTTTTTTGTGAAATATTGGCTACTGCTACAGCGGATTTTGAGAATTGAAACGGCATCACATCGGCGGTGTTTAAGCGCTTCATTAACTGGCTGATATGCCATTGCGGAGTTTTGTGGAAGAAGTGGATAGAATTTTGCCCGGCACAGAAAGAATTTTTCTGTCTGGAGCCGTTAAACTGCCGATGTGGAAAGTGCTCGAAAGAGACGAGAGTGCATGTAAGCGAACAGTGTCGAGTTTACTAGCAGACGCCAAGCTGTATCAGTCGGGAAAAGGCGTATCTGAAAAATGCCACACACTGCTTCAATATATGGTTGAGTGCCAATTTCAGGAAGCGTGGTGCGGTTCGCCTATGGACCTAGATAAATTAGTGGCTAGTCCTACCAGAAATACGATTGCAAAGAGCTGCAAGGCTAAAAATCTGGATAGCCGCACTATGCTGGCGATTGTCGCGCTATGGATACTCGCTCAATCTAGTGAAGATCCCAAGGCGATTAATTACACGGATTATTTTCTATTGGGAATTTTAAAACAACCACTAATGGATAATTTCGGGAAATCTATCACAGACTTTATTCTTGAAATGTATCAGGACGCTGGGTAGAGAAAAACAGGCTGCCCGGGTGGCCAGGCTGTCCATGCAGATTTCAAGTTGCAGCAGGAATTCGCCGTTTATTTTTCTATAGCTCAATAAAAAAATGGCCTAAATGATTTAGGCCATTTTTTAAAAAAGGATATCAAGAAACCTTATTTTTATAACCCAAGAAAGACAATACAGCTCCTTTCTCACCTCGTCGGGGAATATTATTCGGCTCAGTACGATTAGAACGCAACGTGGCCAATTCAACTACATCAGCCGATGCAGAAAAATAGTTTTCCCTAAGCGAGCACAACTTCTCAATATCTCTCGAAGAAAGCCCTAAATATCGAGAAAAATCTTCCGCAGCAAGAATCCCTTCGTTTATCAGAAGCTCGACAGTCCGACGCATGAGCCTTGGCAACTCAATTTCCCATTTATCATCGTACGGCTCTGCTTTAGACCCCCACCGAGCTGATCGCCTTTTAAATAAGGATAGCTTTTCTTCATCACTGAGAAAACCAAGCACGTGCAATCTCATCATCATTGCCGCAACTGACACCCCCCAACGCTGTTTAAGAATAAGCAAATTATCCAAATTCGGAGGTAAACGAACTTCATTGGAAAACGTCTCGGCTGGAAGCAAAAGTGCACTCGCAAATTTATGCGCCTGCTTTTCCATTTGATTGTAACGATCTCGCTCATCTGCACGAGGAATGTGTTTGTGCAGAACAAGGTGGCCAATTTCGTGAGCAAGGTCAAAGCGACTGCGAAATGCGTTGGCTTTATCGGCCGACAAAAAAACGATTGGACGCCCAAGCAAATCGCTCCAACTAGATAGTCCTTCAATAGCTGAAATTTCCGTCTCTTCTCGAACGATGATGATTCCGGCGCTTTCCGCAGCCAAAGTTAAATTTTGTATTGGACCGCGACCCAATTGCCACAACGCTCGACACTCCTCCGCAGCGGCTTCAATATCAGCATTATCAATCTGCTCGGGATCCTCAAAAGACCGCTCCGGCAAATTCAGCCGCGGATAATCAACATATTCGCTCAGCAACACGGCCAACTCTTGCACCCATTCGGTGCGGGCCTCCAACTTGGACCTAGCGGCCTTCAATGCGGACGCATTACTACGATATAAAGGAGCAGTAATCGACTTAATCAATGGTCGAGTGAGCCATTCAGATTGAAGATTAAGCACCAATGCAACACGTTCAAAAGTCTCGACCTCCGGAGCCTGATCTCCTTTGCACCACTTGGTAACAGTTGATGCGGCTACGCCGACAAGACTTGCCAATTGCCCCTTAGTTAAGCCGCGTGCTGCAAGCGCCTGCTCAAGGCGTGCCGGCTGGATGTCATTAATTCCCTTGCTCATTATCTGTTTGTTTCTTGGTGATAGTTCTAAGAATCGGCTTCGCATTATCGACCTGCGCTACTGCGTCCGCTTCATCATAAAGTTTTACAAAATCCGTTATTGTACTGATATACAACCACGACTTCATATTTGGTGCCGGAAGTGCCAGCATTACCTGTGTGAGCTGTGAAATATTATTCGCATCGGTGCCGTCCATAACTCCAACGATGAAGATCGTTCCCACAACGGGATCAGTAGCCTCTTGGAACAAATCAGCCTGGATAAATTTTTTATTAATGGCATCGTTATGATCTGCGAGCTTTTTACGACTAGCACTTCGCTGCAAATTAACCCATTTGTGACCGGGCACATTTAACCGTGCGATGTTAAAAATGCCCAATCGTCCAACAACCAGTTTGGTTCCACGCAATGGCGAAGGCTCCGCCCCATGAGCCTGTAACGCCTCAAAAAAAGATTCATTGTTAAAGAAATGTTTTATATGCCCTGCCGCTGATGGTCGATGACCCTTCTCAAAGTCAGAAGCCCGCGAGCGCCCTTTAGTATCTCCATCGAAATAGGCATCCTCAAATGCCATAAGAGCGTCCCGAGGGATATGCTGCAAAATCAAGCGCTCCAAGTCATTAGTATTCGCAGAAAGCATTTTTTCACCTTTTACGTTTCCGATAAAAGGAATATATCACGAAATAGTTTCGTGTAAAAGGCATTATATTAAAATAAATAGCCGCAATATGATCAATGATTGTCACAATGGAACATTAACGATCAGCGCACCCTTATCTGCCGTCTTGGGGGTTACTAAAAACAACTAGTCCGGGTAGTCCATGCGAATTTTGATTTGCTGAAAGAAATTTATCTACCAGCGATCTATTATTCTGCTTTTTAATTGAAATCTCATTTGGAACACCAAAATCACGATTCTTTGCATTGGATTTTACTGCTTGGGTTGGACGGAAATTCAGCGGCGATTTCGTGAGAGTGAGGCCAGCACTAACGCGGCAGCCGATACCTTTTTTTGGGCACTGGCATTTTAGAAATATTGATGTCAAAATGTGGCATTAAGTGTTCCAAACAAGTGGAACACCTGTTGGTAGCGATTTTGTGATTAACACCTATATAAATCAATGACTTAGGTGTTTTGGTAGCCAGTCCGCCCCGGGCCACCAAGAAATACGCTTCAAATCAAATGGTTACATGCTTCGGCTTGTAGCCATTTTGTTTTTAAGTCGCAATTTCTGACTCTATTTATGACTCTGTGTGTGCTTCTCGCATACTAATTTAGCAAAAAAAAACAGAAATTCACCCAATCAATTCGCACCGAGACAATCGTGCCATCACGAACTGCTGGCGTGCAATTCTTCCTTTTTTTGCAATCTTGCTCAGCACTTGGTACGATTAGCCTTTTTGCGGCACATATTCTTTGTCTAAGGTGAAAGATGTGGCGTCAACAAGTTATACCCTCCCC
>JAUSDP010000101.1 GCA_030650605.1 bacterium
TATGCAAAATTCTCTTCCACACCTTCCACAACAAACTGCGACAGAATACTCTCGCAGTTTGCCTGAATCATTCTTCGCACCCGACAGCAATATGCTGCATCCAGATACAAGGGAACGCTCCCCAAATCTGATTTCAATTAAGCACGTAATAAAACGCTGCGGTTTGTGTCGCTCCACCATCTACTGGATGATAAAACAAGGTGATTTCCCGAAGCCATATTCCATCGGTGCACGCGCCGTTCGTTTTTCTGATTTAGAGATCGACGAATGGATAAACAAACGCCTAGGTAAGTAATAGCTGAACTAAGCAATTACATCGCAGATGTGACGCACAGTATCCATAGTAGAACTGTAAATAGTCATTGCGCGATGCATGAGCAACGCCATTCGCAATCAATCTATTAATCACGCCGCTCCCCGAGTAATGGAGAAGGTGGAACCGAAAAACGGACACTATCATTTTATATGTGTTTATTCTTTTTTAATTGAAAAATTAGAAGAATACGGTTCCATCTCTTCCACTTATGGGGGAATAGCATAAGGAATTCAACATGTCTTCAAAACACAATATTCAGCACACGCATCAGTTTAAGAAGTTTTTTCATACTAATCAAAAAGCTTACTATCAAACGATAAATAAAAAGGGACGGACAATACGTAATTCGGAAAAAATCTATGGGTACTTAGACAAACGCAATAAAGCGAGGTTAATTGAAGCGAATAAAGAAGGACTTGAAATCGCTATGATGATCAATCGCGGTGATGGTAAAGGTCGAAGCTTAGGAAATGTAACTGAAATAGTTGCTGTATTCGCTGACCTCGATGGTGGCACGAAGACTCTTAAAGAACTACTTCTGCTCGACATTAAACCTCATCTAATAGTTGAAACTTCGCCAGGAAATTTCCATGTGTACTGGCTTGTAAGTGGCTGTGCTATTGAGAGGTTTAAACCAGTTCAGCAAGCAATAGCCAAGGAACTAGGCTCTGATCCTGCTGTTTGCGATGCGAGCCGAGTTATGCGTATGCCTGGCACATATAATTGGAAGCGCGATAAACCATTTTTAGCAAAAATAGTACATTTGCAAAAGGATGCAGAATCTATTCCAATTAATACATTTATCAAAAAAATGGGTTTAGATGTCAGCGTAAAAAGCGATGAGGTATCTGAAGTTGATGAGGTTCATCGGCAACCCAATACTAAACCGGCAAACAAAAAACCACCGTTAGAAGTTGAGATTTCCCGTGCGCTTAATGGCATCTCAGCTGATGATCGTTGGCTTTGGCTTCAATTCGGAATGGCAATACATAGTTTTGATCAGACGGAAAGAGGATATCGCTTGTGGACAGATTGGTCTCGTACCTCTTCTAAATTTGATGAAAAGGAGCAGAAAAGGACTTGGGATGCTTTTAGTGTAAGCGGCGGTATAAATATCGGCACTCTTTTTCATCTTGCGAATAAGGAAAAAAATGGCGATAAAAATGCCTATGACGAAACTTCTATCACCCAATTGATGGTAGCAACCTATAAACATATATTGCAATATGAACGGAATAGCCGTACGTGGTTTTACTTTAACGGTGTAGTTTGGAAAGCAGACTCTCAAGCACCTTTAAGAATGGTTCGGCAATTTATTGAGAACTTGAGTCGTGGCGAGAAAAATTCTGTTCCTGATTCATTAAGGCGCTTTCGTACTGCGTCCGGTTTTCGATCCATCGTTAGCAATGCTGAACTTTCAGATGATATTTATATTTTGCCAAATAAATTTGATCAAAACCCTAATTTATTGGCGGTAAAAAATGGCGTAGTTGATCTAGTGAGCGGCGAATTTCGTGAAGCGAAAGCGGATGATTTTTTACGTAGACAAGCCAATGTGGAATTCCAGAAAGAGGCAACATGTCCCGAATGGGTAAATTTCATAAAAGCAGTGACTAAGGGGGACCTTGAGCTTTGTAAATATATTCGCAGAGCATTGGGCTATACATTGTTTGGTCACGCGAAAGAACAAGTTTTCTTCTTAATAATCGGATCAGGCGGAAACGGGAAAGGCGTGCTAATGAGGACAGTGCAACAAATGCTCGGAGATTACGCTCAGAATGTCGCACCAAACCTCTTAACAAGCGCATACAGCGGTAACGCCAATAGTCCGTCGCCAGCACTGGCAACGTTGTATGGAGCGCGTATGGTTATTTGTACCGAGTTACCAACAGGGAAGAAAATAGATGACGCATTTGTTAAGCAATATGCGGGTGGTGATAACATCACAGCACGAGCAACTTATGGGGAAATGTTTTCATTCAAGCCTGAAGGTAAGCTTTGGGCATCTGCCAACGACGTGCCTGATATCTCCGCAACAGACAATGCTATGTGGCGTAGATTAGAGCCGCTGCCATTTGACGCACAATTTCAAGGTGATGAACAAGATGAAAATCTTGAAAACAAACTAGCCGATGAATATTCTGGCATCCTGAATTGGATCATCAAAGGAGCGCAGGAATATGCAAAAAATGGCCTTGGTACCTGCCCAAAAGTAGATGCACTTAAAGACCGAATGCGCAAAGATGCTGACACGATAGCTACTTGGATTTCCGAATGCTGTGCAAGTGATGCCGACGCCAAGACTCAATCATCAATTGCATATAAGAACTATAGGGACTTCATCAAACTGACAAAATGCAAGCCTTTAAGTCAGGCTCGTTTTAAATCTGGCTTAGTCGACAAAGGCTTTCATCACAAAAAAACAAGCAGCAGCAATTACTTTACGGGCTTTAGTCTTCAACAACCGTAATTTAAGGATAGTGTCACAGCCTCCATTAGTTCCACTTTGCCGCCAGTGGAACTGATGGAACCTATAACAAAAGGAGTGTTTCGTTTTTACACTGGAAGTGGCATCCAAATCAACAAATGCAATGCCAGCTAAGTTAATTAAATTCTTGAGTTATATGCGTTCAATCCGAAACTTAGGGCGATGATCACCCATAAGAACCCTCAAATCTTTGATACTAACGGCGCTAACTTCGTGCATGCCAATTAATAACGAAGCACCAATAGGCAAACGACGGTGACGAATTTTGCTGATGACAGGTGGCGCAACTTCCAATATTCTTGAGAGTGCTGCGTCATTTTTTATGTGGAGCAGTTTAATAATCGCATCCAAAAGTGTATCTGGGTCATAGTTCACTTCTTCAGTTTCAAGATCCAATAAGTTTGACATTGTAGACTTCATTGTTGATCATAATGCCTATATGGTAACTCAGCTGTCATATTTCAATATCAAATGCCTGGTTCTGTCAGGTTATAGTCGATTTTAACGCCGTCTTACGATAGCCAATAATTATCGCAAGAAAAAATTACCATCGCGTCTTCCCATTCATTGGAATTGAAAATACTTTATCTATTTTCACAACAGGAGCGTCATCAAGCAATTGACCTGATCCTTTTCCAATTGAGTGGCATTTACACAGAATTTCTTACAAACTCTTTATATTAGGTCTTTTTGAGTAATTCGCGGGACAGAATATTGGTGATAACTAAAACTCATTTCAGGACATCCGAAATTGGCTGGGCTATCATCAGTTACCACCTTTGATAAACGGCACTTTGTCATCTATTACCGCATACACACTAGCGAAAAAGTTAGCTGATACGATTCTATTTATTTTTTCGCAACGTTATGGTATTTGAAGACTTTTTTACTGTCGCCGTTAAAATTGGTTTAGTTGTGATTGCCGATTTTTGCAAAAAAGAAAACTCATTCACCTCGTTAAATACCTGCTCGTTTTGCACTCCATTTAACAATACTATATTTCCTCGATTTAATATCTGTTTCGATACTAGTCGCTTAGCTGCTTCCAAGTGTCCGGGGAGCGATGAAAAAAATCCAATTGGTACAGTAACTGGATGATGCGCTATATGAAAATGGAACAGCGCGCACATAAACTTATCTTCGAACAGAAACAATTCAAAATTCCCTCCCATAATTGAATCAGTAGTTGCGAATAGTTTTGGAAATATATCTTTATAAGTACCTGCTGCTCTATTTTTATCACCGTTATCTCCTCGCTCAATTTGAAGAAGAGTCCTCACACCGCCAACTTTCAAACTCACTTCGCCATCATCTTTCGGCGCAATTATCCTGTTTATGATTTGCAGTAACTCATTGGCGGCAGGCGACCTAGACCATAACCGTGACTGAGGTGCGAGCCACAATGCTGATTTTGCTTTTTGATGACTTTCTATTGAATCAATCTTCCCTTCTTTCATATCGCTATCGCCTTCGCCATTACTGGTTGGAAGATCTGAAGTAGTCCACGTTGTAAGCCATTCAACCAAAATATCTCTATTTTTCTTCAAGTGCAAAGCGCCCAACAATGGAATGACTTTACTATTGGAATAGCTATTGACTTTTGTTAGGTGAACATCTTGCACATATTTCCGTAGATCAAATTCATCTTTGGCAATATAACCTTTCAGTAATTCATCGTCGAACATCGCTATAAAATTCTCAAAGAAATCATTATCACGTTGATCGTGGCTTACCATAGCATCAGAAATTGCTTCAGCCATTTCCAATCGCCCGCCAAAACTCTCATCACTAATTTCCCTTTGAATACTAGTATGTCCGTCAAAATTCAATTGAAAAATGCAAGGTAATGGTATGCTAAATAACTCACCCGCATCTACGTCGCTGATCTTGTAAATTTCAGCTCGATCTTTCTTAGAAATTTGACGAAAATTCGTTTGAAACGAACGTTCGGCACATTGAATTGACCTGGAAAGTTTTTCGGTATCTTTTGAAGTCAGTTCTATCATTGAGCGAATTCTTCGTAATCGTGAAGGGCGTTCGGCAGGACTAAAACTTATAAGATCAAATACGACCGATCCGGTCCATTCTTGGATTCTAAAAAATCTTGGTAAATCATCTGAGCTATCCTGGAAACGAGCTTTCGAATATGGAGTCAGCTCTAACTGATCTTCATGCCATTGAATCAAGCGTTCATCCAAAAGCGCCTTAACTACAGCAGCCGTTTCTTTCTCAGAGTATCCAAAATAATTTTGCAATTGAACCGGACTGACTAACCCACACACATGAGTGATCCGCAAGGCAAATTCGGTGACAACAGGCAATGCTTCCTCGGCGCTGATGGAACACGAAATATCAAAACTTTGTGCGGGTATCGCAAAGGTGATTTCATCAATGGCCAGAAATGCATTCAGTTGTTGCTCTTCTTTAGTGATCATGCAACTCTCCTAACAACACCAGACGCATTCACAATATCGAAATTCAAACCATCTCTGTTCAACTCAATATGCGCTAAAATCGTTCCCATTGGTGAGTCCCGATTTTTCTCACGCCACATCTTTGCCGCACCAACAATAATCAACCGATCCATTGCACGCGAAATCGCCACGTTTGCTCGTTCGGGGCTACTTACAAAACCTTGATCGAATTGAGGATTATTTCGCGTAGCTGATACGATAATAATTCTATTTTCCTTTCCTTGGTAACTATCAACTGTATCAATTTTAATCAAGTGACGAAACCCAGTGGCCCAATCCTGCTCGCTCATTAGTTTTAGAAGTAACCGTTTCTGATCTGCATACATACAAATCACACCGATTGGTTTTTCATCCTCGGTACTGTCCTCGACAAGCGCCCTGATAAACGATGTAGTCGCACATATAGAGCGTAGTAAATCCAGAATTTCACGCGCTTCGAATTGATTATCTATATGTATGCGATCACGCTTTTTCTCGAAAGATTCACGGCCAGCATCGGATGTATCAACCCAAGTAACGATTGACTTCGCTCGTTCAGGCAATTCGGAAAACCAAGATTTTGAGTTGCCACGTCCTGGCTCCAATGGAATAGGATAAAAGCATTTCGATACTAGCTCGCCAATTGGCGGGGACATGCGGTATTGTGTTCGCAGTGTTGCCCCAACTTGATGGCCGTAGCTTGATTCAAATGCGCGTTCAAAATCACTTCGAATTAGGACAGATCGATCATCCCAGGCCAAATCAGAAACAATTTTATGAACTAATGGTTGCGTATAAAGTGGGGGTAATTGACGATGATCTCCTACAAGAAGAACTCTTCGTCCAGACTGCACTGCAACAGCTAACTCGCCGGGCGTTGCACGTGCTGCCTCATCAACGATAACCCAATCATAACGATTACTAGAAACGCCGAATTGAGAGCGCCCCAAACCTACACAAGTTCCACATACAAGCGAACGGGTTTTTGCCAAAAATTCTTCAAAATTCCCGCGCAAAACGCCTAATCGATCAATCCATTCTTGCGCCATTGCTATAACTTTGTCGAGCCGAGCAACTGCATCAAACGATCGAACTGAGTGATCTTTCATTATTCGGTCACGGAGTCGCTGTACCACGTCAGCTGGTGACATCCGTTCCGAGAATTCAAATTTCTCGCTCGCCAATCTGTGAAACCGTTCAGTGCGCTGTCCTAATTTTGCAGCCAAAGCTTTGTATTCCTTTGATGTCAAATCAAAATCAATCTGTTTAATACTAAGACGGTCAATTTCACGAAACATACGACCTAGATAAAAATCAAGATCAAACCAATCATCTACAAATTCGTTCGACAAGCCTAAATTACGGCTCAGCGACCCAACTCGTTCACGCATCTCGGAGCGGAACATATCTCGATATGATCGAAGGATCGAAGATGAGTGATAAGGCCGAAGCTGTTCCGATACCATTCCTTCCGCACCAAAACGGACAACATCCAATGGAAGTTCCGTATGCCGACAAAGCTCAATGACTTTCTCAGCCGCATTATTCACTGCTTCATGTGATTGACTCGCAAGTAAAATACTCTTGGCACCTTGCGACAATGCATAATGAATAAACGAAGCAATAAATGATGTTTTTCCTGTACCAGGAGGCCCCTGCAAGAGACTCACTGGGCCATTAGACCAAAGACGTTGGAATGCAAGACGCTGTTGCGAATTCAAGGAAAATGTCTTTTTCCCGTCTTCATCAAAACGACTATATACATCGAGTGCTTCATCAGTAGGCGGCAATTCAAGTTCCGTAGGTGCCGGACAACGAAGTGGGTCAAAATAATCAATTAAATCAGGAATTACTGATTCACGATTAAGTATCCGATTCACGGCGAGATAGCGTCTTCGAAAAGACGAAAGATCTTGTTGGCTGCGTAGTTTAATCTTGTCGCCGAGTCCCAATGCAATCCGAATAATGGGATTATCAAGTACAAGGATTGCGCTAGTCGTCTCTCTGATATCAACTTCACCAACGCGAACAAGTTCGCCATTAATTTCTTGAAGAGCTTCAACTTTAGCATCCGAATCATAATCAAGAGCACTACCTTCATTAGTATAAGGAATTCTAATCTTTCCCCGCCTACCAAATTCACGATCAACTACGCCCACAATTTCCACTTCGGGTAATGTGGCCTCTTCCGCATCCAAAATTGATTTCCAAATGGACTCGGTCGCAGGAGCTGGTCGTGTCACAGCAGGGTCGAAGGGCGGCTCATCCGGCTCTTGCTCCTCTTCTAAAATTAATATTTTCATTCGAACTAGCGAGATTGCATCTCGAATCGCTTGAATATCGCGCAATGCTTCAATGAGTCCATCAACGTTATCCGCACCAGCGGGCGTCAATTCAATGTCTGAATAAAAACTCGCTACCGATTTATTCGCGGCGTGGACAAACTGGCTATGCTGAAGTTCTTGAATACCAAGACGCACAAACTCCAACTCATCTGGTTTTAAATTAATGAGCAATCGTTTTCGTACGCCTGAAACAGAAATAACAATGCAAGGTTCTCTTCGGTTACCTTTTGTGTCTTCCGCATAGACTCCAATATGAAATGCGCCATTGTCGGGCATCAATTTAGATTTTGAAGAAAACCTCGCCACCTGCACCATAATCGAATTTATTGATGCATTTTTCGGCGGCGTGAGAACTACTACTATCGCATCTTCGATGCGATCAAGTGCATATACTTTCAATTCGTAATTCATACATAAGTGTATTTCTCTACGAATTTCAATAGGATCATACACACCCCAATCTACTACTCTATCAAGGATCTGACTACACATCTTGGCAACAGCAAAACAGTCACGTTGATCAATTGGCGTCGACTCTTGATTTACTGGTACATATGCGGGGCTATGGGGAGCACTCCCATCTCCTGGCAAAATATCAATTGCGTCAATAAATCGAATGTCTTTATTTTCAAACATGACATTTTCAGGGTGCAGGTCGCCATGTTGAAAACCCAATCCATGTAAGTGTGTAGTCGCTTTTATCAGTTTCTGACAATATGTAAGTGCATCTATCGCTGATACCTCGCCCCCAGTAATGCTGGAAAGAGAAATGCCATCAATCCATCGTTGCACAAGAAATGCACCAGCATCCGAAAGTCCAAAGTCAACAATCTCAGGAAGCGAGCTACAGCGCTGACTTTTTATTAATCGCGATTTCTCCAAAAAATTTTGAAGTTCATGCGTCTCTTCTGGTCGCTTTGGATCTGGTTTTTTTCCATACCAGACTTTTACTGATATTGCCATTCCGCCAATGTTAGATTTATATACGTGGCTATGACCTTGTTTAATATTCTCTTGGATCGGGTAGACAACCATCGGAATAACATCAGTTCTAAATGCTTCAAATGACCTCATGTCTAGTATGAGAACCGGATGAGGTAAAAATTGAATCCCGTTAAATGAATTCAACATTTCTCGGGCGTTCGAAAAACGGTCAGAAGGAATTAACTCTAGCGACCTCGACAACCACACGTTCAAGTTTCCTTCATAAGGATCGGTCGTAGGTATATTCCAAACATACAAACCACTTTCTTGTTTTGGCGGCGTCAAATACAGAAGGTGATGGGCAACAATTCCAAGTAAATAAACATCCCTGCGGAATGGATCACTTGCCTCACCAGCACCAATCTCAGAGTCTTCTGGGAGAATGGCTTTACCGGCTCGGAGTCTGTCACGCAGCCCTCCAACGGTTCCAGATTCTGGAAAATACGCGGTAATGAATCCAGACAAAGAAACTTTTGTAGGTTGTTCCAGCCAAATACTATGATCACTTACATCTCTGTGAGCAACGCCGATATCATGTAAATCTGCAACGTGTGAGATTAATACTTTTACTAATGCCGTGCGTTCTTGTATAGACAATTCTGGGCCAAAACGATTCACAAAATCGCTCAAGCGAACTTGCCTTGACGGAAGTCGATACAACTCGCAAAAATCTGCATCAATATCATCGCGAGTTGGGTGAGACAAAGGCTGCAACACCACGTTATCTAACTCTTCATTCTGCTCGTGAATAAATCCCAGAACCTGATGCTCTCTTAGCGCAATTCGCGCTCTCTCATCCACTGTATCCGCTTGTCCAGCAAGCGCGGCAAAATCCCATCGTCGTAACAATGCCTCATGACGTTGATCATCTTTCTTTATAGACTTATATTCCTTATAGAGCCCATCTGGATGTGAAAAAGTAGTATCACCAATAATTTGGAAATTATTGAATGAGAATCCAGCTGGTTTAAAGTCTTTTCCACGAAAAAACTGTGTAAAAATCTGTATTTGCTGGTTTGGCTTTCCACCTTTGGTATCACCAAATATCTGACGATAAGTTGTCGGTTTCGCTATCCGCAAAAATTGATCCAACGATAAAATATAAGCCTTTTCATCTGCTGAAATTTCGGAGTAATCAGCCGATCCACACATAACAATGCGATAGTCGATCCATACAGACTTGGCAGGTGATGGTAAACGAGCTTGTATTTTTGATGATAAAATTTTCCACTTATCCGCCATGACAAGAACTGGAGACCTGCCCATGTCATTACCATCCTTTAACCAATGATCCTGCATAGGCTCTATTTTTCCTCGCCACTTTTTAAGTTCGATGATCAAAAGCCTGTCATGAGTTAACAGCACGAGATCAATTTCACGATCTCGGTACGTTGTATCCATCATCATAAATCCAGCATATCCCTGCCAAGACTGACTAAATTCAGTAGCGTTAAAAGTAAGGCGCATTTTTTCAATGGCCTCTTTCTCGGATGGATGGATGCCGTCGCTACTGATGTAATCTATCTTCATTTCTTTTCGTCTTTTGATGATGCAACAAGTTGAGATGTTCTTCTAGGCCGTTTAGTTTTTCGACCTCAGTATTTACCAAATTTCAGTGCGTTTCCATTTGTAGAGCGTGTTCAAGAACAAGTTCTACTTAAAATACTGACAAAATTCCTGTGAGATAAAACAGTTACCACTTTGTATCTAGTGCAATTGCTGTCGCTTTTACGTCAACATCTGAAGACGAATGCTGTATAAAAAACTCCTTCGCCTTCACAGGCTTAATAACGATCTCGCCATTATCGCGTAGCGTAATGTAGAGATAGTCACCAGAAGTGAGTCCTGTACGTTCAGCGATATATTGAGGAAGCCGAACGCCTAAACTGTTACCCCATTTTGATAGTTTGCTTGGCATGATAGATAGATCCTTTCGGTTATATACAATGGCTATCAAATTGCAATAGGGCTTGAATATTGGCGCTACCTATTCATTTTCCGTCGATTTATCACCCAATTCAAATATCATCATTTTTTCGACATCACTGAATCAAAGTAATGGAGACCTCATAGCCCAAAACGATCACAAAGCGCCTTCAAGGTTATATTTGAAAGAACTGCATCGTGAGGAATAAGGATATATCGCCACGGCTTACCGCCGTGTATCTGTGAATACTCACTAGCGTTCTTGCACCAGGTAACGGCAGCATCTGCTTTTGCCTTTACGTCTGCAACGTTCATATCCTTGGCGGCCTTAGTCTCAATAATGAAATTATGGTCTGCCGTTGCTGCAACAAAGTCAGGTAAATATTCAGGTTGATTTGCACCAGATCGGTAGTAGATAGTGAATTGCCCCGCTACTGGCCGAAACCAAAGACGAGCATCACGCTCTAAGATCGTTGCCAAGACGCGCTCGGTATCTGAATGAAATTTCTGCACTGGGTATGCGCACTTGGCGAAGCCACCGTACACATATTGAGCAATCTTACTTTTCTCCAGTGGTGCTTGATGCAATGGTAGTAGCGCGCCTTCGGCAGTAAATGCGCAGGGCTTCAGAGGGGTAAATCCTTGGCTGACCACGACCGCAGATTCAGACATATCCTCAAAATAATGTTGCGCCATTTGAAGGTGAATATTCTCTGAGATATTTTTCCCATAATTACTCAGAATATTGTGCAGTTCATCATCCGTCTTCAAATAGCTTTTGAAGTGATCAACAGCTTGCCCAGATAATTCATAGATGAGGTCGGCATGTTCGTCATAGGAGACATCATCGTAATTGATCAATTCTCGCACTAGATAATCTTCCAGTCTTTCTTCCAGCACAGTCGAAGATTCGCCGTAGAAAATCTGCTTGCCAGTTTTCAAACCTTGGCCGACTAAGGCCATATCTTGCGGCTGAAAATTCATCTTAGCTACATCAAGCTGAAACCCCTTATAACCACTCTTCACAGGGCCTTTTGGCACCACTGTGATGCGGGGAATATCTATCGTGTGTGCTAGGAATACATCGACCGTCCGTTTGACTATCTCGCTGATTGGTGAGGGTTCTGATCCTGCCTCGACGTTGATAAAGTCGACCTGTTTTGGCAACAGTCGCTCTTGTACGCGCTGGGCAATTTGTTGCTGTATCAATGGTTGATTTAATGCGGCACTGTTTGGCACTAGAGACAAACCATCGTTTTTCTCACGACTAATCTCAGCAATCACATCTACCGTATATTGGGCAATCTTTTGCTCTGCTGCTGTACGCATCGCCACAATAGGCGCGGATTCACCATATTGACTTGTGCTTGGTTGCCCGTTGCTTGAGCCACCCGACACTTGTGGCGTACCAGCCGTGTAGGTTCCAAGTATCACATTCGCCATAGGCTGCACCGCAATACTCGTCAACGTGCTGCTGCCCGTGGGGTCGCTTGATAGCTCTAGTCTTTGCATGCGAATAGGTGAATCACCCCGCCCAGCTTCGTCGATGACTTCTTGAAATTTATCGTGGGCGATGATGTTTAAACGATCAACCACATCAACGCCAGTCTTACGACCATAAGGCAACCGTAAGCCGCGCCCGATAGATTGTTCAATCAAGGTACGCGCATTGGCTGCACGTAACGGAACTATCGTATAGAGGTTAGTGACATCCCAGCCTTCTTTGAGCATGTTGACGTGGATAACGATTTCAGTTGGTTCGTCATAGCTTTCTACCGCTAGCAAACTTCTGATCATTTCCTCTTCTTCAGCACCAGAACGGCTGCTATCAACTTGAATGACCTTGCCTTTATAGCGTCCGCTAAAAAAACTATCCGATTCAATATTGGCCTTTAATGCGCCAGCATGCGTGGTATCGCGGGCGATTACCAAGATAAAAGGCTTGACCAATTTTTCGCCCGTTTGCTGCGCATACGTCAGCAAGTGGACTTTAGTCTCCTCATGTACACGCACGCCATCTTGTAGCTTGATAATTTCCAATGCAGCAGCGCTGTGCGCCGCAGGGTCAAAGTTCTGTTGCGTGACCACAGCAGGTTCTTTGACAAAGCCATCCTCGATTGCTCGCGCCAGTGGGTAGTCCATCACCACATTCTTAAATGGCACAGGCGCTTTAGCACCTTCAGTGAATGGTGTCGCAGTTAGTTCAAGGCCAAGCAAAGGACGTAATTCATTCAACGCACGGATACCAGCGCCAGCACGGTAACGATGCGACTCATCCATAATCAGTACCAAATCATCTAAACTTGCCAGGTATTCAAAGTAACTCTGTCCCAAATATTCAGTTAAGCGTTTGATCTTTGGCGATTTTCCACCGCGTACCTCTGAGTTAATTTTGGAGATGTTAAAAATATTAATTTCAATCGGAGAATCGGTAGCCTGTGCAACCAAATCGCGGTAATTGTCGTAAGTATCACCCGTGATCACCTGTGGCAAGTTCGATGCAAACTCAGCTATGCCCTTGAACACATACTTAGGTGAATTCGGCGAAAAATCTCGTATCAATTTGTCGTAAATCGTCAAGTTAGGTGCAAGTACAAAGAAATGTTTGAAGCCATAAGCTGCATGCAAATAACTAATGAATGCCCCCATTAGCCGAGTCTTACCAACACCTGTTGCCAATGCAAAGCACAATGACGGGAACTCACGTTCAAAATCAGTCAATGTTGGAAACTGCCCTTGCAGCGACTCCTGCATGGATTTCAATTCTTCAGGTGAACGTGCTTTTGCATCCCTTAAGGCAGGTATTTCACTCACAGCCCAATGCAAACGACGCAAACTTTCTGCTTGTGGTTCGCGCAAAGAAAGGCGGCCAGTAACCGACCGGACAACTTGATCAAGACTCATCGTTTTTGTTCCTAGTTTTTTGCATGCTAGTTATTAGTAATTCGTCAGACAGTATCTGACGAATTAAGGCATCAACTCCGCCTACATCGTCACAAACAAGATTCACCCTATTCATTGGCTGTCTTCTTTCTTTGTTTTCTTCTTATCCGTTGCCAGCTTGTTTGGCGTGCGATTTTTCGCCAACACCTTCACAGGTATTTGGATAGCCGCATCAAAATCACGCTCGACTAGATTTGGCGTGGCAAGCTGACGGGTACGGTACTGCTCAAATTCGGCCTCCGCCTTAGTCTGTGCGAGTTCGGCTGCAACCTTGCCAGCATGGGTCAAAACCTCACGCTCAGTCATCCGCAAGAAGTCATTTAGCCTCGTCATCCAATCCGCCATCGTCATCACCTTGCGTGCCTGTGCTTGCAATTCGGCTATTTCGATGTAGGCATTGACGATACGGTTCAGTGTTCCAAGCTCTTCTTCATTCAAATAATTTTTCGCAACACTCACATCTGCTTTGCGAATTGCCCCGCCTTTATATGCACTCGCCCATGTCGTTAACCCCATATTGGGAGAATCAGCATCGGCACGCAGCGAAATTAATTCGGCAGCAGTATGGCCGTGCGCAGCCCAATGCATTTTATTTTGCACGGTTGCAAAGAATCGCTGGGCTGAATCTGTGGAAGCATCGTAATCAATGCTGGTTGCATAAATATCGAGTACTTTTTTCCAGAAGAGTTTTTCAGAAGTGCGAATATCGCGAATGCGCGCCAACAACTCTTCAAAGTAAGCGTCATCCTTGCCGCTCTTAAAACGTTCATCATCTAACACAAAGCCTTTAACTAGGTAAGACTTCAGCGTGTCTGTAGCCCATCGCCGGAATTGCGCGCCTCGGTGAGAACGCACTCGATAGCCAATCGCCAACACCATGTCAAGATTATAATGTTTTAGGCTACGGTTTACTTGCCTGCCGCTCTCGTGGCGAACTTGTAAGTACGGCTTACAAGTTGCCTCTTCTAACAATTCACCATCAGCGTAGATAGCGCGGATGTGCTGCGTCATATTCTGCGGCGTACTTTGGTAAAGATCAGACAATTGTTGCTGTGTCAGCCACAAGCCATTATCTGAAAATCGCACCTGAATACGTGTTGTGGCATCTTCCGTCTGGTACAGCAGAAATTCTCCGATTGTTTGCGGATCACTCATGCATCACCCCCGTCAAATAAGCCACCTTGTCCAACAGCATCTACAGACTTCTTACGTGCTGATTTTGGTGCGGCAACTTCTACAGGCATCTCTGGTGCTTGCGGTAAATTTTCTACATTCAAGCTGTAATCGTCATGGCTCCACTCGCAACGTTGCAAGACCATTTTTGGAATCTTCTTGACCGTCAAATTCGGATAACGGTTGGCATCGCCACGGAAGGCAGAACAGCAAACTAACAAACTGCGTTGCTCGCCCACTTCATCACTCAATGCCTGCAATTGCTCAGGTGTCAGGCTTTGCGTGGTCACATAAATAAAGTCGGTTTCAGTACTGGTGCCGTGCTGCCAATAATGCGCATCGCTTGGGAGATAGGTGAATCCTTCCAGCTTACAGATAGCCGCCGCCAGCATCTCGGCGTTGTATTCCTTGTTGATGACCCATTGACCCCAGCGATCTTGCTGCAACAGGCTAGGAGCCAGTTTATAGTAGCGAAAACCACCACCGCCCTGCCAATCAACAGTTTGACTGACGCCGCCTTGATCTTCGCCATTGATGACTTTTTGCAGACGCGGAATAATATGCGTATGGCAGTGTTCACCTAATTCGATCATGATCCAGCGGCGTCCCATTTTGTGGGCGACTGCACCAGTGGTGCCTGAACCGGCGAAGGAGTCAAGAATCAAGTCGCCAGGATTGGAGGCGATGTGAATGATACGATGTAACAGGCGCTCTGGCTTTGGCGTATCAAACACATTATTTTTACCGAACAACACATGCATTTCTTTTTTCGCTTCATCGGTGTGACCTGCTTCTTCGTGTGGCCACCATGTATTTGGAACTATGGCGGCTGCATCTTTCAAATACGATTTAAATGACGGGGCACCATCGCCAGATTTACCAAAGTACGCAAGGCCAGCTGTGGCTATTTCCAACCATTGATCTTCCGTTCTTGACCAACATCGCCCTTCGGGAGGCATACGAATTTTTCCCGTTGGTGTTGTAATTGGATAGGTGAGGTTCGGTCTCAAATTCGGAGCATCCCAAGGGATCGCGCGCCACGGGCCATTCGCATCATTGTCTGTATTTTTGTATTGTCCCGCTTGTTCATCAGTACGCGATAAGCGGTTTCTAATTTTTTTCCACTTTTCGGGACTCGATGCATATACCAGAATTGAGTTGTGCGACAACGAAAGACTGGCATCGTTTGAGCGAGAGTATCGATTTTGCCAAACTACATTTGCTACAAAACTGCCTCGCCCAAAAACCTCATCACACAACACTTTTAAGTAATGACATTCATTGTCATCAATAGTTATCCAGAGTGAACCATCTTCAGAGAGCAGACGTCGAATAATTTCCAGACGATCCCGTATTAGAGACAGCCAAATTGAATGTTCAACACCATCGTCATAATGCGTAAATGCGCTGCCCGTATTGTATGGAGGATCGATAAATACGCACTTCACTTTACCTGTAAATTCCTGCTCCAAAGCCTTCAACGCCAGCAGATTATCGCCAAAGATAAGCTGATTATCGAAGATGTCGTCCTCCGACACACGATGCTTGGCGTGATGACTCTTTTCTGGATCACCCAGCAATATACGTGGCTCCAGCTTCGGACGTACATCTTTGCCTATCCAAGTCAGTTCTAGTTTTTGCTTTTTGCTCATGCCGCAATACTCTTCCCGCCCACGAGAGCTTTCGCCGCAGAGTCAAATAATTCACTGTTGATTGGCGAACGCAATCTATCATTGTTCAAAAGTTTCAGAAGCAATTCAACAGTGTCTTCCTCGACCACAATCTTGCCATTTTCAATCTTTAGCTCCCATCCTTCATCACTACTGACTTGCATCATCTGTTGAAGATATTCTGGATTTTTGTAGTAAGCAGATTTACGTATAGATGCAAGCTTACGAAGATGGTGCAGGTTTTCACCGACGAAGGTGCGTATGAGTTCCACATTATCTATAAAACTCAAGCTCTCAAATTCAATCAGGACTTCTGCGCCATTTGTTTTCATACCCTCCCTGAAATTCATGGAGCTTTCAAATTCGCGCTTATTTGCGATTAAAATTTGTCCTTCGTGAACAAAGAAGTCAAAGCGTGGATCAATCAGAAATACCTCTTTATCTTCAGCATCGATTAGCTTGTGATTGCGAAAGAAAATCGCTTTTTGTGTTATTGCTTTTTTAGGCTGCGTTAATGCATTAATTTTCCTCCATGCATATAATCGTTCATTATTATTTTCAAATAGAACCACGTATGCCCATGAGTTAAGCAACTGGTCGTATTCAGTAGCAAGCGGGTTATCAAATCCCTCATTCACAGCCTTTTCGACTTTTGGGAAATCGGTCGCATCAGCAGAAATAGTAAACAACGTATCGTCGCCATCCGCGTTATTAAAGTCATACTCAGTTAGATGGAAATCTTTACTCTGTAACTGCTGCTGCAAATACCCTTTGAATCGTTTCAGCAACTTCGCATCTATGTCCACTCGCAACACTGAATAATTCGCATCCTTTTGAGCGATTTTTCTTTTTACTAGCCAGAAGCTTGCCGTCCACTGGTTAAAGTCAAGTGCTTTAATTTTTTTGAGCTGCTTAATATTTTTATTCGTCATCAAATTTTTCCTTAGGTTTCAATTCGTCCGGTGTCGCCGCAATGTACAAATAATGCGAAAGCCTTTCAACTCGATATGAGGTGCCGATAGCGAGTGGTGTACGCGTGACCACCATAGCCTGAATTTCTTTGTCTCCGCGCTTAAATGTACAGTCAATCAACATGTATCCAGCCAGTGCCAATATAGGATTAACGAATACAGTTTGAGTGCGATAAGCCATGACAAAAAGAATCGAAAGGAAAATCATCAGGCTAATAATTGTTTGCCAATCGCCAAGATCCACACGCAAAAAAGACAGCATGTAAGGGATCGTATAACCAAACATGTCTCCCGACTTATTTGATGCCTTAGTAACCGTAACCGGAAGTCCACTTTTAATCTCTTTAACAGAGCGAAGGATCGCAATACTGCTAAACACTGCCACGACGAGTAGGATGCCACTTAACCATGGATTACGTGGTAGCCAAGCAAGATGCGTGGGATCGTAATCCTTGACGATTAAAATAATAAGCAACGGTGAGTACGCACTGAAAAATAGAAGCAACGATGCCCATGGCCGCAACCTCAACGAAGGATCATTCATTTCAATTCCTTAAGGGTTATATTGACGATTTTCATCATTCTTTATTCCCCAAATTATGTTGGTCTAACTATGGAGGCCCGTCTTTATCCATCCCCAATCGTCCGAGTTTCTCTCATCAGAACGTCCATTTTTGCTGCTGCATGAACACTTCAAGATCGACACAAGGAATATTGAAATGCTCGCAAACGTTGGGTATCTTTGCAGAATTCGGCTTCGACTGCTCTTCAGTAACAACAGTACCTTGATTTATTTTTGCACAGGCAATCACGAATGGATCAGCAACAGGTGTTCCTTTCAATCTTTGCGTTTCTCCGATGAGTGCCCGAAAATGTTTAACCTGAAATATTTGCGCGACAAATAGAAGTTCCGCAGAACTAGGTGTGGTAAATATTTGTTTGCGGTGACTCAACCAATCATTAGTATGCTGGTCTGAATTTCCACCTTCTAATTCATGCCAAACTTCGCGCGTGGAAATAAGCGTTTGATCTATTACCAGTTGATCTAAACCAGCCCAAACTGATTTGAATACGCCAGGATAAAAATGCTTTAATCGACTAAATGAACTTGTATCGAATACATAAATCATGCACTGGCTCCTTGAAGGATGCGTTGTTCTAATCCCGAAAAATTCTTTACTTTGATTCCGAGAAAATCCGCAGCCTGCTCAACGCTCAGTTTGCGTCGATAATGTTGCCCGACAACCTCCTGTGCAAAACGAGTACTCAAATATACATTTTGTGATGCATACCAATCACCGCCACCGCCAGATTTCTTCTGACCATTCCAGTATTTAGTTTTTTGTTCATAAAAAGTTGAGCTAACCCGTTTTTGATCAAGAAATCGTCTTAATATCGCTTCTCGACTTACTCCATACCGATTTGCTAATTTGACGAAATAGTCGTCATCGACCAATTCAAGATTCTTGGGATAGTTTTGAGTTTGTTGTTGAAAATCGCTTGAAGGGATCAAAATTTCAGCCGCAATGGCGTTGCAGAAAATTTCAATTGCTTTCTCCCTGCTGGGTAATCGATCGATATACATTGCATCAAATTTACTCAAACCATTCATATCCAGTAATAAGTGGGCAAGTTCATGTAACAAACTAAAAATTTGTCTTGTCTTGGTCGTGCTGTTATTCAGATAAATGATCGGCAAGTCGTCATGTGCGAGGCAAAACCCAGAAATATCTTTTTGCTTGAAAGAATTTTTAAATACAAAAATACCTGCTGCTTCAATCGCCTGCCGCCAAACTTTCAAAGCCACATCTTCATTCGACCAAGAAATTTGTGTATCTATACTTATGCCAAGAAAATCTCGAACCTTTTGCGCTTGTTCAGCCAAGGATTGATCAGGCGATAACTGCAACTCTCTTGAGATCAGTTTTGCGGCTGGATTCCGCCCAGAAAAAAGCTCGGCCAGCGAAATCTGGAAAGCATGCGCACGCCGAATGTGTAAATGCGTATCCGGCGACAATGTCTGTAGATCGGCGTCAGGAAGAGTTCTAAATTCCTTTCTTGGTGCCAATTCTTCTGGAGGCTCCGGCAAAAAGAAAACAGCTAGTGGTCGCTTGTATAACGTATAGGCCAACTTTTCCAATTGTGCATAAGTGGGGGCTTCTGTACCCGCCTCCCATGCTTCAATATCCGACAATGGTCGTTTCAAATTCAATGCCACGTCATCAATAGACAAGCCGATACTTTCCCTAGCCCACTGCATAACACTTGGCTGTATCCCGACTACAGGTTCACGCTTCATTTCATTTCCTTCCAATTCTTCAAATGAGATTCGAAGTTCAGAATCTCATTTTTTATGATATTTTTCTAGGATCAACCAATCGCTCTAATATGACTTCCCGCACGAACCAATGTCACTAATTCGGGGAATTAAGCTGCTCCCACATACTCAAAAACAATACTGTATCTTTGTTTTCAACTTCGATCATTTTAATTATGGCGAATTTGCCACAAGATCGCTTCCGCTAGCGCAACTCCCAAGCGCAACTAAATAAGGTTTGCTGTGTAATATTCTGACCAAGTTGTCGCTCAAGTTCTTCAATGAGTAAGTCACGCTTCGCCTGTATCTCATCCTGCCTCAGAAACAATTCTCGGCGTTTTTTATCTCGCAAGCCTTCCAAGTTTCTTTGCCCTTTCTGAGCATTTAACTTGTCTGCCAAGCTGGCTGCACTTTTACTTAATGTGCGCGCTTCTTTGATTTGTCGGTCTAACTCTTTAATCTCGCGCTCTAGGCCGATCTTTAGATCATCTGCCCACGCATCGAGCTTTTCGGTTTCTTGTTCAAAGAAGCTCAAGTTGCGGGTTTCAAGCTTAGTGACAATACTTAATTTTTGCGCGTCAATCTCTAATTGTAAGCTTGCTAAAGCCGCTTGATTATCTGTTGTCGCTTCTGCGTAGCCTGGTATGCCTAACAAGCGTTCCGTAATGTCTGCGTCTAGGACGTTGCCATCGCTGTCTATCGCGGCGGCTAACAAGTGGTCTTCTGACGTGCCTAAGGATTGAATTTGCAGTTTTTGGACGATCAATGTGCCGGACTTACCACGCAGACTTTCGATGACAGATACCTTGGAGCCAAACGATGCGTAATCCAGAACTAACTTACTGTGTGGAAGGGCTTGCTGTTGCGCGTGTGCGATCAGGGCTTGCGCCAGTGGTTGCGCCATGCGGTAGATGTGTGCATCTTCGCTGCGTCGCGGCAATTCATAACGTCCCAAGGCTATCAGCTCTTTGGCGGACTCGGGCAAACATGCTGGCAGGATCTTGAGTGTAAATCCGGTATCGTCCTCATCAAACTCTGCATGCTCACACAAAGCACCACGAGTGAAGCGCATCAACAATCGTTCTAGCTTACCCAACGAGGCACGTGCGTCTTGGTTACGTAAGCGCAGCCGCTCTTGTACATCGACATCAAAATTTTCAAGTAAGGATTTACGTGCATTGAGCATGGCATCACTTATCTCACCCGCCAGATCAAGTTGAAGCTGTTGAAAGGCTTCATGGATGGCTTCTGGGTGGCGGCACGTTTGATAAATCTCCGCAATGCGTCGTTCAAAATCAACGCCAGATTCGACCGCCCCAAGCACTTCATCGCTGGCACCGAATACACCATCAAACAGCTGAAATTTCAGCGCTAGCAGCTCATATACGCGCTTGTCTGCATCGTTATCACGATTGAGAAAGTTGACGACCACCACATCATGCTTTTGGCCGTAACGATGGCAACGCCCGATGCGTTGTTCTATACGTTGTGGATTCCATGGCAGATCGTAATTAATGACCATTGAGCAGAATTGAAGGTTGATACCTTCTGCACCCGCTTCGGTAGCGATCATGATGGAACCTTGATCACGAAAATATTCAACTAGTGCCGCCCGTGTATCAGCTGAACGTGAACCAGTAATACGATCTGACCCTGCATGGCGCGCAATCCAGTCAGCATAGATACGGCGCGAGCCTGTATCGTTGTTCGTGCCATTAAACAGAACAACGCCAGGTGTGCCTTCGCCAAATTCAGGTGTATTTGCAAGTAGATTCAGCAGATAGTCTTGCGTCCGCCTCGATTCAGTAAAGATGATGGCCTTCTTGGCTGCACCCAGTTCATCCAACTTTTTAAACGCGATCTTTAGGGCTTGCAGTAATGCTTTCCCTTTTGCGTTCTCTGTAATAGACACCGCTAAGACGCGAAACGATTCTAGTTCAGCTATCTCTGATTTAATGGCGATCAATTCAGCTTGCGTTTTTACCTTAACATTTTCTTTTTCTAAGCTTTCGATTTCTTCAGTCAATTCGCCAAGCGTCTCAAAATCTTGATCTAACTCTTCTGTCAGATCGACACTGGCAGCTTTTTCATCCAGCGTTTGGCTTAACCGCTTAATCAGAGTTTCTAAGGCTCCTGCAATAGCGAAGGTCGACGAAGCAAGTAGCTTGCGCAGAACCAATGTAATCAATTGACGCTGACTATTGGGCAGTGCAAAGAGTGATTCCCTTTGCAGGTAATCTGAAACGTAATTGTAAAGGTTTGTCTCGTCCGTGCTTGGCACAAACTCCTGCAACAGCGGAATACGTCGCGTATATTTTACATATGCTTCTACTTGACGGCGTAAGGTGCGCTTGCAGATTGGCGCGATACGATTCTTCAGTGCCTCGAAACTCGCCGCATCTTTGAGTTGTCCGAATTGACTCTTAAAACTATCCAGATCACCGAAAACACGCTCATCCACAAAACTGATTAAGCCATAAAGCTCTAACAGCGAGTTTTGTAATGGCGTTGCCGTAAGCAAAACCTTTTGAGGCACGGCCAGCGCATCACGCAAAATACGCGCCGTTTTGTTTTCTGATTTGTAGACATTGCGTAATCTATGGGCTTCGTCGATGACAACCAAATCCCAAGGCACTGACTCAACTTCTTTAGCCTTGCCACTGGCGAATTGGTAGGAACAGATTAATATCGACGCCGCATCAAATGGATTTTTTGCGCCATCTTTGATTGCTTGGCGGTAGGACTTAGCCTCGATGATACTGGCGGAAATTCCAAACTTATCGGCTAATTCTTGATGCCATTGTTTGCGCAGGTTGGCTGGCGCAATAATCAGAATACGTCGCTTTCGCTCCGCCCAACGCTGCGCAATCAATAAGCCTGCTTCAATGGTTTTACCCAAGCCAACCTCATCGGCAAGGATGACTCCTTTTGAAAGCGGGTTACTTGTCGCAAACAAGGCAGCGTCAATTTGATGCGGATTAAGATCAACTTGGGCATCCAGCAAGGCACCAGCCATCCTATCCATAGAATCGGAAGCGGCACGGCGTGTAAGCTGGTGCGCGAAATAAGCGAGTTGGTGCGGACTATAGGAAGTAGTAAATAAATCGCGGTCGTTGGCCATCTTTAATCCTCGCCTTCGATCTTACTTTCATCGGCGGCACCGGATTTAATCCAGTCATCTACATCAGAACGTTGAAACTTCCAAAAACGGCCAACACGATGAGCAGGCATGTTTTTTTTAGCAATCCATGCATACACGGTGTCTTTGCTGATACCGAGGTATTCAGCGATCTCTTCAACTGACAACCAGCGATCCGACATCGACAAATTTTCCATTTGAAATTAAGTTTTTACCAATATGCAAGAATTACATACTATTCAGCCATAGTACAGCCTTTAAACATGATTAAGCATGAATAAGGAAGATTTAACTAACTCAGGTATGGTTTCATTAAGTTGCAAAATACAATTTAAGTATGTCCTGATGTATTGGTATCGCAATGATCAATATTTTTGTTATTAACCCGCTATCAACTACAATTGGCAAGATACGACAATTCACGCAAATATCTAAATTGAAATTTAGACTTGTTTTAATGGATGTTGCTACAAATTCATCGGAGGGCGAGCAATATACTCTCTTACGATAAAAATACAGTATCGCAAGTAGGCATTATCGTAAGTTGACACACTGCGTACCACGCAAATTTTAGGGACATATGTTGGATGTCAAACTATGTGAAATTTATATCCATAGTAACTTTGATTCCCCACCCAAATACGACACTGTCAGGAAAGCTGTTTCAGAATATTTAGTGAACCTGCTTCGCTCATTTTTTACGATCATGCCGACTGTCCCTGGCAGACTGGACTCGGTCGGTCACGGCTCGATAATTTGTTGTTTTAACCGTCACCATAATTGGCAGGTAAAAACAGAGCGAAACTGCATTTTTCTCTGGTCGAGTTGATTATGTTGTTAGTTCAGTTTGTATGTGAATGAAATGGGAGTAAGTCTGTTATCCATTACATGCCATGGATCAATGATAGAAACAACACCACTCCTTTTCTTTACTGTCTTTTTGTTCATAACTATTGAGTGAACTATGAATAAAGCCATTCTGTCGCCCTGTGTTTGACTTAGCTCGACTTCATTCTTCGTCAAGATAATGGTGTCTCCGGTGGTTTGAGTTCCTTTGACTTCGATAAAGCGCGATAATCCATTTTTTGTGATACGTAAATCGTAAGGACGATTAGCGGAGACATCTTCTACATCATATTTTTTATTAAAATAATACTGCTTGCAGATGTCCATTGCATGGGCTTCAATAAGCAGCCGAGTCTCGACATCGCTCTGAAATCCTTGCCCGCCAGAGGAATGTACAGCAGTCAACATATCTTCCTGAATTTCATCTTCTCTGGATGAAATTTTAGCGCCGTCGTAGTCGTTGACGTATTCAATAAGCTTTGTTAACCATGCGTTATTGGGGATTGTTAAGTCCTTCGCTCGACCTTTGTCATCAAGAGCATAAAATGCATTTGCCTGGCCTGGATTACCTTTTTTCTCTCCTTTCATGTCGTGCCCTACTGGAAATTTTCGCTTGCTTATTGGGAGCAAGACGCAATTCTCCACCCGAGCTTTAATGTTGTAGTTGCAGTTCTCTCTGAACGGCAGGTCGTTTGGCGACTGGATAGACTTGAAAACGGTCGCATTTTTGTACCAGCCGATAACTACCTGCCCCCTATCTATTGGGTTGGTTGCGAACCATATGACTAATACGTCGTCGATTTTATCGTCGATGAATCCCTGCTCAATACGCTTGAGGTTTATTTCGTACGGCGGTTTCATGTGGGGCTGGAAATAGCCGTACAAAATTCCACTGATGTTGAGGAAGTTGTAGGCCTCGTGACCTACTTCTTCAGTGTTGTATGAACCACCACCTATAGGTTTTTCGTCCCCTGGCTTTGGACCTTGATAGAACTTCATGAACCCGACTCTGGCCAATAGAATTTTCATTGTGTGGTGGTCTCTCTGGAAAAACTAATGCAAAAATGACCGGCGCAAAGCGTCAGTGTCGATTGGTAAGTCAAAACAATTGCTAGCCAATTGTCGAATGAAAGATCGTATTTCTTATAGAGTAGGAGAGCAACTGGAATTCATTTTTTGTTGGAGTTTGTTTTTTTACTAAGTCACCCCAGCTTCACTTTCTGTGTCACCCGACAGCTTGTTTCCGTGCAACTCAATTTATTTGCTTCGTATTTTTTTAAATTTACGCCTTCGCCCATCCGATGTCTCTAATAACAAATCCTAACGCGTGAACAGCTAACTCTGCATCACTTTCTGAAACTGTACGCAGCTCCATTCTAGCTGCCTCATTATCTTTTCCTCGTGGATGAAGTCGGTTTATTATTTCAAGAGCTGAACAGAGTGCTACTTTAGGTTTTTCACAGAACTGTTTATTGACTTCTTTGATCAACGCGCCTAAATCCTTTTCTGTTGGTTTTTCAATTTCCATTTCATATTGCATCCATCTTGAAATAAGAACGGTAGCCGCATTACGGCATTGATCTACAACAGAGGTCGGTAGTTCTTTGTATGCGGCATCAAGAACACGTGCTATCGCAGATGTGATGCTCGCTAAGCTTTCAGGCTGAATTTTATTGACGTCTAGCTCCGGAAGAATTCCGAACGCCGATTCTGCACGTAACGTAACCAGAATATCTAGACCAATAGTGCGTTCCGTTTGAACAATGCGCCACATTGAAAATGCTCCTACTACGCCAATAGCAAGCTTTAATCCTTCACCTTTATTCGGTTTGTTTAATAGCTCAGTGCATTCAATAAAAATGCTTAAACTCTTTTGAACTTTTCCATTTGGTTGAAGTGACTGAATATCTGAACGGAGAGCGGGATGAACCTCGACGTTAGTATACTCATGGCCTTGGTTTCCGAATTTTTGAAATAACCGTCCTCTTCGTATCCGACTGACTGGATCAAAAAAATCTTCTCTGAACACCCAGGTAAACGGCTCTCTTTCAAAATCGTGAGGTATTTTTTGAAAATCTATTGGCGTTTCTATCAACGTTACTTGAGAAAATACAGGTGTCGGCCAAACAGGGTAACTTGGATCACCACGTCCTTCATAGATGAGCCCATTTTGTCGATCAATGCCTAGACGTGACATATATCCCTTAATTAAAAATCAGAATGAAATCGCAAATTGCAGGTCTTGATTTTCTCATAGCTATATGTTTTTCGGAAAAAATATACCTCGCTAAACGCGATTAAAGTATGCATCTAGATCGCTGAGGTGATTCAGTCCTAAATTCTTTGCCAGAGCCGTTTAAGAAAATTCAACTCATGGATGATATTTGACGATTCTTAATATTATTTAACAAGCGTGAACAATACCGTTAAACTTAGCGCCAATTAAATTTCATTTGGCGGATATGCATTCCCTTTTTGAGACATTTTTAAAGAAGATGTTAAGTAACTTTCGGCGAATTTCGAGAGCAACAAAGAACGAAATGTCAGTAGAAGATTTACAAAGTGAGTCTTGGTTAATTGCGGATGAGCTGAGTAAAAAACGTGGATCAGGTATCGATTTCTCTGATCCCAACGATGCTAGTCTTATTATGCGTGCCGTCAATTATAGAAATGTAAAACGGGGCGACTGGCACATGCGCAGATCAGTTCGTCTAGACCAAAATGATTCAGACGACGATCATTCTATTTCCTGGTCTAATTTAATTCCAGCGCGGGACTCATCTGATCCATTGATTTCGATATTGGAACGAGAATCTGGCTTAGATGCTGAGAACATACTTCGATCTAGCTATTCACAAGCGACTGCATACGTATCGCTCTTCTCGACATTTGATTTCGATAGAGAAGAAATTTGTAAGCACTTGGTAGTGTCAAATGACACTCTTCTGTCGCGCTTAAGAAATGCTGCAAGTATAGTGCGAAGGCAACCGTCATTATTTGACCGTGTTGAGCGCATCGCTGAGAATTTCATGGCGCTACAAGGTATACATTACCCAACAAAAATTACCAATGCCCAGTCATCGAATCAATATGCGTGGAATTTTTAAATGACGCTGATCTAGAAAAATATCAGATTTCTTTATGGCGTATTAATTTCCTGTCGCGGGTAAGAGCACTGTGCTTTTTCTCTTATATTTTTTACGGTATCCAACAATCGCGAAAAATAATGTTATTCCAATGACGGATAACATTGATGCGACTGGATTGACTAAATTCGTGATGAAGATGGACATGCTGGCGATAAATCCAAAGCATGCGCCGATGAACATTCCGATCAACCGCAACCACAATGCAGGTCTTTGTTTGCCGTCGGGCGATTTTATTTTTATCGGCAATTGCGGCGAAACCATTTTGTCGACAATTTCTATACTTGGTTTCTCCATAAGTTGTGTCGGTTCGGGAGCCATCACTTCGACAACATTGACTTGTACCGGACGAACTTCTGCGGGACGGATTGAGATTTCCTCTTCAATTTTCTCGGTGCTCTTATTTTTCAACTCTCTTTGTTTCGTCGCCAGTTCCTTTTTTCTATCTGCTAAGAACTTGGCGCTATCCTTGCAATGTTTATCAAAAATATTCCCAATTTCTGAGATTTGCGCAAACACCTCTGAGAATGCGATGGCCTCCAATTTGGTCAGTCGTTTTCCATTAGCCAAGTTGGATTCGATTGATTTTTTTGCAAACCAACGCGTGATAAAAAATCCTAACGCCGCGCATACAGACGCGACGAACATAGCACCCCAAAGATTGGGTAAAAAGGAAGGTGCACTAATGAAGGCGTTACTATTTAATTTTTCTGATAGGTTTACTACGAATTGTGGTTTGAAAATAACGATAGCGATCAACACTCCAAAATACGCATACATGGCGACTGAAAATCCACGTTGCCAACTTTCGACAAGAACATGATGATCATAACGAGACGATACGAATTGTTTATTCACTGAGATAGCAATACTGCCGTGAATGCGATCATTATCGGTACGACTGGTTTGTGCATTCAGGCGTTTTCCTAGTTCGCTGCGCTCATCATATTGACGATCTTTGCGCTTGGATAATTGCGCGCCTTCTGTTTCAATCTGACTAGCAAGAGTAGCCGCACTTGCACATTGTTTTTCTGCAATGGCGATCAGCCTATTTTCTTCACGCGTTTGTACAAAATCGTCTTTTGATTGCGGCGTTGGCAATTTTTGCGACAAGCCTTTGTAATATGCCCAGTATCCAATCAATACAAAACTCGAAACAATCGTCAACAGAACAATAACGGATGCCAGTACAAATAAAAATATTAGCAATAATCCGGCACCTAATTCACCTTTGCTCTTTGATTTACGAGCCATTAGTCAGGCTCCTTCTGGTTCCATTAAGTACATTTTTTGGAACCCACATGCCGGTTTTGTCGCGCACTAGTTTATAAAGCAAAGGGGTGATCAGCAACAATACCGCGACCGCAGAGGCTTTCGATTTCGCTCGGCCAACCTGAGTGTTGCCAGACGGCGAAATTAAATCCCAGAAGTAACCAATGAAGAGTATCGACAACGCCAGCTTAGTCACCAAAGCCAATGGAAATTTCCACAGACTACAATTATCTTGCCACGTTCTAAACGTGATCCATAGGAGCAAGCAGATGGACGCGATTGCCGCCGGAATGACTATCCAGGAAATCAGCGAAATCATTCCAAAGAATAGTGGCACGACTGCAAAGAATATGATCGCGATGTCATCGTAGTTACGATAGACAGTAATCTTCTTTTGAATCCCAAATACGGAACCGAGTGCGATTGCAACCAAAGCTAACGCGAGTAACAATTCATTGATGGACATTGTTATTCACCCTTCACACTTGAGTTTGTTTTCTCAACGTCGCCCTTTGCACCTTCGCCATCTGGCCACGCTCGAAAGAACGCAAGTTTAAGTTTTGTTGATCCTGACTCGTTGGTATTGGTAAAGGCCGGCCAGTCAATGCGCAATTCATCTTCAAGATCACTGAGCTTAAATTTCTCATTGCAGTTGCCAACGTCTAGTTTCTTCACTTGATCATTCTTACGTTCAGCACTAAGCGAAGTCCACGCTATGCGGTAAGCGTTTGCACAAGATACGCCAGCGTCATAGCGATACAGAACGATGGCGACACCGCTCTTGCCAGTCAGCGTTTTAACAATACGCAAAGAGTAATCTTCGTCGACTTTGATTTTTCCCCACATGAGCTTGTCAGCTTTTCCGTCTACGCCTTTGATAATTTGTGGCGTTGCTGCTTTAGTCTGTGCAAATGAAATGGTTGGATTGGCGATGGTGACAGCCAGAGTTAACGCTGAAATCATTAGCTTGATGGATTGATTCAATACAGGTTTCGGTGATAATGGGAGGGTCAGATTAATTTTCATAAATGTCCGATCAATTCAAAAAGAATGGATGGCCTGCACGCTGCCATCCATTGTTGGTTCAGTTGACATTAGTCAACGGACAGACTCTCTTTTTTCTTACATGCTGCATTTGATGAAGGATTGAAATTTCTTTCATTCGCATTTAGGTAGTAAGTGACCCGATTTCCATACTTCATAACCGATACTGATCCACCCCAAGGTGCTTTAAATTCGTCGTTAAAACCACGAATGAATGGATGCTTTTCTTGAAGGTTTTTTGCCAACGCTTTAACCGAATCTGCATCATTCAGCTCATACATTTTGGCGATTTTATAAATCCGAATCTTTCCATCGCTGGCATTACGTGTTGTGACGATTGTTCGCGTATTTAAAACAGAAAATTCATTTGTCTTTTCGCCTTGCGTGCAAAGCACAACATTCTTCTCGGCTAAAAGTTTCATCATGTCTACAGAAACTCTCTCACTCTCATCTAGTTCACAATATCTGGTAGCCTCGGTTGCATTCATCTGTTTGCGCATGGTTACAATACAGTTTTGTCTATGTGCATTTACTTCCTGTTTGGCAAACATGTGAGCCCCTGACGTATCTAGTGGCTGTCCAATTTTAAATTTCCAATTTAAATTTCTATGCTGAGCGATTTCACTGTCCAAACAAATTCCGTCTACACAATTGGTAACACGAGATTCAGCGCCATTGCTCGATGCTGCCTTTCCCTCTATATTTTTACTGGCAAATGAGTCTTCACGGTGCTTCTGTTCATCCTCTAACTTAACGGCGGCTAATTGCTTTTGGTAGTTGGACTTTCTATTGCTACGCTCAGTTTCTACCCATTGCAGCGTTGCTTTCTGATACTCGCTTAAGAATTTCGGAAATGCCTGCTTATAGGAATGCGCACGATATACTCCAGATATTTTTGTATCGCACCAGCCACCAGCACGTTGAAATTCGGCAATCTCATTGGAAAGATCACTCGATCTGTCATCGGTATCAGGCCTGACAAAATCTGGCGCTTGCTGGCTCAAAGTTTTAGTATTTGCGGATGTGACTCGTGACATCAGTGCTAAAACAGATGCCTTAAATGAGGCATAACAGACCGAATCGTTAGGTAGTGGAGCCACGCCATATTCGTTGCGTAAGATGTTAATAACTGAGTGAGTAATATCATCTAGTAATACGTCATTTGTCCCGCTTTCCCCTAAGCTAATGAAAGCTCCTTTTCTAGCTGCGTCCAAAAATGCTGAAGAGTTGGAATAAGTGGCGACCGGATCTGGAATCGCTTTGTTTTGTGGCATTGCACCTGCTGTGAGATTGCCAGTGTCTTGATTATTGTTGACTGGTTGCTGTGTTGCTTGCGTTGGCTCTTTCTTTTTCACGGTGTCAACAGCGGTCTTGAAAAGTTGACTGCCAAAATTGCTTTGTGCAAGACTTTCCGAAGAAATGACGAGCGAGAAAATACTGCTCAGTGCCAGCGTGATAATCTTTAATTGAGCTTGATGTGAATGGGTAGCCGCGAATTTCATAGATTCCTTAATATTCTTCAAGAGTAATTTCTAGTCTGGACAAATGTGTCCAAACCAAAGGGCCACATATATTTCAATATTTGAAACATATGCAGTGTAGACACTTCATTTAATGTTGTATACATTCCGTCGTCATTCATACCGCAAAAAGGCACCATATGATCCATGCCATCCGCCATTTCCCCCACACGATCCAATGCCAAGTCCAGGCTCAAACCAGCGAAGACTGACACTGTTGCCGTCGCTGTTTCTGGTACTGAAGCCAAAGCGCCAGACATCACCAAGCGCACCAGCAATGCAGTCTCTGTCGCATTAGGTAAATCATTGAAGGCATTCAGAATTGCCAGAGACCTGTCGCAAGAACAGTTGGCAGGAGAAGCAGAGTTGGATCGCACTTATATCAGCCTGGCGGAACGTGGCTTAACCAATCCAACCATCTTGACGCTGTCCACGATTTGCTTTTGTCTGAAGATTTCTCTGTCAGAATTGTTGGAACCAGTCAAAGAGAATCTCAAGCCAAGTTGGGCAGACCCTGATGCAGTAAGACGCAGACAGAATCAAGCCTCACCTGACCGGATAGAGAAACGCACTCGGCTTAGATAAGCTGATCAGTTCCAATTAGTTCGATGGTGACTTTCTTGCTGGTGGGAGGTATGAAGCGACGATCAGCTCAGAAGATGCGACTGACGACATTACTGTCGAACAGCCCCACGTTTCGAATATAGCGTCCCACCATTTGCTCCGATTTATGCCCGGTCTGACGTTGAATCTGCCAGATAGGTGCACCGGCTTTTGCGGCACTAGTGACTAATCCTGCACGCAAGCTATGCGCAGAATAACCATCGACCTCCATGCCTTTCGCTTGCATACGTGCTTGCAAAATCCAAGTAATACCAGCACCACATAAACCACCGCCGATATTGTCGTAACGGTCGATTTTTCTAAAAAGAGCTGAAGATCCATCGAAATTATCACTTTGATTGTTATAGTCACTTAAACAAGCTATCCAGTCTCTCAAAGCACGTATCGCGCAGACAGTAGTTTGAGTGTTTGGCAGCGCAATCTCACGTCCAACGCTGTTTTGGTCGGTTTTGGCACTACGCAGATGAATGATAGCTCCACGTGGCACGAAAATCACGTCTTTTATAGTCAAACTAGCAAGTTCCGAACGTCTGAAACCACCATAAAAGCCAACCAATAAAAGCGCACGGTCGCGGCAATTTCTCAATGCTGAGTATTCTGTTACCGGCTTTATTAGTTTGCGCATCAAGGCAGGTGTCAATGGTTTTGCCTGTTTCTGCGCGCAGCCATGGGCACGCCGGATACCACGCAATGTTGCCTTGACCAATTGTGATTGTGTCGGCGATGGCAATCCTCGTGCCGCATGTTCCCTGGCAAGTGCCGCCAAGTGTCGGGACAATGAACTCACTTTGAGTGTCTTGGCACATTCCGCTAAATACCTGGCCACTGTTTGCGGTGTCGCTGGAATCGTGCCGCCCCAGTGTTTGTAATGCGCCATATCTGAGGCATACGCTCTTATAGTATTGGCAGACAATCCGCCCTCAACATAAGCTGCCACGGTCGCCAATTCTTGCGCCAATTTTGCACGACGTAGTTTTGCCGATTGTGTCTTGGTGCTGGCAGTCTTTCTGTTCTTTTGTAAAGATTGTTGAAAGGGAGAAGGTTTCATGACAGCTTCCACTCAGCACGTTCCATCGAGGCATACACAGCAATCGCTGAAGTCAATCTCACCGTCTCCACGGCCATTACGCAACTGTCGTAGTCCACTCCTGCATGCTTTAGTGGATGCAGAACTAAACGACCATTAAAACCACAGTAAGCGATTTCATCTACGCCAGGATCAAGTACCAGCAGCGCATCTGTTTTAAATCCAGTGCGCGTATCACCAGTTTGCGTGCCATCGACACCGACCACGAGTACAAAATGGGCATCACCGGATTTGGGATAACTGAACGCGACGATCACAATGGTGCCAGCCGTCAGATGCTTCTGCGTAAATTCGGCTACTCCCTTATTGCCAGCACGCTTGATTCTGACTCGGAGTCCAACATCGAGTGCCAGAAGAATGTCACAGAGTTGCCGCGTTTCCATTCCACTGAAATAGTAATCTTGCGCCAAGCCCCACAGCTTTTTAGCGATACCGGAACGTGCTGTCGTCATCTTCTGTAATTGACGTGGATTCGCAATTCCCAGTACCGCGAGCGCCATGGCAATGGTGTGAATGCCGCAAGCGCCATCGACATCGCTTTGCCTGAAATGCAGGCGAATAGGTTTGCCAGTGCTCCGCTTTATCCCATTGAATTTGACTGCACTTGGCATGACGCCTAAATACGGACCTGGCACGATATTGTGGTGCAGGCGCTGGACATGCCATTGCCGTTTCGCGCTAAGACTTGTTAGCTTATTGGCGGTGCTAATGTCGCTTGCTTTGTTGATGACTTTGTTCATGGTTTTACCCTTTAGTTGATGCGTCACAAAACGTCAGGCGTGTAGATTCATGTAAATATGAATCTACACTTTTGACCTGATTAAAAGTGACTTGGTGAGTGAGGTAGTAACTGACTAGATTTGAGGCCGTGATTTGAAACCTGACAGCCAAATGCGGTGCTACTTACGAGACTGTTTAACTACTTTGCTTGCCTTAGCCATGTTGCCGCTACAGCGTTGAGGATCACGACTAAGTAAGAGTCGGTTTGCGGTTGCCTCTATGTGATGACTGATGGCACTCAAATCACCTAGTTCGGCAAATAACCAACCGATGGCTTCTACCGTAGCAGGACCACACTGTTCACCATCAAGTGCATCGGGCGCAGCCAAGGCAAGGCAAGAACCGATGGCAGAAGTGCCTAAATACAGCGTCCTTTGTAAGGTGTTGGCGCACTGTGCAATATTCACCAGCGTCGTGTCATCCGCATTATTTAGTGCGGCACAGTCAGGCAAATCATGTGTCGCTTGTGACGCCTTTTCTGGCGGATTTGGACTGCCTGAACATGCCGCCAATAACTGAGTAAACAAGCTATACATAGGACGTGTCTGAACTTCAGAATGGGCTGAATTGTTCATGGCTAATATTCTCCAGGTAATAACAAGGTCGTGACGCTATGGTCATATTCCGTGATGATCCACAGCGACTCTTTCTGTGCGCCGAGTACGTAGGCAGATAACAGACGGGAGTGATTCATTAAGGCTTCGTCGTTACTCAGCGCATCGTCGGCACAGACATCGCCCCAGTCTCCGCATTGGTGTCTGGTGACTAGCAAGCTGGCATTGACAGCACTACGGTCGAGTAAATCCAGTGCGCCGGAAGTTGCCACAACTTGGCCGAGAGAAAATAGCGGTGGCTTGATCACGCGCCGTATGGCGAGCATTACTAGGCTGGCGATGGTCGGTGCATTGGCCGCTTGTAGTGTCTCTGCGCTTTGATCTGATTGTGGATCTTCTTTTGCTTCCCTATTGTTATCTTGATCTGGTGTCATTGAGGTAGTCATGATGTGTCCTTGTGAAAGTAAAAGGCGAACGCTGTCCTCCGAGAAATCGGATACCGAACGCGCAAGGAAATACGCTCGCCAGATGGTGGTGAAAGTTGGAGTAAAGTGGATTGCTTGCTACGGAGGTATTGCTGACGAACTGCTATGACGGTACTGCGAAGGTATTACTGGTGCTGCGGATGCTTACTTAATTACTCAACTCAGCTTGACGGTTGTTGTGTCTGACTTTTAGGCCACTGAGTAAGTATCTTGGATCAACTGTTTGGCTAGGTATGTCTTGCGAGAGTGTAGCTGCTTCACTGATGTCTGCTGTGTCACTTAATCCCATCGCTCGGTCTCGGCATAGCTTCAACGCTGCTATGTAATCGCCGGGAAATAGTTTTACCTTTTCTAATGCGGTTTTGACTAAGGGGCGTTGCTGCATTAGTGTGACTGAACACAGTTCTTCAAACAACTGCTGATTCTGATCATTGCTCAAGTTGGTTAAAGCGAGTTGGCAACCAAATAGTGTCAGTGTGCTGGCATCCAATATTGCTGAATCACTGACTGTGGCAATCACCATACCCTCAAAATCGCTGATGCACTTGCGCAGCACTTTCATGAAACTTTTGGCTATCTGGCGACCATTCGTGCGTTCGATATTGGCCGCGACCAAGTCCAGGTCTTCCATTACCAACACTGCCTCATGGTTGGTGGCGTCATAGAACACCAGTTGGATATTATTTTCTATATCGCTGGTGATCCAACCTCTTACGTCAGTCAAGGTGCATGGCATCAACGGCGCATTGAAATGTTGTGCCAATTGTGCTGCTGCCGTACTCTTGCCTGAGCCGCTTGGGCCTGTGATCATGATGGCGCTTGCTGGTGCGGACTCGCATGCCAAGAGATTCGTTAGCTTGACGCGATCGTTCCTCTGCATGCTCAAGTTTTGCCAATCGAACGGCAGGCTGAACGCATTAAATACGGCGGACGATCCATCGGCATAGCGCGTGAACTGGCGGCGACTAGCTTCAAACAGAGACGCGTTTTCTCTTAACCAGATACCGGCGCACTGGTCTGCCGTTTTCTCATTGTTATCTGGCAAACTGATTAACGTTCGCTCTAGTTTATCTATGTGATACGGCAATAGCTTGGGCAAAGCCGCTATGGTCTTTTTCAAGGTCTCGGACAAACCATATTGTGCCAATCGCTGTTCCACCATGATGTGCCTTGTTGCGGTCGGTAGTTCTATCATACGTAACACCAGATCGAAGCGACGACGGTAAGCAGGATCAATCTGTCCAACGCGGTTGCATATCCAGATGGTCGGTACTCGATTCGATTCCAATAAGCGGTTCATCCATGCCTTGCTATAGTCGATGGAGCCGGTTTGACTATGCATAAAAAACTCATGAACGAAGACATCCTCACATTCATCAAACAACATCATGGCTTGACCGTGATTCACTAGCATGAGTTGTGCAGTGGTGTAGGCGCTCAATCGTTGGTCGCCGCTCATGGTTGTTCCCGTACTTGCTTGTTCTGCGCCTACCGCATACAGTTGATAGCCCAGTTCTTTGGCAATCACTCTAGCGAGTTCTGTCTTGCCGGAACCTGGTGCGCCATACAGTAAGATATTGACTCCATTGGTTCCATTGACTACCGCTGATTGGACTGAGCGCATGATCATTTCTGTTTCGACACCAAGATGCCTGAAATCCATGGCCGTCAATTTAGATAACTCTGCTGGTGTGGCAAAGTGTTGAAGCATGGCGTCTTCACTGGCATGCGGTGCGCACAGTGTCTCTGTTAACAGCACATCAGATTGAATCATATTTTGCACACACGTGACTCTGTGGTGATGGCTGATGAAGCCTAGTCTTGCCAGTATGGATTTGACGTCCAGTGCCTGTCTGACGTTTTCCACATCAAGTTCTAATATGATCGCCAATTTACGGTAGGCATCGGTTAAGCCGTTTGTCGGGATTTCAGCGAGTACGTAACGGAAGCTTGGGTATTCAAACTGGCACAGGATGAAGATAACTAGTTGCTGCTCTGTTTCGGTTAGTTGCAATCGGTAGGACAGCCAGGTTAAGTTTTGCCAAAGTGTGCCTGATGGTACTGGCTCTGCGATGTTGATTTCTTCTATGTGCTCGGCCATTTGTTTGCGGATTGTCGCATAAGTGACCGTTGGTGATTTGGCTGGCAGCTCTTTTAATTCAAAGAAATTCGTCAGCCATTCTGGTGCTGCTGTGCTTCCGGTGGAAACTGAACCGATTAGCCGATTTAGATTTAATCCTATGCGTTGCATCCAAAGTGCAATG
>JAUSDP010000007.1 GCA_030650605.1 bacterium
GCTTTTTTATTTGGCTTACCTGAAAGTCCTCAGTGTGCGCTAAGTCTGGTGTTTTACGCTTCTTATCACGCAAATATCTGCGGATTTATCAAAGGAGATTCATCATGTTTCGATTCACAAAAATTGCGGTAGCCGTTACTGTTTTGACGACCGCTAGCCTGGGTGCTTTTGCCTACGCCAGCAAAGGGGTGGAAAACGATGCGATGTCCATCGTTAATGCGAAAGTCCCTATGTCACAAGCAGTCTCGGTAGCCGAACAGCATGCAAATGGCAAGGCCTCACGCGCTGAATACGAAAAAACCAAGAGTGGATGGGCATACGACGTAGAAGTGGTCAGCGGTGCTAAGGTCTTTGATGTCAGTGTGAATGCCGAGAACGGCACGGTCATCTCCTCCACCGAAGACAAAGCTGATCATGACGACGATAACGACAAGGAAGATTAATTATTAGGTTCGACCGCCTCTGTATAAAGGAGGCGGGTTCATCATGGAACTCGCATGGAAAAATTAAATGAAGCATTATTTCTTCTGATTAATGCGTCGGAACATCCCAATATGGTGGCATTACTACTCGCCAAATTCTTGGCAGAATATGCCATTTTTCTAATCCCCATTGTGCTGATGCTTGGATGGCTGCGTAGCAACGACAGCGTGCGAAAGACCCTGTTAATGGCAACAGTCGCTGGTTTGGCGGGACTTTTTATCAATCAACTCATCGGCTTCATCTGGCTGCACCCTAGGCCTTTCATGGTGGACATAGGGCACACATTAATTCCTCATGTCGCAGATTCATCCTTCCCTAGTGACCATTTGACGATGTTATGGGCAGTGTCATTTAGCTTCATATGCCATCGACAATGTCGTTCAATGGGAATGATGCTCACTTTATTGGGCATACCGATGGCGTGGGCGCGTATCTACCTTGGCGTTCACTTCCCATTTGATATGGTAGGCGCTGCGTTTGTCGCCAGTGTCAGTGTTTGGTTCGTTTATAAAGGAAAGCGCTGGCTCGTCGAACCAATCTATAACATTGCCACCAGTATTCATGTTCGTCTTTTTAGACCGTTAATTCTACGCGGCTGGGTACAGAAGTGATCTCCTATGATTGAGCTAAGTCTTTCTTGGGAAAATAATGAAATCAACTTATCTTGGAGATTGTCATGAACGCATTACCAATCCAGCCCACATCCAATTGGCGCAATAAAGTACCTGAGGTTACTGCCTTTTTCTGGATCATTAAAATGATGTCCACTACAGTGGGTGAGACAGCTGCTGATTTTCTGAACGCTGATCTGCATTTGGGTCTGACTTTTACCTCTGCGGTGATGGCAGCATTACTGGTGATTGCATTGTTTTTCCAGATTCAGGCGAAACGCTATATCCCATCTAGATACTGGGTTGCTGTCGTCTTCATTAGTGTGTTTGGCACGCTCATTACTGATAACCTGAGCGACAATCTTGGTGTGCCACTGAGCATATCGACTGGCCTATTTGGCTTCGCGCTCATCGCCACCTTTTTCGTTTGGTATCGACAGGAAAAAACCCTGTCGATACACGCAATTGATAGCACCAAGCGAGAATTGTTTTACTGGACGGCGATTCTATTTACATTTGCTTTGGGTACTGCCGCTGGAGACTTGATCGCAGAAGGATTAAATTTAGGCTATGCCAACTCTGCTCTCCTATTTGGCGGTTTAATCGTTGTCGCAGCGTTTGCCCATTACGTTTTTAAGGCCAATGCAGTCGCCTGCTTTTGGATTGCGTATGTCCTTACACGCCCCTTCGGTGCATCGTGTGGTGATCTATTGTCTCAGTCCGTTACAAATGGCGGTCTGGGTTTGGGCACAGTCGGAACCAGCGCACTGTTCTTAGTCACGATAGTCGCTCTTGTTGCCTATCTTTCCGTCGTTCAAAAGCGTCTTCCAGAATAATCGTCATGAGTTTAATGAACTTATTATGGTCGTTGGCGAATGGGAATTTTTCTCAAAAAGATGGTTTTGACAAGAAAAAAACACGTGTCAAGTTTGTGCTTCGGACCATCCTTACACTACCTTGGACCTTGCGTTGGCTAAACATGCTCAATCGAGACGCAAAGCTAAAACAGTATTTGCACGAGAATCCACGGCTTGCCCTTAAATTGCATCGACCCTACTTGTATCGATCACTCGGCATGGACGGCAAGCTATTGGCTTTGCTGACGCACTATCGATTGCTGAAGATGAAATTTAAGCCCGCAATCTACCTTGCACTGCTCAATAATGAACGCATTACCATCGCCAATTTACATGGCAAGAATAATGCAAGCCTCAGTATGGTTCTCACCCAGCAGCATGCAAATGACAAAGAGGGGGAACTCTGTTTGCAGCTATGCAGTTCAGAAGGCGTCTCCATCAGCACGCTGACTTTTACTATACATCTGTTCGAAAGTAATATCGCAATTACCATTGGTGGTTTGCAAGGACCGACCAAACCTCTTGGTGCTGATGAAGTACGTGATGCAACCAGAAGTTGTCACGGTTTATTTCCCAAACGCTTGCTTGCCGAAGCACTGATGACTGTTGCTCATCATGTGGATGCAAACCAAGTATTTGCTGTCAGCAAACATCAACATATGTACAGTTCCTGGCGCTATCGCCGTGATTTTTTTGCCGATTACGATACTTTCTGGGATGTGCTCCATGGGCAGATAAATACTAAAGGTTTGTATGCGCTCCCATTACATTTGCACCGTAAAGAAATGGAAAATATTGTCAGCAAAAAACGTGCTGAATATCAGCGTCGTTACCAATTATTAGATGATCTGGTGCATCAAATAACGCAGGTATTTCTTCCTATGGCACATCCTAAATTTGTAATAGGTTAAACAAATAATATTAATTTTAAAGGAAGTACTTATGGCGCATTATTCTCAAGCTCAAGTTGAGCAGATTTTTAGCAAAGTTCCAGAGCTGACTTTAATTTTCTGGATCATAAAAATTGCGGCGACCACCCTAGGTGAAACTGGCGGCGACGCGGTATCCAT
>JAUSDP010000019.1 GCA_030650605.1 bacterium
AATGATCATTAGAAAACATTATTTTCATTCTGATCACGGCTTCTCAAGATAAGCTTGCTAAATTGATTTGACCTTACAAAGTGTTACACCGCCTTACCTTAAAATAGGTTGACATTGATTTTTCGAGGGTTATCCTCGAAGTATTGCCCAACATCAAGTTTACGCCGCCAAAGTCAATTATGAATAACGAAATACACAGCTCTTTTTTTAAAAACCTAAAATCAAGAAATATGCTTTCCACACTCTTGATGGTTAACCTGCTGGCTGCATGCGGCGGCAATGGCGCACTTCCTGGAATGGCACCTCCCGTTTCCATCGAGCCACCTATTGTGTCGCCGCCGACCAGCATACCGCCTGTGACTACAGATCCAATTGTCACGCCACCTGTCGTCACACCACCAGCCACAACACCGCCGGTGACGACATCGCCGAGCGACACACCGAATCTGGTCACCTCATTAAAAATTCAAAACCTATCTACCGCGCAATCGAATGTCCCCGTCAGTTTTGGGCAGGTCTTTGCCAAAGGCGATTTGCCCGCTAACAGTAGTCTGCGTGCGCAACTCAACGATGGAACGGCATTAACGATACAAGTTGATGCTAAAGCAACCCATGATGATGGATCTTTGCGACATGCCGTGATTTCTGCAAACCTGCCACAGCTAAGTGCAAACACAACTGAAACAGTCAAACTGATCAAAAATAGCGCCGCCGCGCTACCCGCCGTAGCGGCAACTCCAAGCGCGCTGCTAGCAGCAGGCTTCACTGCAGGAATCAACATTACCCTCAATGGGCAAACTTACTCGGCATCGGCTGACAACTTGCTCAAATCAGGAAAATATTCCAACTGGCTAGCAGGCGCAATCGTCAACGAATGGCAAGTCTCAGCGCCGCTAAAAAATGCACAGGGCGTTGAACACCCGCATCTGACAGCACGATTTGCCATCCGTTCTTATACAGGGCAAAACAAGGCAAGAGTCGATGTCACACTGGAAAACAACTGGGCCTACGAACCTGGCCCACAGAATTTTACTTACGACGCACAAGTGCAGATTGGCAGCCAGACGGTGTATTCCAAGGCAGGATTAACCCACTACCATCACGCACGCTGGCGCAAAGTGTTCTGGTGGGGTGCAGAGCCGCAAATCCACATCCAGCACAACACCGCGTATTTGATCGCCTCCAAGGCAGTGCCTAACTATGATCAAAGCATCGTCTTCACGGCAGCATCGATTACACCGATCAAAGCCAAATTTACCGGTGCAGTGACAGAGCCCATGGGGAGCGGCATGGCAGAACCATACATGCCAGCTACTGGCGGACGAGCAGATATTGGCTTGCTACCAGGCTGGGCAGCGACATATTTACTCACAATGGACAAGGATGCAAAACAGGCCACTCTGGGCACTGCCGATCTGGCTGGTAGCTGGTCCATGCATTACAGAGATAAAAATACGGATAGACCAGTCAGCTTGATTAATTTCCCCTATATGACACTGCTAGGTAATCCTGGCGACACGATCAACCCTGTGACAAAAAAATCAGAGAGTTTCCCCGTATGTGGTGGCGTATGCACCAACTCAAATGTTGCGGATTCTGCTCATGAACCAGCATTCTCTTATCTGCCCTATCTGGTGACTGGGGATTACTACCATCTGGAAGAGCTGCAATTTTGGACGATGTATAACCTATTTCATAGTAACCCGGGCTATCGTGACAACATCAAAGGATTATTTCATTTAAATCAATTACGTGCTCAAGCTTGGATGTTGCGCACACTTGCTGATGCGACTTACATAACACCCGACAGTGACGTACTCAAGAAGCAGCTTAAAACATTTTTAGATGATAATCTTGACTGGTACAACAATGCCTATAGTTACAACACAAATGCAATCAATTCATTTGGTACGGTTCTCGATAGTGGAGCTGTTATATATAATAATGGGAGAGGCATTGCACCTTGGCAAGACGATTTTTTTACTTCTGCTGTCGGACACACACTGGAACTTGGATTCAATAAAGTGGCACCATTACTTGCATGGAAAGCGAAATTCCCTATCAGTCGCATGATAGATCCCGGTTACTGCTGGATACTTGGGTCAATCTATGCACTCAATGTGCGCGATAGTGCGACAGGCAACTACTACACGACAATGAAGCAAGCGTATCTAGCCAGCAGCCCAAGTACTTTAACGTCGCTCACATGCGCCAGTGCAGAAATGGCCGCAAACCTCAATCTCAAAATTGGTGAGATGGTAGGCTATTCAAGTGAAGGTGCTGGTTTTCCATCGAATATGCAACCGGCACTTGCCTACAGCGCTGATTCGGGCACTTCAGGAGGTGCTAACGCATGGCAAGTCTTCGTGAAGCGTAGCGTCAAACCTAACTACGCAACAGGACCGCAATTTGCAATCGTACCTAGATAACGCAGAATAATTGCCCATTAAAAACATTTGGAGCAATTTAATATTCTCACCAAATCTCAGTAGTTTTATTTATAATTTGGCACCAAAATTAAGTACAGATTAACTGCAAAGTTAATCTGTACTTTTTATTCCTACTCAGATCAGATCTGATTTTTTGTCATGTTGGGTTATGCTTAACCATAGCTCAGGCAACAGAAGTGGGGCGTGACCATTTAACCAGATAGACGACTGATGCAGCTATTGACCTTTAGTACCCTATTTCCCAATTCTGAGCGGCCTGGTCATGGCATCTTTGTCGAGACGCGATTACGCCATTTAGTCGCCAGTGGCAAAGTGACCGCCCGCGTAGTCGCCCCCGTACCCTGGTTCCCTTTTACACACGAACGTTTTGGCGCTTATGCCGGTTTCGCCAAAGTGCCGGAGCGTGAAACTCGCTTTGGCTTGCCCGTCGAGCATCCGCGCTACTTTTTACCACCCAAAGTCGGCATGCACATCGCACCAGATATGCTGGCGCATGCAGCCAAACCATGCATCGCCCGCATGATTGACGAGGGTTACGACTTCAATCTCATTGATGCGCATTATTTTTATCCCGATGGCGTTGCAGCAACCAAGCTCGGCAAGTACTTCAACAAACCGGTCGTCATTACTGCACGCGGCTCAGACATCACCTTACTTCCCCAATTTACCCGTCCCAGAAAAAAAATCCTGCAGGCAGCTTCTGACGCCAGTGGCATCATCACCGTATGCAATGCACTAAAAGATGAGCTCATGCGACTTGGGGTGCCCGCTCAAAAAATAGTATCCCTACGCAACGGTGTTGACTTAAACCTCTTTCAACCGATAGAACGAGACGTGGCACGACAAGCCCTGGGATTGACGCAATTTACCCTGCTTACGGTAGGGCATCTGGTGCCAGTCAAAGGCCATGAGTTAATTTTAAGAGCTCTGGCTCTGCTGCCTGAAATGCGATTACTCATCGCTGGTGACGGCATGCTCAGGCACACGCTAGAAAGAATGGCGATAGAACTCAAGGTAGCAGATCGCGTACAGTTTTTGGGCGCACTCAAACAAGACAAGTTAAGAACCTATTACGGTGCTGCCGATGCGATGGTATTGGCATCGGAGCGCGAAGGCTGGGCCAATGTATTGTTAGAAGCCATGGCTTGCGGTACGCCGGTAGTAGCCAGCAAAGTATGGGGAACGCCGGAAGTCGTGGCCGCGCCAGAAGCCGGCGTACTAATGTCAGAACGTACGCCAGAAGCACTTGCCCAAGCGGTACGCTTGCTGCAAGATCAATACCCAGACAGAGCGGCGACTCGTCGTTATGCAGAAAACTTTAGTTGGGAAGCGACAACCGATGGGCAGCTCACTTTATTTAACGGTATTGTGCATCAATAACCAATCAAAAAAGAGCTCTTTTTAACCGCATATTAAACATACTACACGCAGTATATTTTTGAAATCCACTAGATATATGCGTCAATGGACTCTTTTTATATAAGAAGTTGGGGAGTATATAAATATGGACAATGTCATTTACATTCTCCATACACCCTCAACCACAGCACACATAACGCAAGGGTACCTACCCTGCAGGAGGCAGTAAAAGTGGAAAGCATACTTTGGTCAATTAACTTAGTTGCACTGGTGTACTTGTGCTTTTGGGGTATTCGACAAGATAAATCCGAGCAGAATGAAGCTCCCACTGAAACCGATATATAGGCAATTACATGCGTGACATAGTCTTAATTGCTATTCTACCATTCTTAATTTATGCTATTTTTCAACGTCCGTTTATAGGACTTGGCTTATGGATTTGGACTGCCCTTTTTTATCCAAATGGATGGGTTTATGGGATAGCTGGAACAATACGATACAACCTTATATTTGCAGGATTAACCATCTGCATGTATTACATAAAAAAGGAAAAATCTCGTCTTCAGTTAGGAAGTGTCGGTGTGCTTGTGCTGATTTTTATACTCTGGACACTTCTTACAACGCTGTTTGCTATCGCATCGCAAGAAGTCGCTTGGGAATGGTGGTTTAAATTAGCAAAAATAACAACGCTATTTATTTTTATTCTGCTTATTATCAATAAGAAATTACATATCGATTTTTTCCTTTGGTGCCTAATACTTTCAGTTGGTTTTTTTTCAGGATTGGAAGGACTCAAATACGTTGCAAGTGGTGGTGGACATCATATTGAAGGTATGGCCAAGCATGTGCTGGGGGACAGAAATGAACTGGCAGTTGCAATGGCTATGCTATTGCCGATCTGTTTCTACCTGCTAGGTGAGTTCGGTAAAAAATCGTGGATAATTAAATCTGGTTTGATCGGGTTGATTACACTACTTATCGTTGCGATTATTGGAACTAACTCCCGCGGTGGATTGATTGCACTTATCTCGGTGGGCGGATATTTGTTCATAAAAAGCAAAAGAAAATTCCTCTTTGCCCTACTTTTTGTTTGCATAGGTGGCGCGATGATCGGGTTGATTCCTGAAGAATGGTTCACTCGAATGAATTCCATAAGTCAAGCCGAGGGTGATGCCTCGTTCATGGGAAGAGTAGTTGCTTGGAAATTATCCTTTATTCTTGCATTACAGCATCCGATTTTTGGTGGTGGTTTCAAAGCCATAGAAAATTTCAGTGTCTGGTCTGCCCTTTCACAAGATTTTTCTAATTATCCTTTTTTTTACACTGGTACAGCAGTACCTGATCCACGAACCTTTCATGCTGCACATAGCATATATTTTCAAGTTCTCGGCGATCATGGTTTCGTTGGATTTTTCATTTTTGTTACTATCCTCACCTTATCTTTTTTTAAAGCAGGGCGCATTGCAAAAAAGGCTAAGGAAGCAAAAAGTCCTGAATGGCTAATAAATTTAGCGACAATGCTGCAACTATCTATATTTACTTTTGCTGTTGGGGGTGCGGCATTGAGTTTTGCTTATTTCGACATGATTTATGCAATTTTTGCTATCGTCGTGGTTTTGGAAAATAAATTGCTTCCGTCCATAACTAACATTAAAAAAACTGTATGAATCAAAATATACTAAAAGGCTTGCTGATCATTTTAGTGATTTTTGATCATAACGAATATGCGCATCGAATGTTTCCATATTTTTTGCAAGGTTTTTCCTTCCATGTTGTTGGTTTTTTCGCATTACCTTTTCTTCGTCCAGCTGATCCAATAACAAAAAAAACGTTGGGGAAATTTTTTTTCTCGTACTACGTCCCTTTCTTTTGGATGGTATGTTGTCTTGCCACAATCACGATGCAAATCAAGCAAAATTTTTCTAGCGTCGACTTTCAAAATCTTCTAATCGCTTTATACAGCGGAAATAGCACGATCCTGAAGAAGGTTACCCAAATGTCTTTGCTTTGGTTTTTACCTTCATTCCTATCGTTGATGCTTTTACGTGGTCTAATTAAAGAAATAAATGCTACCGCGATAAAGATCGTTTTAGGTATTTTTGTTGTGTTACATTTTTTTATTGGGAGCATTTCATCGGAACTACGAAACTATCTCCCTCTAGGATTACTGCCGACCCTTTATGTCATCCCCCTAATCATATTAATAGTCGAATTGCATCAAAGAATTTTTGAAAAAATACAACGTTTTCAAGCAGCCATACTAACGATAAGTGCGTTTCTTATTGTTAAATATTTTCAAATAAGTATGAATCTAAGTCAAGAACTTGGCTTTGCTGAAGTGGCAGACTACAAAAATATTCCAGCATTGATTGTGAATGATCTAGAAGCTATTACAGGAGTTCTTCTATTATTCCAATTGGCACGCTTCAATTTAGGAAGTCTGATTGAAAAATGTGGAATGAACAGCTTACAAGTATATTTACTTCATGCCTTTGTTGCATTAGTAATATTTAAATCATTAGAAAAATTTCCATACATTATGCTAGATTTACGTCTGGCACTTTCTCTTATCTTGACCATAATTGTGAGTTCTTTGATTGCAAAATCGGCCATGAACAACAGTTCTATCAAGAGATATTTATTTCCGAAAAATTGGATTGAATTTACCAATCCCAAAAAAAACCCTAACTAAATTAGGGTAAATTTTAATTTTGCATCAAATTTATAAATTTATTTTTATGTAATTACAGAAAACTAGATTTCATTAAATCGAATGTTTTTTTCGCAAAAACCTCTTGTATGACGATCTTGGTCTCAATATTTTTTCTGTAGCAATCCAAATTTTCAAGACAATTATCAACGGCTATAACTAGCTGTTCTTCAAATGCATCATCAATTTCAACTAAGTACTGATCGGATTCAAATGGAATCAATACGTTCTTTACTTTAGGCTCATAGTTAATAGCGACGACAGGTACTCTGGAACCCAGTGAAAAAATCATCGCATGAAGTCGCACCGTGATATTTAATAAAGTTTGACGAGTAACCCACTTCAGCTCTGCTGGTGATAATTGTTTTTGGTAAACAGTAAGTGCATCAGGAAATCTCATTGTCGATTTGATGAGATTAGAAATATCTATATCATCTAAACCATTCGACCGGACACGCATTGGCAGAGCAATAAATTCTAATTTAGTACGTTCATGAATACGATCCAATGCTCTAGCAAGTTGCTGTGCTGGAATTAAGTTCTGTCCGTCACAAGTAAGTCCTAATGCAGGGAACAATCCAATTTTCTTTGTACTTGAAAGACAAGTGATAAGGCTTTCATCCTCTAATTTTCTTTCATTTAATAGAAATGCTGGATCAGAAACCACGTGAATCCGTTCGGCAGCAATGCCCAACCCCTTCAATAGAGTTGCGCTGTGCTCATCTCTGACCGTAATCAAATCACACATTTTTACGGTAAAACCAATTAATGATTTCCCTAAGCGTGTCTTGAATGGCCCAACCCCAATTGCAAATAACATCACTTTACGTCCAAAAATCTTGCACAACCAAATTTCATCTAGCAACCGGAAAAGATTCTTCCATGACGTATTATCCCTAAGCAGCCCACCACCGCCAAGGACAAACAAATCGCAATTCTTAATCGCGCGAAAATATGTGATGAAATTTGTAATCTTACGACTATGAGAAATATATCTAACTGGATGTTCTTGACTTGATACATTTAACATTTTATCCATTAAAACGATGTTTTCTGGCAAGTCAGACAAGACTGTTATCGATGAGCCAAACTGCTTTCTTGTTTGCCGAATAAAAACTTCTAAAATTGCATCGTCCCCAGCGTTGGCATGGCCATACCAGCCATTCATTAATATCGATTTAAGTGATTTCATTTTATTGAAAAAGTTTAATTAATTACTATTAAAGCGGCGTTTTGTTGTACTTTCACGTAAGGCCGTAAGAAGTAAAAAATAACTAAACTCCGCAATGCCCAAAATAATTAAAGATCACTCTCAAAATATTTTCTGGACTCTGTATCGCAACCTATAAAAATTCCAAAAATACTTTTCAGAGAAAGAAAATTTATTTTCTCCAATCAACGGCGTTAAATTATAAAAAAATTACGCAATATCATTAATAAAATTGTACTTTCTTTGATTGTAAAAGTCTGACTAAATCAGAAATGTTCAAATTTCCTGCTATTAACGTTGCGTATAGTCATTACGGATTTATTTAAAAACTAAAAAATTTTAATTAATATAATTATATTGAAAATTAAAAATGATAGTTAATCAATTACAAATGTTTACAATTCGTAATTAAGAGTTGCTGAACGTTAAAAGATAGAAGAATTTTAGTCAAAAGTACGGTTATAAATTTATAAAAACGACACCAATTCAATTCTAACTAATTACTAATTAGAATTAAATTTTCCTTAATGTCCAATTTATTACTGCCATGAATAATGCACGTGGGATATAGAGCAGACTTTTAATCGGCCTAACGCCAGAAATTGCAGCTCTCATGAATATAGGAATACTTTCCAAATACTCGCCGGCAAAAAAAAGATTACACCCCATTTGAAATGATCTCAAGCCACGTATATTGCGGATTTCTACAACAGTTAGTTTTTTCTTTTGTTCAAAAAGATGCAGCTCCAACATGGGCATAACAATTGTTTCAGACTGACTTAAATAACGCTTCATTAAACTTCCACTACTATCGTAATAATGAATTAATACATCTTTCAAAACACGCACTTCCCCCATCAAAGCCAAGCGGATCCATAGATCCAAATCTTCTCCAACCGCAAGGTTTTCATTAAAACCACCCAACGTTTGCACTAAATGTCTATAAGTGAGTACAGTCGGCGTTGGTAAAAAATTATAAATAAGAAGCGTCTTCCAAGCATCAATGCCTTCTACAGGTCGCCGGTTTACATGTCCTTCTTTCAGATATTCTCCAGATTCTGAAATCAGATGACTATTGCAGGAAACAAGGCTAATTTGGGGGTTTGTTCTAATCTCAGTAATTTGTTTACTTAATTTATCGGCGAGCCACACATCATCCGCATCAAGAAATGCTAAGAACTCACCTCTAGCCTGACGAATTCCTTCATTTCGCGCGGCTGAAACACCAGAATTTTTTGCCATGCGAACTAAATGAATATTGCAATCGTGTCGTGTCAACGCTTCGATGATTTCCGCAGTATTATCAGTACTACCATCATCAATAATAATAATTTCCAGAGATGCTATTTTTTGAATCCGCACAGAATCCACGGCGCGTCCGATAGTTTCAGCCGCGTTATAAGCTGGAATAATTACGCTGATTTCATATTCATTCTCGTTTCCATTTTCATCTGATGAGAAATAATTGATTGGTTTCGTCATAATTTATATACCGAATCTCCAACGTACACTTTGAACACCACGCGTGAGATAACTACTCGCAGACTTGTTATGCCAAGACCCTCTATAAAATTGATGATCATCATTCGTAATCTCTCTTTTGCTTGGAGTATCTCCCTCGCCGCGATCAATCACACGAACATGATGCATTGGCGCCTCCTTACAAATATGATGTAGCAACAACCTTCCTGGCGCATATTTAGATAATTCTGGGTTATACACAGGAAACCAATATTGCAAAACACCATTTCCCATAATTCCAAAATGGCTAGCAACCCACTGATCACCTGCCATCAAATGAGAAAGTACGGCACTACAAGTAGCAAATTTTGAACTCAATAAATACAAAAGTGCATCTTGTTTCCATGTCATTACCAAGGCATCTTCAGTACTTGTTCGTTGATATTGGCTTCTCTTTTGCGCAATCAAATATTGCAACTTATCTCGTCTATCTTCTTGTGCATTAAATTCAAATGCGATTGGCCCGATATCTCGCAATAATTGCCGCTCGCGCCGCTCAGTATCTTTTAAATATTTATGGCTCATTGAACTTGGATATGTAGGTTCAGTCTCAGAAGCGTTTAACCAAATTCTCAGACCAGTTCGAGGTTGTTCACCACTAAGCCCGTAGCACAACTGCGATTCATCCAAATGAGAAAAAAGCATATGATTCAGTTCTGCCAAAAGTAAAAGCTGATTCGACGAAATATGGAAATCCTTATGCGCGACCAACCCAAAGTAATCCGTCATCTCACCACCGACAGGCTCGGCAGCCCTCACCAATGCACTCCACCAATTTTTAAACTGATAGGGAAAAAATCCCTGAATAACATCATTTTGATACAAAACACAAACACGAACATCTACTCCTGACGCAGCCACAGCACAAATATAATGCACACTTAAAAAGGGTGAAAAAAGATGTGTTTGCGTTGACGACAATGATTCCCAACATTTAATCTGATTTGAATCAAGATTAGCCGGATGTACGATTTTTGAAGTTAAAAAATTAGTTTGCATTTTTACTCATTGTGTTTACTCGATTTTTTTCTCGAAAAAATAAATGTGCAGCAAATATAGAGGGGCTAAATTGTCTCCGTTTATCTGTGATGGCACGTTCTGAAATATGTATTCTTCCGAAGATGACAGAATCAGTATTTCCATTCATATCATTGAGAATCGCATCGCTACTGAATAGGTATTTGTATCCTGCATCTTTACAAGCCCGAAGGACATTATCGTCATATGCGCCATGCGGAAAAGACATCGTGTCAACGTTAACACCAGATAAAAGATCATTCAGTAGATGCTTAGCTCGCAAAATTTCCTCGGTAGGATTTACAATTTTTGTTAGCGGTTGATGAGTGTTACCGTGACTACCGATAGAAATCAATGAAGTAGATAATTTTTGCAACTGCTCTTGATTTAACATCGCGGCGGGAGCTCCGGTATGTGAATACAAGCGATTGGCTAGTTGCTTAAGTCGACTAAAATCATTTCCATACAACTTAGTAATAACAGTTCGAATGTCGTTCTCTGTCATTGCAACTTTGCCAGATAACTCGATCTCTTTCATGTCACAATCGATCAAAGCTGAATTTAAGCTAGCTAAACCGCCATTATTCTTTGTCAACGTGCTGTAAACCGTCTCTTGCCAAAATGGAGAAAACTGGTTGACAGCCTCTCCTGCAACAAACACCAGTGCTGGCAATGAAAATTTTTCAAGTAACGCTTGTGCAAATTCTGATGTATCTGCCCAACCATCATCAAAAGTAATCAAGAGGCTCACGTTGGGTAATTTATCACCTCCATTCATCGCCGTTGCTAGTTGATTCATCGAAATGACGTTGTAATGTTTTTTAAAAAATTTCAAACACATTTCAAAGGTTTCTGTACTCATTGTCCATTCAGGATCTGCTCCTTGCCAACGGACATCGGTACGTGGAAGTACTCGATGGAACATGACAATGGTTAGCTGATCTCGATTTCTCAATTTATGAAATACAGAAAAAATTCCCAAGTAATAAAGCAAACTCTTTATTTGCGTTTTTAACCTCATCTTCAAATTTTCCCGAATTGAAGTATTTACTGAGATAAGCAGTTTGGCATGTCCTAAAGATTCCAATAAAAGAACTAAAAAAGGGTGTTTAAGTAAAGTTATTCCCAACAGCCATCCCAAAGCGGCCGTAATGATTCCAGCAATCAAAACAAATACAGTTTCCCCTGCCTGATCACCCCAAAAAGTCATAATTAAAAAAGGCCCGACAACACTAAACAAAGTCAAATATGCACTTTGTTTGCATGAAAAAAATAACCGTTGTAGTCCAACTTGAATCGCCCTACTTAAAAACCATGAAACAACAAACAACGCAACGCACTCCATGAAAATAAGTGCGATGGCAATACCTGGCAATCCATATGATGAGGCGAATAGGACCGCGCATACTTTAAATGGCTGAGTTAATATTTGCGAATAGGTGGCACTTTTAACTTGTCCGTTTGCCACCATCACTTGGCTAGCGAATAAAGTAAGCGTTCCAATGGCTCCTGCCAAACAAAGTAACTTCACAATCGGCACAGAGGTGGTCCATTGCGATCCGTAAAGAGTATTGACCATAGGAAAAGCCAATAAGGCTAAAACGGCAAAAAATGGCCATGCCAACGCAGTTAAATAATTGACTGCAATTAAATAGGGTTCTGCAGCATCGCCACCGTCACGTCTTATTTTGGCGAAAAATGGCAATACCAAGGGAGTCAGTGCCGAACTAATTAAACGGGTAAATAGCTGGACCATACCGGTCGCACGACTAAAATAACCGACAGAAGCCATGTCTAATATTTTCGCGATAACTAAATCCGGACTGTTCGTTCCTATCGTGTTGGCAGCAGAACCAATACTTGAAATTCCACCAAAAGAAAGAATGCTGCGAATATTTCTGAAATAAGGTACCCATGGCATATTTTTTGGTCGATTAAGATTTGCTACGATCCCAAAAACGAGAATGCCAGCAAAATTTGCCCATGCCAAGCTGAGTGCGCCATAACCAGCGAAGGCTAATGTAGTAGCTACGATCACATGGCAAATAGAACTGCTGATTCTGATAAAAAAAATCGTTTTTAACTGTAACTCTCTCCGATAAATTCCGATCAATAAAGATCCAAAAGGAGAAATAGCAAAACTAGCGGCCATAACAACCAATATCTCTTTCAATGCTGCATTGTTATAAAAAGCGGCAACAACTCCACTCGATAACAACATAATCAATGAAACGATCAATGCAAGTATGATTGAAACACCCATCGCAGAACGAATTTTTTCCGCTGTCAGATCAACTTCTTGAATAAGATAATTCACCACACCGAAATCTCTAAACACATGAAGTAGCGTCATTAAAAATGCTGCAACTGAATAGGTACCCGTGTCTGATGGGGTCAAAATTCGAGCGAGGATAATTACCCCGGTGAATTGAATAGCTAGTTCTAAATATTGAGTTAAAAAAGAAATGCTAATCGTTTTTCTTGTGCTGTTCATAAGATACTAAATTTAATATACAGCTATTTTGCCAACCATCTTAGCAAGCGTAATTTAAAAAACATTGGGGTACTATCCCAGGGACGACTACGTGGCAGATGAAAATTATCATTTGTAGCATTGACTGCCCCAATCGCAGTAGTAAAGGCAGCAACATATCCGGCCTCGCTGACCATTTTTGCGTGCCGTTCATCAAAATCCACATCCTTTTTTCCATTAGGGTATGCAAATAAAGTGACCGGCTTACCAATTAGCTTTTCAAGCTCAACTTTACATTGCGTAATTTCATATTTACTTTCGTCGTTTGTCAAACTTGTTAATATGGGATGAGAAACTGTATGCCCTCCAATTTCCACTCCTCGCTTTGATAGAGCTATCACCATTTCACGCGTCAACATGAGATGTGCTGTCTGTACGTTGCCGTTAAAATTTTCTAGTTTAGCTGGAAGATTTAATCTGGTATCTGTTGGTAAATATTTTGCAGAGTCAATCAGAAAATCGATCATGTTTTTACGTCGGTTCAATGATGGTACTGTATAAATTCCGAGGCCAATTTCACTTAAATCAAGTGGGCCTTCAGGGAGGATTCGAGCAGCTTCGATAATTCGATCATTCCACATATTCTCGCCATCAAGATAACCTGTGGAAACAAAGATGGTCGCTGGAATTTTGTACTCAACAAGAACTGGAAGAGCCAAGTCATGAATTGAACGGTAGCCATCATCAAAAGTGACGCAAACAGCTCTGGGAGGCAAATGTCCGTTTTCAAGCATTTCTAACGCGTCAGATAAAGACAGCACATTAAAATTTTCAGCTAATGCTTTCATATGCCAGCGAAAAGTACTGACATCAGGTTCTGAGTCCAGCAGCGGATCTTTACGATCTAGAATACGGTGGTAATTCAAAATACAAAAATTCCCTCTGCCTCCCATTCCTTCGGCAATTCTATCCCCTGCGCTACGGATTATATATTCGGAAAAACGGTCTATTAATGAAGAGGGCATAAGCGAATATTTTTACTAAAGAAAAAAGAAATTGAAGAACCGATTCTCGGACATGTTAGCACTCCTACGCAACAACATATAAATGTAAAGTAAGCAAGCCCAGCACGCACTATCCATGCGCCTTTCCAGCCTATATGGCCTGCAACCCGCATGGATAGTGCGTGCTGGGCTTGCCACTTATTTGGTTTTTATGCTGTACGGCTGCGCGTCATGCTCACTTTGCTTTGCAGGGCAGAGATCGGCATAGACTTTTTTATATCTGGCCACGCTTACTGCCCAATTGCGTTCGTTCTCTACGTATTGACGCGCCGCTATACGCAAGGCTGGCCAACGTTCTGGCTTGGCGATTAACTCGAGCACTTTACTTGCCAGGTCTTGCGGATCATCTGCCTTAAAAAGAACGCCGGTTTTTCCGTCTTTGATCAACTCACCGTGCCCGCCTACATCTGATGCGACCAGCAAACGCCCCTGCGCCATTGCCTCCAGTGGTTTAAGCGGCGTTACCAGCTCCGTGAGGCGCATGCGCAAGCGCGGATAAACAAGGACATCAACCAGGTTGTAATAGCGCTGTACTTGCTCATGCGGCACCCTGCCTGTGAACTTGATTTTGTCGGTGACGCCCATTTGTTGGGCCAATGTTTTTAGCGTTTGATCTTGCGGGCCACCGCCAACCAGCAATAGACGAATAGCAGGATTCGCTGCCAGCATAGCAGGCAGCGCTTTTAGCAAGACATCGAGACCTTCATAGGCATAGAAAGAGCCTATAAAGCCCAAGACGACTTTGCCATCCAGGCCTAAGTCTGCCGCGAGCTGGGTATCTGCAGCTTCACCAATATTAAAATCTTCGATATTCACCGCATTGGGAATCACGGTCACTTTGCCTGAGGGAATGCCGCGCTGGATAATGTCGCTGCGCAGACCTTCGCAAATCGTTGTTACTGCATCGACCTTTTGGATGGCGTAGGTTTCCATTGCGCGGGTAAGGCGGTAGCGCGGCCCCCATTCTGTGCTGGTGCCATGGT
>JAUSDP010000026.1 GCA_030650605.1 bacterium
GACGGGTTTCCCCATTCGGACATCTTCGGATCAAAGGTTGCTAGGCACCTCCCCGAAGCGTATCGCCGCCAAGCCACGTCCTTCATCACCTTCTTGGAGTCAAGGCATCCACCGTACGCCCTTAAATTTCCTATTAGGAAACTTAAAAACCACTTATCCCGATTCTTTTTCAAGAATCGAGGATCCTCGATTTGATAAATCAAATCGGGACTAATTTATTTGAGTTTCTGATCGTCCCGTCCAGGCACGATCAGATCCTGCTCTGTCCTGCTAAATGAAATCAATTTTATCCCGCCCCATGGCGGGGTTCATTTAGCACTATTCTCACTATCCTACAATCAGATAGCGAGAATATTTTTGTTCCATCTACAGATGCGAAAAGACCCACTTGGATCAATCATCCGTGATGGCATTCAGTTTTCAAAGTTCTATCAAAAATGTAAACCCCCGCCTCTCTCGAGGCGGGGGTTTTAAACCACAAGATAACCAATGGCTATCTATACCGCCTTGATAAAAGTTGTAGTTTTATTAACATTTTTGATTACTACTATCTTATACCCTATTAAATTTAGTGTCAACAAAATGTACCAGATTCACCCTATAGACATAAATACTATATATATGTATAAATAAGGGCAGACAAAGGTACAACTGAAGGAGGATTTATGCAAATACAGTTTTCATGGGGAGCAACACGATTCGTCATACTAATCGGGACTATAGCAATTAAGATCGCCCGCCTCCGTCCCTTCCGAGGTCTGCAAAGATTGCTCGAGCACTGGATAAATGGCGAAGTGAAAGAGAGATTGCTTACTTTCGCCGAGAATCCGTTCCTCGCCGGCATCAGGTACATCTTTTCGGGAATTATCGCCAACCGAAACGAGCGACGGCTGTGGCAAGAGTTTCCCCGTCGATTCTTAATTCCAACCCTATACTCCTTTGGCCCGCTCATCAACATTCAGAAGCGTGGTGAGAAAATCAGTCAAGAGGAGCTCGACGCTTCTCATCCTTTCCAAGGATTTCTCGAAGGTATGCCGCCAAAGTTAATTGCCGACATGACACGGGCGACCAACTTTTGTCGGTACAAGGGACGGATATGTCTGGTCGACTATGGAAATGACGAGGCGCTTGCTTTCTTTCTACTCCCACAACCCAGCGATGCCACTTTGACTCTGGTCAATATGGCTCGAAACTGACAACCGTGTGGGTTACATTCATGGACGCGGCTCTGCCACAGGGCCGCGTTTTTTATTGCTCCACTATCTTATTTCTCCATGCTTCTTTCTTCATTTCATGACAGAATTTAAAGATGTATAGATATATACTGGCAGTTGTGTTGGGACTAGCGCTTCTTGTTTGTGGCTCTGTGTTAGATACTTGGCACCAAGAGGATTCTCTACGACCTACACAAGAAACAACCTTTACCGAGGTGTTGCCTAAAGAAACGTACCCTTCGATAGCTTCTGTTGTCGTTACCAGTCAGCCGAGACAATCATACGAAGTAATGAGAGTAGTCGATGGAGATACTATTGATATCAATATTAACGGTCAAACAGAGAGATTAAGATTAATCGGCATAAATACGCCAGAGACAGTAGACCCGCGTAAACCTGTCGAGTGTTTTGGCAAAGAGGCGTCAGAGAAAGCAAGATCAATTCTTTCCGGAAAACGAATAGTGTTGGAAAGCGATCCGACTCAAGGAGAAAGAGATAAATAGAGCTAATGGCAAATTGAGCAGTCTAAAACAACCTTTTTATGTTAGCCTGTATGGATAGAAGCCTAATTAACTACATAGCATGCGTAAAAAAAGTGCCCGTATTGCAGAAATACAAAGATAAAGAGGAATGGTAAGAGAAG
>JAUSDP010000031.1 GCA_030650605.1 bacterium
ACCGGACAGATGCAGATCATCAGCAAGCTCGTTGATGAACATCATGCGCAAATCTGTTTTAGCGACAATGGCGCTGGTATCAGTGAAGCCGACCAGAAGCGCGTGTTCGATCCTTTCTTCACCACCAAGCTCGGACAGGGCGGCTCTGGTCTTGGAATGAATATCGCCTACAATCTTGTGACAGGTGTTCTTGGCGGTACGCTCAATCTTGAAAGTCAGCTCGGTCAAGGAACATGTTTCACCGTCGTCCTACCGCTTTCAGCACCTGAAATTTCAGTGCAGGATGGCGTTAAATAATTGCCATGAAAGTAAAGTGAGAACGTTAAAAAGCCCCTAAGTCGTTGATTACTTAGAGGCTTTTTAAGCAAACCATTGGACGTGGCTTGCGGTATTGGTTCAGCAATTGATTTTCTGTAACTGCTAGATTGGATTGATATTTAAAATCGTCAATAGCGCGGTCTATTTGCGTAAGGCGTAAAGCGTTATGTGCGTGGTTTGGTGCTCAGCCAGACATGCGGTAAGATGTTAAGACTTACCGAAAACAAGGCGCATCATGGACACTGTTAAATTATCCAGCAAAGGACAAATCGTTATCCCAAAAGCAATGCGGGACGATATGCAATTGCCTCCTGGAACAGAGTTTGTCATTAGCGTAACGGCTACTGGCCTGACTCTGACGCCGAAAACACTCTTTCCAAAAGCGACAGTCCGAGAGGTAAGAGGCTTCCTGGCGAAGCGGGGGCGTGTCTTGCCTGATGATGCAGATATTAAGGCCAGCATTAAGTCCAGGCTGAAGGCACAAGACGATGCCAGCAAGGGGTAGGGCGTAATGATTGCACTTGATACCAACATACTCGCCCGTTACTTACTAAACGATTCACCGGCGCAAGCAGATATTGCAGAAAAACTGTTACATGGCACCGAACCATGCACCGCACCGATCACAGTTTTTCTGGAGCTGGTTTGGGTGCTGGAGTCGTGCGACTGCGAGCGGGTGGAGGTTGCAAAGTCGATTCGGCTATTATGCGGCCTGGAAAATTTCAAGCCGCAAAACCTCGATGCTCTCGCCTATGCCTTGCATTGGTATGAAGGCGGAATGGATTTTGGCGATGCCGTGCATCTGGCAATGAGTGCAAAGGAAACTGGATTCAAAACATTTGATAAAGCGTTTGTGAAGACTGCAAAGACGTTGGCAGCATACCCTGATGTACAAATTCCATAATATTGTTTTGCTAGTGTGCTGAAGTTATCAAAACCTAGTTCTGATGCGGGTTTCAGCCTATATTAGAGCGACATAAAAATTGTTTTTACGTAATAAAATGCAAAAGAATTAATAGGAATAAATTATGACCGAAAAGGCGACAAGGCAAAAAAGTCGAACGAAGATACGCGAGGCGGTGCCATTGGCTATGACGGTTCGACCTGTGCAATTGTCGCCATTTTTATTTTGCAACCGTGATGGAAAAGGATACTTTTACGATACTACAGGCAGGGCGGGTGGGTGCGAATCTTTATGGTGCGGATTTTTCGCACGCGTGATGGATGAGACAACAGTAATAGAGCGATTTACAGAACATGATTTACGCGCAAAGTGCGCCAGTGATGCAAAAACTTTGGAGCATGCAGCAGCTCTTTTGTCACATGCCGACAGTAAAATTACTGAACGAGTGTATCGGCGAAAACCGGAATTTGTTGAACCACTACGTTAAGTCTGCATTTTTTTGTAAAGAGCGAAAAAAAACAGGTTGCGGACGATCGCTTCTCGATTAATTTGAGGCCGCAACCAGAAATCGTAGCGCGTCATGGGTTCCAACTATTGCAGTATGTCTTTTGCGAATAATTTCATGCGACTAAATAAGCCTAAGGCTATCAACCTAATGATTGTGAGATTATCGTCTTGGATTTCAGCATGTGAGCCCAAACGAGTAAGCTTTCTATCGAGAGCAACAATCCGACAATAATTATTTAGCGTTTTTTCTCAAATCATCTAAGACATTTTTTCGGTTACGATAAACAACTTCTTGTTTGCAATCGACCCAAGCATAAACGGCATCAAGAGTGCCCTTGTCGGGCGTCTTCAATAGATTTGGTTCAGTACCACAAAGCTTTTCAATTACATCCGTAAATGCCGGTTGATATTTAACTGCCTTAAAAAGCTCATGTTCTTTTAACCAAGCTTCATCGACGATATAAATATCTGAAGGTGGCGTATCGTTCATCTTTTCGATGAGTAAGCTTGGGAAACCTACATCTCGTAGAAATGCAGTCACTTTTACATTTTCCGGATCGGTCATTGCCTTCGTTTTATATATGTCAAGCTCCTTTCGAACTAAGCTTAATCTATGAAAACCGAGACTGGCCTGAGCATCGAGATACCGGTCTACTCCCCCTGCAAACATTATTGTGCAAGAGCTAAAGCATCTATGACCATAATCCACGCCTACTCGAAAAAACTGTTTTCTGAACATATTGGCGAACAGTAATGCCTCTTCTACATTGCCTCCTGGAGAATTCAGATATACCTGAAAAACTCCATGATAAAGGTCTTTTTCTCCTCTATTTTTTTTGTTATTCTCCAGCTGATAAAGGAGGGCACGATTGAACTGTTTAAAATCGCCTGGTTTAATTTCACCTTCAATTAAAATTACCGTCTGATGGCCGCTACTTAAAAATTCTGCGGCACTAACCTGACCAACAAGTAGAAGCGACATTAAAAAAATAATAAAATTAGTAATCTCCACTATAGTTGACAATAAATAGCATTTGCTGGGATTCGCTTTTTTAGAAGATATACCAGTTTTCTTTTCACATTCGCCTATCGCTGGGAAACTCATTTCACTCGGGAGACCACAACAAATCGACAGTCCCCGACCGAAGAGCCAATCAATTTTTTGAGATGCTTTAGTCATGTTTTCTGCTTTTAACGGTTGAGTTAGGACTCGGTGCACGATGTATTTTTTTGTCATACTCATGCTTACAATTCTTCTTCAAGAAAGTGTCCAGATTGCTGGCTCGTCGTGCGCGAGTGAGAACTGAATCATTAATTTTTCACCGAACGCATCGCGATAGAGTTCAATGAGGGATGATGCTATATCTGTGTAGTTCTTTGGATCAAACTCGTGGGTAATTGTGACTCCGTGCCCCTCTTTGTTTCTGAAAACTTTGGCTATTTTCAGTCCGGTTAGTGCGACACTCTCATTCTGAAGAGTTATGATTCTTGAGAGTTTTTCGATTAGATCGTTGAGCATGACGGTCTTGTCATCAACAAGTTGTACGCATGCTGCGTCCTTGACTAGAAACGGAAACTTTAGCTGACTATTTTTGGGCGGGAGATTGATGGCGTATCCGTTCTTCAAATAGATGGCCTTTAGAAGAAGCTCAACGCCGATCCCGATGAGTAGCCGCTTTCTTGAATTACGGGCAAGCAGCTTCAACGCTTCCTCGACTGGCATATTTAATTTCAATAGCGTAGCTGCCTCGCGAAGGTTTGCTTCTGCCATTTTCTTGAATAGCGGCCAGTCGGCAGAAGTAAATACCTTCGCGAACTGCGACTTCACCGACTTTTCGATTGTTGCCATATGTCAAACCCTAGTTTTATTCTCGGGCAACAGTTTTGCGATACGAAAACATTCTTGTCCCTTGTAAATCGTTGAGAGCGTTTCTGTTTTTTTCAATCGAGTTGCAGCGAAAAGTAACAAAATACTTTTGCATTCTACCAATCCAATTAACAATATTAAAAATTCTTTTTTGAGAGGTGATCGTCAAACCTAGTTGACGGTCAAGAAATAAAATATTTTGAGGAGGAAGCGAAATTGTCCCAGGCGTTAACGGGAAACTGATTTTGAATAGCGCAATCGGTTTGAATAGCGCAAAAAATAAGGCTCTCACGCGGAGAGCCTTATAAATACTGGCGGAGAAACGGGGATTCGAACCCCGGGTAGGCTATGAACCTACGCACGCTTTCCAGGCGTG
>JAUSDP010000033.1 GCA_030650605.1 bacterium
TACGCCTCTACAACTCCGCTCGAACCTATTTCATGCAAAATTCTTAATTTTGCATACTTCAAAAATGGCACTCATTTTTGAGTCCGGCCGAGGAGGTTTCCGAGGGCGGTTTTTCGCACATTCTGTGCCTTAAAAAAGTTACTCAACTAGTTGAATAGCTTGTTGAACGACCTGTTGAACCCAGGTTCAACAGGTGGACGCTCTGTTTTCCTTTATTCCATACATTTCTTGCTCCTCTAAAACCTTTGACTACTATATATATTTCATCAGAAAAACCACTGATCAGACAAAATATAGAGTGATTAGATAATGGGTATCGAAGTAAAGGTAAAAATGGAGGGTTTTGAAGAGATAAAAACAAAGAAAAAACACTGAAATTCAAGGAAGTTCAAAAACTGAAAAAACATTAAGATCGGCTCGAGAAAAGTGAGGGGTGCTGCGAAAAAAGACGGTTAGAAAAAACGCTGGCGTGAGCGAGGGTATGAGATATGGGTGATGTTTGCAAAAACTGCATTGAACTATTCATTCCCTATGGTACTGTTACGGAAATGAAATACATCTTTTTATGCCCGAACGATACTCACCCCCTGAAATCCTCACCTCACCCCTCATCGAAAAGCTCCGTTTGACCGAGAGCTATGCTTCTTGCGTGAAAAGTCTCGCAAAAACAGGCGTACTGGAGACCCTCCGCCGCTCACAAGATCTGGGCATCGTAGGCTTTGACGGCAAAGAGTACCCCATTCCCTCGCAAGAAGAGATTGCCCGCTCACTGATCGAGTCGGAAAAGAGGTTTGAGACAAAAAGAGCGCAAGGCTTTACCGAACTTGTTCTTGCCCCTGTCGCAATGCCCCTTGAGACGCTTTTCAAGCGACTGGAGAACGAATTGCGCACACGCGGAGAGCAAGGGCGTATCTTTGCGCCTGGCGACCGTTCAAAGCCTCTTGAAGTGCAGAAGGGTATTGGCAATGACGATGGCCCGCTGTATCGCTGGGATGAATTTGAGAAAGGCGATGTGAATGAAACGCTTTTATATTATCCAAAACGCTACGCACAAGATACTTCTGAAGGCATGACCAAGAAGCAGCTCATGGGCACACTCTCATTTCCTGGATGGATTGTGGAATTGCAGGAAGCGGGCGATATCCCTGCTCAAGGAAAAGGCGCCACACAAGAGGGGCGGACAAAGCTCGAGGCGAACCAAAGTCCGAATGACTATCTCGCAGCACTTCACAGCATGAAGGAAAACGGCATGACGGTAGAAGGCTGGATTGCACGGTTTTTCAAATCTCTTGAGGAGCGCGATGAAGCTATTGATGATTTCCGGGGTATCGGAAAATTGTGCTATTTGCTGGGAAATTATACTTCGTCCGGC
>JAUSDP010000038.1 GCA_030650605.1 bacterium
TTCTCTTACCATTCCTCTTTATCTTTGTATTTCTGCAATACGGGCACTTTTTTTACGCATGCTATGTAGTTAATTAGGCTTCTATCCATACAGGCTAACATAAAAAGGTTGTTTTAGACTGCTCAATTTGCCATTAGCTCATCTTTTAGTAGTCTTGGTGGGATTCATTTACGCTGGGTATCTTCTCTTCTGGGGTTAAACAAACCAGCGCCCTAACTTGATAGTGGACTTAAAAACTCCGCTATCAAGTTTGGATGTTCAGTTAACACCTGTAACCCCTAGCTGTTAAAAGTGCAACCCCATGGTGTTAACTGAACATTTACAACATTAACGATAAGATTCTCTACTTTAAGAAAGAGGGGGAAAAACTTATTGCCATTTCTCATGCGAGGATCCTTTGGTCCTCGCTTCTTTTTTTCCAAAAATTTGCACCGATTTTTTCTTGAGTGTTTGTCAGGCCAAATAGAAAAATAGTTGCCTACAAAAATCTCTATACGTTACCTTCGTGCTATAGCATTAAGTTAGCGTATGTGAGTTGTATTATTATCTTCTCCTAGAATGAAACTTTTTGTGTGTATCCTTCAATTGTTTGTCCGTTACATGGGTATAAATTTGAGTAGTGCTAATATTGGCGTGACCAAGAAGCATTTGGACCGAACGTAAATCGGCACCATTGCTTAAAAGATCAGTAGCAAAGCTGTGACGAATAACGTGTGGAGTAACTTTCTTTGAAATACCGGCTTTGATGGCGTAGTGCTTCACAATTCTTTCTATAGAACGACGAGTTAGGGATACAGGCTCTCTGGATTTAGTTTCTTTTCCCATTTGGACAAAAAGAGCATCATTCATATCCTTGCGAGCCTTGAGATAATCGGACACGGCTTTCCTGGCTTCATCAGAAACAAAGACTACCCGCACCTTGCCACCCTTACCTCTGATAGGAAATTCTCCGAGAGATAGATCGATATCGTTATTTAACGAACAGAGTTCAGATACACGTAACCCTGTGGAGAACAGTAGTTCGAGAATTGCCTTATCGCGAAGATCTTTAACTCCATGACCCTCCGGCGCTACCAGCAAACGAGAGAGTTCGGTAGGGGATATAAGATCAAGAGAACGTTCCGAGACTTTGGCCAGTTCGATACGCTCGGCTGGTAGACTCGTTATCTCTTGCCGAGCAAGATATTTAAGAAACGCACGCAAGGCAATTAGATAGTAATTTTGCGTCTTCTTCGACATAGTCTCGCCAGTTTGTCTGTTATTGCCGGTCGACTGGCGGTTGAGCCACATTCGAAATTCCCTCACCATATCATCACTAATATCCTTCGGATTCTTCAGTTGTGTATGGGCAAGAAAAACAGAAAGGTAATGATCATAGTTCTCAATAGTTTTGAGCGCCCGACCTTTTTCAATCTCGGTATATTCCAGAAATTCTCTCTTCAATTGTTCGAGTTCGCTTACATTACTCATATTGTGCGACATTATACCATGCCCTTGTAAACAAGACTTAGATGTGCTATTCTTATGGGGTGATTTCAAAGACCAAGAAACAAAAGCTCATCAGGGAAGTGGCTGTCCACGAAAAGGATACGGGCTCCCCTGAAGTGCAAATTTCCATACTGACAAAGCGTATTGAGGAATTAGCCAAACATCTTAAGATACACGCTAAAGACAATCACTCACGCCGAGGACTACTTGCCATGGTGGCAGGTCGTCAGGCACATATGAAGTATTTGGAAAAGAAAAGTCCGAAGCGCGCTTCGGCTTTGCAAAAGAAACTTGGTTTGAAGAAATAGTTCGACTAGCTCACTACTAGTAATTTTAATAGATTAGAAAATTCAATGACAGTAATAAAACATAAAGCCCAGCGGGTCGGCATTTTTATAGACACGCAAAACATTTATCACAGTGCAAAAAATCTCCACCATGCCAAAGCGAATTTTAGTGCCATAGTAAAAGACGCCCTCGATGGACGTGTCCTTATCCGTGCCTTAGCATATGTCGTCACAACCGAATCCGGTGAAGAGAATGCTTTCTTCGGCGCTCTGGAAAAAGCGGGTATTGAGATCCGCTCTAAACCATTACAAATCTTTCTAGGTGGAGCCAAGAAAGCAGATTGGGACGTCGGGCTCGCCATCGATGCCGTCATTATGGCACCTAAACTTGATAGCATTATTCTTCTCTCGGGTGATGGTGACTATGTGCCTTTGGTAGAATATCTGCAAAACACACACGGTTGTCAAGTAGAAATGGTGGCCTTTGGCAAATCTTCTTCGGCGCGCCTCATTGAGGCAGCAGATGATTTTCTCGATCTTGACCAGAATCCCAAAAAATATCTGCTTAACACCAATAATGCAAAAACTCGCGAATGAAGCTCCAAATAGTTCGACTCGTCCCGCCACGGCGGGACAAGCTCACTACAAGTGAGTTAAGATAGAGCAATGGACCCTGAAGAAACTCACTTAAAACAAATCCGCACCTTTCAGGGAGATGTAGCGGAAGCACTTCAAAAGGAACGTGGATCGCTGGTCTCTATTCAACAAGCAGAACATTTAAAAAAGGGTTCTATTCAATCTAATGCTGACGCACCTGGGGAGAATGCTAAAAAAAGAACTGAATTATTTAACCTCATACTGGGAAGTGTAATACTCTTTGCCCTAGGCATAGGTGGAGCTTGGTTCGCTTATAATGAATTCGTCAGGAGATCTGCCACTCCGATCATGACTGCGCCAGCAAATAGGTTCATCCCTATCGACGCTGAAACTACTCTTAACTTCGCCACAACCTCTCGCGAAATTTTTATCACAACTCTCACGAGCGCTGTTCAAAATGTAGAAGCAAGGGAAATTAGACAAGTTGTTTTCATAAAAAAAGAGGGGGCGAAAGAAACACCTTATCTTTTTCCAACAAGCGAGTTTCTAGAAAAGCTTAAGACTCGGGCACCCGGAAGTCTCATACGAGCATTCGATCCACTTTTTATGTTCGGTGCTTTTGGTGAAAGTACCTTTCTCATAATTAAGCTGACATCTTTTGAAAATGCTTTTGCCGGTATGCTCACATGGGAAAAAAATTTAAGCCAAGACATTGGTCCTTTATTTGCTACAGCTGAACTTTTAAAAAATAACCCAGCCGAACTAGTTTTTACAGATATTACAGACAAAAACAAAGATGTTCGGATATTAACGATCAAAGATCAGCCCGCCCTCCTATACTCGTTTTTCGATAATAATATGCTTATCATTACAGACAATATTGAGACCTTAAGAGTGCTTATCGACCGATTAACTCGAGGCAAACTTTCACGTTAGCCATCCTTCTGATAAGATGATTATATGACTATAGACATTGCACACTTCAAAACGAAATTGGAAGAGGAAGAAAGATTTCTAGAAGAAGAACTAAAAAAAGTCGGTAGGAGAAATCCGGACAATTTATCGGACTGGGAAGCTGTCCCGACCGACAAAGACTCCTCCCAAGCAGACGAAAATACTATCGCCGATAATGTTGAGAATTATGAAGATAATGTGGCGATTGTCGATACATTAGAGACTCGTTACCAGGAGATCAAAAATGCTTTAGATAAAATTAATCAAAACATCTTTGGTCTCTGCCAATCCTGTAATAAAGAAATAGACGCGGAACGACTTGAGGCTAATCCATCGGCTAAGACTTGCCGAGAACATATGTAATAACGGATGAGTTTTTCCAAAGTCTACAGTGCGCAAACACAACTTCTCTCTGTCATACCTATTTCCGTTGAGACAGATATTTCGCGGGGGACGCTTTTTGCTTTCGCCATTGTCGGTTTGCCAGATAAAGCAGTGGAGGAAGCACGTGATAGGGTAAGTGCCGCTATCAAAAATTCTGGCTTCAAATCACCCAAAGCCAATAATCATAAGATTGTCGTTTCGCTCGCCCCAGCTGAGATTAAGAAAGAGGGACCTTCCTTTGACCTTGCCATTGCGCTCTCATATCTTATGGCGAATAGTGAGATCAAATTCGATCCAGAGAATAAATTATTCTTAGGCGAACTTTCTCTTGATGGTAAATTGCGCCCAGTCAACGGGATTCTTCCTGTTGCAAGATTCGCCAAAAAGCACGGTTTCAAGGAACTCTATATACCGACAGAAAATGTTCGCGAGGCGGCTATTATCGATGGTTTGGATATTTTTGGAGGCTCATCTCTACAAACTATAATTGAACATCTCTCTGGCACCGTCAAAATCCCAAAAGCAGAACGAACTCTAGTAGACAATGCGAAGTCAGTATCAAGCGTTGACTTCTCGGATGTTAGGGGCCAGGAAAGAGCTAAGCGCGGACTCCTGATTGCCGCAGCAGGTGGACATAACTGCGCCATGTATGGTCCCCCAGGTACTGGTAAAACCATGCTTGCCAAAGCCTTTGCCGGCATCTTACCAAAATTAACATTTGAGGAGTCGCTCGAGGCCACCAGTATTCACTCCGTGGCAGGCATACTTTCCGATACTTTCATAACCAATCCTCCTTTCCGTGCCCCGCATCACACTGCTTCTTACGTATCACTTGTCGGCGGAGGAACAACGCCGAGACCAGGAGAAATTACGCTTGCTCATACAGGGGTGCTTTTTATGGACGAATTTCCTGAATTTGATAGAAGGGTGATAGAAAGTCTGCGCCAACCTCTTGAAGATAGAGTGATCTCCATATCACGTGCAAAGGGCACGGCGCATTTCCCGGCAAGTGTTTTGCTGGTTGCAGCCATGAATCCATGCCCCTGTGGGAACTTCGGCTTCCGAGGCAAATCCTGTATCTGTACACCATCTGCTCTCGCACGCTATAGACGAAAAATGTCAGGTCCAATCATGGATCGTATAGATATCTGGCTTGAAGTGGATAAAGTTTTACCAAGCGATCTCTCTGGTGATTCGGAGGGGGATAAAAGCGAGACATTCCGAACTAGAGTGGAGCATGCTCGCAGAGCTCAAAAAGAACGTTTCAGCAAAAAAGGTAGGAACTTATTACGAAATTCGGAAATGAGCGCCAGAGACATGGTAACACTTGTCACTCTTGATAAAGAATCACGAAAAACACTTGACCTCGCTGCCCTACGGCTCGGTTTCTCCCCACGCGTTTATCACCGGATGATAAAAGTGGCACGTACTATCGCTGACCTTGAAGGTAGCGAAGAAATTAAAAACGCCCACATCCTCGAAGCGGTCGAGTATCGTCCAAAAAAGTTTGATGTTTAACTAAAATTAATTTTTATTCTTAAAAAATTTACGCACTACAAAATACAAGGACACTGCAATAACAAGCGCCGAGAACACTAACCACATATCATGCTGGATAATAGAAAGTATGTATTGCCAATTGGCACCAATCCGTCTTGAGTTTCATCATCTCTGGCAGAATTTTTTATTCGGCCAAAGTATTTTGTGTTCAGCTATAAATGCTTTCGTATTTGAAAAATTCTTAACGTATATCTAAATATTTTTTAGTGATCTGAATATGGAAAAATTTTTCTGAAAGGTGATTAAGCATATAAATAAAACTTGTCTTTATTATTCCTTCTTTTTCCAATCTTCTTCCTGAAGTATAAAGAAAAAACTTTTTTATAAAACCCACTCGCCCAACCCTTTTTAATCTTCTGGCAATGTTTGTATCATCGCCACAAAACGCAATACTGGTATCAAAACCGCCAACGTCCATTATAGCACTTTTTTTTATCACCAGGTTGCCAAGTAAAACCACAGAACCGGTAATTTTAGAAAAAGGATAAGCAAAAACATTGAAGTATAAAGAAACAAGGGCAGATTTAAAAGGTTTTAAGTCATAGTACACACAAGGTCCGCTCAAAGCCACGAGATTTTTATTTTTGTTAAATTCATCAATGGCTATCTCTATCCAATCCTTTGTAATACGAGTATCAGCATCAATAAATGCGACCAACTCACTTTTCGCATGCATTAATCCTGCTTGCCTGGCATGGTTAACTCCTTTTTTGGGTTCAGAAACAACAGTTACAAAATGAAATTGCTCTGCTACTTGGAGAGTAGCATCCGTGCTGCCGTTATCAATAACAATAACTTCTTCAGTATTTTTTGTCCCATGTTTTTCAACACTCAAAAGACATTCTTTTATATATAACTCCTCATTATGCGCTGGTATTATTATACTAATTTTCATTTTTTAAATTATCTGACTTCTTTCCAAATTTCGCTGGTAGAACAATTGAAGATTAAAACCGAAAACCAATTGATCGTCCAACTGAAAAGCAATTTTGACCATCCGGTTTTATGGGCCCTTCTGCCTGTGTGTAGAATCCTTAAAGACATTTCAATTCTTGTTTCTCCTTTTCTTGCCAAACGTTGGAATAAGTCATTATCCTCTCCCGCGGCCAATTTTTCGTTAAACCCCCCAAGTTCTCTAAAAACCGAAGTTTTAATCATCTGAAATTCTCCACCCGCGCCTCCGAATTTTACAATATTATTCCAAAATAAATAAACGTAATTAACTATGCCAAAAAAAAATTTATCGACAAATGTTTCTACTTCCGGGGAGACATTTTGCCGAACAATCAGCCCAACCAATTTTTCATTCTCCTTAAAAAGGCTTAGGGTTTTCTTAAAAAATTTATTGATATCAGGAATTGTCACGTCCGCATCTAAAAACACAAGAAACTCTCCTGAAGCGATAGAGGCTCCTAGATTTCTACCACCGCCGATGGTTTGACGAACCGTGCCGTTGTAAACAATGGTTTGGGCGTCACATCTTTTTGCAATCTCAACTGTTTTATCCTTACTTTTACCATCGGAAATAATTATTTCGTAGTTGCAATCAGTGAGTTTTTTTAACGACTCAAGCGTATTTTTAATAGTTTTTTCCTCATTTAAAGTCGGGATGACTATGGATAACATAGATGTAAATATTACTACAAAAAATGGCGGAAAGCATTTATTTGCTATACTTACTAAATGGATTTTATGAAATTACTGTCTTTGTTTTTAGTTTTTAAATATCCTATTATTTTTTTGATAGTTATCATTGAAGGACCCATCATTATGATGATGTCCGGTTTGTTACTTCGCCTTGGTTTTGCTAGTTTTTGGCCAATATATTTTGTTTTAATGGCTGGAGACCTTGTTGGAGATGTGTTTTGGTATACCATGGGATACCATTTTGCTCATCCATTGGCTGGTAGATACGGTAAATTTATCGGCTTAACTCCAAAACTCGTAGAAAAGACAAAATCTGTTTTTGACAATCATCAACAGAAAATCTTGTTTATATCAAAAATCACCATGGGATTAGGGCTTCCTCAGACAACCCTGGTGGTTGCCGGCATGTCAAAAATGCCTTTTAAAAAATACATAGGCAGTTTGTTTTTAGGGCAGATTATTTTCACAGGAGTTCTTTTATCTGTTGGTTACTTTTTTGGCAATTTGTATGAAAAAATCAATAATAATCTTAAGATTTTATCAGTAGTTACTTTTATAGTAATGATTTCTTTGATTATATATGCGGTAAAATCTTATTATATTAAAGATGAATAATTACAGAGAGCTTTTAAAAAATACGTCTTTTGTTCTTTCTACTATCATTGGATTTGTGCTCCTTATTTTAAGTCTCATCGTCAATTACTACGCCGGACTCTATGCTATAGAAAAGGCTAGCTTGGCCGTAACCGACATAATTTTGAGTAATATTCCCGTTTATGATGTGGATGTATTGTTTATATACGGCCCGTTCGTTTTGTGGGCTTTCGTAATTATATTATCCCTCATTAAACCGCAAAGAATTCCTTTTATCTTAAAAAGTATTGCTTTGTTTATACTCATCCGCTCCATATTTATCACTTTGACACATATTGGACCGTTCCCAGATTCATTACCACTTGATTCTGATCTTCTTAAAAAATTTACTTCTGGTAGCGATTTATTTTTCTCCGCGCATACTGGATTACCTTTTTTAATGGCATTAATTTTCCAAGAATATCGCCAATTATTAATACTGTTTACTGTAATAGCTATTTTCTTCGGCGCAATTGTCTTGATGGCCCATCTCCATTACTCCATTGATGTTTTGGCTGCTTTCTTCATTACTTACACTATCTATCATATGGCCTGTTTCTTTTTTAAAAAAGATAAAGAAATGTTTGAATCTTAAAACGCCCTTCGACTTCGCTCAGGACATTTTAGCTAACGCTAAAATGGATTCTTGGCACCGCGGACTTCGAAGTGGACATGTGGGCCAGTAGTCTTACCTGTCACACCGATAGCCCCGATTACTTGTCCTTGACTGATATTTTGTCCGACTGAAACATTGCTTCTACTCATGTGGGCATAGAGTGTTTGTGTGCCGTTAGCATGGCTCACAACCACATATGTCCCATAACCACCATTATACCCAGTGCGAGAGATGATAATCTTACCATCTGCTGAAGCAAGAATCGGGGTGCCAATAGAAGATGCAAGGTCAACACCGTTGTTGCCATGGATTCCTTGACTTCTTACGCCGCCAGCTATCGGTCGGATATAAATACCAGAATAAGCGGGGAAACTTTGGGTCACTCGCGATCCAGATCTTGCGAGAGATGGTTGAGATACGCTGATTACGCCATCAGGAATGATAACGATATCACCAGAATTAATTTTGGTACTGGCCTCGAAACTGTTATATAAAAGGATGTCATTGAGATCTGCTTTATATTTAGTAGCGATAGATTTCAGAGTGTCGCCACTTTTGACAACATGACGCACGCCAGATATAGGAAGAATAACAAGTTCTTGCCCTTCTTTTATCACACCTCGCCTTATGTCATTGGACCAGACAATCGTGTTCGTTGAAACACCAAACATTTCAGCGATTTCACTTAAAGTATCACCATTTCGCACCACGTAGACACTAATCTGGCCGCCACCTGACTTGCCAAGTTCAGAGAACGTTTCACTTTCACCAATGCTTGATTCAAGAGCTAGACCGTCGGCTATAGCCAGTTCAGTGGCAACAGTACCAGTAGGGTTAATATTTAAATAAGCTTCCAGAAGGTTCATGGTCTGGGAATTGCCGGCGCCCATCACTTCTGACATACGCAAAATTTCTGCCCCCTGGCTACGAGCATACGCAGTAAAGACAGGGATGACAACCAAGGCAAAAAGTGTAAATTTGAGCGTTCTTTTTTTAATAGAAAATGGCTAAACTGTTCAGATTTGCGTTTCATTATACCCCTATATGTTATAGTGTCCAGCATGTCAAAATCCTTAAATCAACCAGCCGGCACACTTAATTCTGAACAAAGAAAAGCAGTTATATCTACAGAAGGACCCTTATTAATCTTGGCGGGCGCGGGTGCGGGCAAAACTAAGACTATTACAGAGAGAATTCGTCACCTTGTCCACACAGGAGTGACCCCTTCGACTATTCTGGCTATTACTTTTACTAACAAAGCGGCCAAAGAAATGCGCGAACGAATAGAACAACGGCTTGATACCTGCCCGAACGGCCGTTCGGTCGGGCGGGTTTCAAAACAACCATTTGTCAGTACTTTCCATTCACTCGGAGTTCATATCTTGCGAGAACAGGCAACAAAAGTAGGCATTGTGAGGCACTTCACTATTTTTGACCGTGATGACAGTAAAAAAGCGGTGAGAGAAACCTTTTTGGCTCTTGGACTTGACCCAAAAACATATGATCCAGGCCGTATTATGAGTATAATTTCAAGAGAAAAGGGTAAGGGTACTAGTTTGATAGATTACGATGTTGGGGAAGAGCATGGAAATATTTCCAATGTAGTGGCGCAGGTCTGGCCAGAGTACGAGAAAATACTTACAAGAAATAACGCCTTAGACTTCGATGACCTACTCCTCAAAACTATGAATCTATTGAGCAAGAATTCGGAAGTGCGAGCATTTTATCAACAAATCTGGCATTACATCCACATTGATGAATACCAGGATACTAACCGCGTCCAATACGAAATTTCTAAAATGTTGGTGGGGGAGAATAAAAATATTTGTGTTGTTGGAGATATAGACCAAAATATCTATTCTTGGCGCGGTGCAGATATCAAAAATATTCTCGACTTTGAGAAAGATTACCCCAATGCCAGAATCATTACTCTAGAAGAAAATTACCGCTCCACTAAAACAATTCTTGAGGCAGCTAATGCGGTGATAGAAAAAAATAAAATCAGACTTAAAAAAAATCTTTTTACGATAAATCCTGAAGGCGAGAAAATCGGCTTATTCGAAGGATTCGACGAGGTAAGTGAAGCAGCTTTTATCGCAGACAAGGCGGCAGAATTTATAAAGAAGGGCACGCCACCTAAAGATATGGTCGTACTTTATAGAGCGAATTTTCAGTCGCGAGTTTTGGAAGAGACCTTTATGAATCGTGGGATTCCTTACCAGCTCTTAGGTACACGCTTCTTTGAACGCAAAGAGGTTAAGGATATTGTTTCATACTTGCGTGTCGCCCTTAATCCCAGTAATTCTTCAGATAAGAGACGCATTATCAATACGCCGACACGCGGGATAGGCAAGACAACAGTGCTAAAAATATTTTCTGGTAATGAATCGTCATTGCCATCATCGATGCAGACAAAACTTGAAAATTTTAAAATCTTACTTGAAGAAATTACTAAAATTTCCAAACAAAAGAAGCCCAGTGAGACTGTTTCTTTTATTATCAAAGCATCTGGATTAGAAAAAGAATGGAAAGATAGTGGAGACGAAGGTTTGGCTCGACTTGAGAATGCATACGAGCTATCAAATTTCGCTTCTCGATATGACCACGAGCCTCCAGAAGAAGGAGTGCTAAATTTCCTCGCGGACGCCGCTCTTCAAAGCGATCAAGATGAGATGAAAGAAGAACAAAATGCAGTGCGCCTAATGACTGTGCATGCTTCCAAGGGATTGGAGTTTAACATTGTATTCGTAGCTGGGTTGGAGGAGGGACTCTTTCCCTACCAGAAACTTAATGGAGAGAACATAGATTCGGAAGAGGGAGAAGAAGAGCGCAGACTCTTTTATGTTGCGCTCACTCGCGCTCGCAAGAAAATATTTTTATCTCATGCCGAGACACGAACCCTTTTCGGCAGAAGACAAGTCAACATTCCTTCGGCATTTATTTTCGATATACCAGAAACATTAATAGAAGAGGAAACTTTCGATGAGTATAGTCTCCCCAGAAAACCACTTCTCGAAATCGATTTTTAAATTTATGAAAGTAAAAAAATCACTGGGGCAACATTTTTTGAGGAGCGAGAAAGCGCTTGCAACTATTATTAGGGAAAGTGATCTCGGGATAAAAGATATCGTCCTTGAAATAGGGCCGGGAACGGGAATTCTGACAGAAAAACTCCTAGAGACTGACGCGAGAGTTATCGCGGTGGAAAAAGATGACGAGCTCTACGAATTTCTGAAAAATAAATTTGGAAAAGAGATTGCTTCCGGCCAACTAAACTTAATTCATGATGACATTTTAAAATTTATTGAAAATTCTAAATTGAAAATTGAAAATTATAAGTTAATCGCCAATATCCCCTATAACATCACGGGTGTCATTTTGAAAAAATTTCTTGAGATAGATTTTCAACCAGAAAAGATAGTGTTATTAGTGCAGAAAGAAGTGGCCGAAAGAATTATTGCTAAAAATAAGAAAGAAAGCATCCTTTCTATCTCAATTAAAGCGTACGGCATACCAAGTTATATAGAGACAGTAAAAGCAGGCTCATTCGCACCCGCACCCAAAGTGGATTCGGCCATTATCGCCATAGATAATATTTCTAAAGATTTCTTTAAGGATTTTACCGAAAAAGAATTTTTTAATGCGGTGCATGCCGGATTCAAATCTAAACGCAAAAAACTTTCCTCCAATCTATCAACAATATTTACCAAGGATAAAGTTCGAGAGGTATTTCAGAAACTTAATTTAGATGACAACCTACGAGCCGAAGATATTAAGATCGAAACTTGGAAAAAATTAACTGCCTGCCTGTACTAGAACATATTTTAATTCGTACCCACTTTGGTCATGAGACCAATGGCTGGGAGACGTAGACAGTCGCCCCAAGGCACCAATACCCAACAGGCCTGAACACCGGGAAGATAGGACCCGTTATGCCATTTACCAGAAACGCCGATATTTAAATCAGCATATAGAATCGTCGAGAAAGGAGAATAAATCATGGCACCACTAGTCACCACTGGTCCACCTAAATAAAGAGGGGTAAATCGTATTCTAATAGTACCACTGCACCTACAAGGAAGCCGGGAAGAAACAATACCACCGAAAGGAAGTTCTGGAGTTAGGGCATGGGCCGATGAAACTGGTAACAATACTCCGGTAAGAGCTAAAGAAAATACAAATACCAATAAACGTTTCTTTTTCATATTATTATATCTAACTTATATGGTTCTTTATTAACACCATGTTCGTTCTGGACATAAATCCAGAGTGCTTCTTGATATTTGCCGAGGGTAAATTGTCTGACCTCATCATACATAGAAAGGTCGGCAATACGAAAAGTCAGAGTGGTGCCGTTGGAAGATACAGAACTTGAAGAATCGCCGAGAGTAGTAAAAAGATTGTTGGCAGAAGCGAAGCCACTACCAACAAGAGTCACCGTATCACCGACAATCGAAGCACTTTCTATAATCGGTCCCGGCTGAGGATTACTTGTGACTCTTATGATGACTTTAGTATCAGGATTATCAGAAGAACCCCATACATTGGACACGGAGAGTTTGTACTCGCCATTCGTAAGAGTAGTAGGTACGGGTACTTTCAGAGTTATGCCGTCTGTGGAGGTCGCGGTCACGGGATGACTCTCATCAAAATAAATCTGGTTCGCGGTTTTACTGAAACCTGAACCGTCAAGCGTAATCAAATCTCCGGTCCGCGCTTCAAATGGAAAAGCTCGGAAAAGCACTATCTGATTGGCTCTCATGCCAAGCGCGGCAGGAGTGTCATTTTCTACACTTGTGGAAAAATCTGATGAAGGGGGTGTTGTCACCACAGTTTCCGTTTTTGTGGCAATGGCTTGCCGCGAAATGGGACCGAAATAACCTAGAGCCGGAGTAATGCCGTTAGCTACTTGCCATAGGGCTACAGCCGCTCGAGTCAATGTGCCAAAATAACCATAGGCCACAGCAACTGGCATCTCTAGGAAACCTTTTGAAACAAGAAATTGTTGAAGACGAGTAACATCTGTCCCCCTACTGCCAGTTGTGAGATTGGTATTAAATGTTTCCGCGCTTACAGGAATAGTCAGTACCCCAAGAGCAAATGTTATAGAAAGTAGAATTGACGCAGAAAAGAATCTCATATTTATAAATTATACACAGAAAGGTAAAATAATTCCTGATATACTTAGAACAATGCCACAAATGCGGTTTATAGGTGCGCTTGTTGTTTCTGTTGCTCTAATCGGAGGAGCTTTGTGGTTTAGATTCGTCCGCATACCTCCTTACTCGGCTGAAGTCGTCGCTGTCTCACAAGTTGAATCGATTTCATCCGATGAAGCCGAGGTCTTGACAGATTTTTTTAGTACCGCAACCTCTTCCCCCACGACGTCCGCAACAACACTTTCACAAACGGATTTAATCGGTAGGCAACTTTTTACAGACTACATGGCGCTTAAATCGCAGGGCGAGACCACACCAAGTAATATTGACGCACTTGCTGGAAATTTGGCCGAAAGCATTAAGAATGTTGACATATCCATACCTAAGATAAATCAAAAACAAGTTATTGTCGTACTAGAATCAGAAGTGAGTCTCGCTACCTATAGCAACATGATAACAAATCTCCGCAGTAAGTATAAAAATCTCGTAGCCGCCCAAACTGGAAATAGTGGGGGCGATATTGCAGACACCAACAGTAGAACCTTCTCAACCTTTATGAGCGCGGTGGGGAAATTATACAAAGCTGCGGCCAGTGAATTACTTGTGATCGGTGTACCAACATCGCTTGCCCAAAATCACCTAAACCTTATTAATCATTATCTGGAAACTGCCGAAGTTATGAAGTTGATTAGTAATACTTCCGAAGACCCGATAAAAGCTTACGCGGCCTTAAATATTTATGCTCAAAACGGAGGTAGGGAAGCGGAACTGCTTCTAAATATCCAAAAAACGATGCTCGCTCATGGTATAATTTTCAATAGCAGTATATGAACCCCGTTAGAAGCAAAAAACTTATAGCTTTTGTTCTTATTCTCACTTTTACTTTTGCTCTTCCAATTTCAACACAAGCGCTAGATATCATCCCTCCGATTCCTGTATCAGACGATGCACTACGCACCAAAGAAGTGGGTATAACAGCTTTCGGTTTTACCATCCCGGGTATAAGTTTGGATAGTATAGGCATCGCTATTGCTAAATTGGCTCTGGAACAAATACTAAACTCCACCACAGCTTGGGTGAGGAGCGGCTTTGAGGGTAACCCGGCTTATGTGACGGACCCTTTGCAATTTTTTACCAAGATTGCAGACAATATCGCTGGGGAGTTTATCGCTGGTTCGGAATTGGGATTTTTGTGTTCACCATTCCAGGCGAAAATCAGGCTGTCCCTGGCAAGACGACACGCCCAACAAAGAAGTTTCCAGTGTACTTTGACACAAGTGGTTGGAAATATCGAAGGTTTCTTAAACAACTTCAGTCAGGGAGGGTGGGATGCGTGGTTTGTCATGACACAAAACGATGTTAATAATCCCTACGGAGAATTTCTTGAAGCTCAGATTGAACTTGATGCTCGTATTGCGCAGGCTCTGGGTATCGAGAACCAGAGGCTTAGTTGGAATAGTGGATTCTTAGGTTGGTCGGAATGTATCAGAAAAAATCCAGACACCGGAGAGTGTATAGAACGTGGACCTACAAAAACACCTGGGAAAGTTATAGAGAGCCAACTTGAAAACGTGTTGGGAAGCGGAGTGAGACAATTTGAACTGGCAGATGAATTTGATGAATTAGTCAGCGCTTTATTTGGCCAACTCTTGCAACAAGTTGTTACAGGCGCCCAAGGACTCTTCAATGGCAGTAGTGGCGGTGTAAGGGATGATCGAGGTGGAGGAGGTCAGAACCGTAAGACCATAAATATCTTTAAATCGGGCACTGGATCAGGCATCATAACCTCAAGTCCTGCGGGTATTAGTTGCGGTACTACCTGTGATGCAAATTTCCCCGACAATACATCGGTAACCCTAACTGCCACTCCAGATACCGGTTCAACCTTCACTAGTTGGTTTGGAGGAGTTTGCCCCAATGAAACATCGCCCACTTGCACGCTTCCTATGACTGCAGTTAGAAATGTAACAGCCCTCTTCAACCGATAATGAATCCCGTTAGAGATAAAATGAAAAAATACTTTCCACATATTTCTACTTTCCTTCTCACTTTTGTACTCGTTTTCGCGATGAGCGGATTTCTTTTTCCAGGCACAGTGGAGGGTTTTACCCCAGAACTAGCAAGAGTATTGGGGGTCGGTGAGGTAATACAGAAGGTTTTGGATTTTGGTACTGAGGCTCTGCTTGCACCATTAAGTTGGGTGTCTATTCTTATTCTTCAGTTAGCCACCCTCCTCACCGGCCTAGCAGGCATGATATTAAACTATGCTGTTCAATTTACCATCGTAGAGATGGCAAAAAATCTCAAGGGTATAGGTACCATAGACATTGCCTGGAAAGCGATACGAGATGTTGCCAATATGGGCTTTATCTTCGTTTTACTCTATGCGGCAATACGCACTATTTTGGGTATTGGTAGCGATACCAAGAAATTGATTGTCAATATTGTCGTCGTCGCCATTCTCATAAATTTCAGCCTCTTCTTCACCAAAGTAGTCATTGACTCTTCAAATGTCTTATCTACTTTCTTCTATGACGCCATGGCGCCGGGATCATTAACGGAATCAGCACCCAATACTGGGTTATCTAATAAATTAATGCAGCCGTTGAAACTTACTTCGCTTTGGAACAATAAAGACATACAAGTTCTTAAATCAAAAAAGGTTATCACTATTGGAGTAATGGGCACAATTGTGTCTTTAATCGCGGCCTTTGTCTTCTTTGCTGTGGCTATTATGCTTGTAATTCGATTTGTAGTATTGATATTTGTGATGATTTTGTCGCCCCTAGCATTTATAGGATATATATTACCTCAATTAAAGGAATACAAAGACCAATGGATACAGGCGCTTTTGGGCCAAGCTTTCTTCGCACCAATATATTTTATGCTCACGTGGATTGTGCTAATTATCTCTACAGGCATACTCGAAAGTCCAGCTGGAAAACTAATGGAATCGAGTACTATGGCTACAGCTTTTGGGGGCGCCGTTGGAGCAGATGGAAATGCCTTACCACCGCCATTATCATCAATAGCAATTATGTTGAATTTCATTATCATGATTGTTTTTCTTATCGCTTCGCTTATCATTGCCAAAAAGTGGGCTGATAAAGCCGGACACGGCGTCCCCGGTCTCACCAAGTGGGCCACCGGCCTCGCCGGCGGAGCGACACTTGGCATGGCGGGAAGGTTGGGGAGAGGGACTGTCGGACGCGCGGGCGCGGCCTTGGGTGATAGTGAAGCTCTAAAAGAACGTGCGGCCAAGGGCGGTGTCGGAGGTATGGCTGCTCGGTTAGCTTTAGCAACAGGTAGGAAAACGGGTAGCGCAAGCTTTGATGTCAGGGGTACTCCTCTTAGTAGCACACTAGGAGCTGGCCAAGCACAGAAAGGTGGGTTTATAGAACTTAAAAAGAAACAGGCCGAGAGAGAAGAAACATTTGCAGCTTCACTTGCACCTTCGGCAGAGACAGAAGCAAAGATTAAGGACGAATACAAGAAAGCATCGGGAGCGTACGAGAACGCTAAAAAAGCATGGGGGAACGAATCAGAAGAGGCACAGAAAGCTAAAAAATATATGGATGAGGTAAAACAAAGGAAAGACAGATTACTAGGCGATAAGGAAGAGGTTGATGAGGAGATAAAGAACCGTGAGCAAGAAAAACAGAGAAAAATTGAGGATGCAAAACAAAGCGAAGAGCTAAAGGCGGCCGAAACTGAAGAAAAATCAGCGTATGATACTGTATCTAGATTAGATGCAGAGGCCAAATCGGCAGTAGGTGAAGTAAGAGAAACTAAGATTATGGAACTGGGAGCTGCCAAGACTAAACTGGAAGAACTTAAGAAAGAAGCTGGTGAAGTCAGAAAACGAGTCCAATCACAGATAAGAAGAACGACAGACATTTATGACAAGCAAAAGGAAGTATTAACAAAAAGTACTATCAAACCAGCCGGTGAAATAAGAAAAGGGAAATTTGCTGATGCAGTAGAGAAATCTACTTGGGCAAACTTCCGTGGTTATAATTACGACGCCGCTGCTAAAATTAGAAAGGGTAAAAAATCTGCTAAGGAATTAATTGATGAAGCCCTTAAAGAAACTGGCGAAAAATCCGCGGAAACAAAAGAAACAAAACCGGAAACTCCAAAAGAAACAGGGCCAGATAAAAACACACCAGAAATATGAACGAAACAGATAAGCTCATAGAAGAACAGGTCAAAACATTGCCGTTAAATTTGCAACAGGCGATCAATGCTATGCCATGGAAAGCGTTGGTACAAGAAATCGGCAAAGCAAATGCATTGAATGCGGAACAAATTGCTTCGCTTGAGCAAGAAACGATGTTTATTATTTATGCATTTGAATCACCGATCGATTACATCACCAACATAACGCGTGAGGTTAAGGTAACGGAAGATGTGGCATCTAACGTCGCGGAGTCTGTCGCCGATAAAATTTTTGACCCGATTTTTAAAAAAAGTGAGGAATTAGCAAAGCCAGTTTCCATCCCCCCCACCTCCGCGCAAGGCTCCGGTAGGGCAATGGAAATTCCACCAATAACTCTTCCGATGGTGGAGACGGGAGAAGTGGCACATACAGTAGATAGTAAACAGTACGCAGTAGACAGAAAATTAGAACCGACACCAATAGCTCCAGTTCCCAAACCCTTACCAGAGACTAAACCCGAACCAAAAATTAATGCCTCTGTGCCAGACTATCGCTACCAAGATGGTAAAGATCCCTATAGAGAACCGTTGGGGTAGCTTCTAGGTTCTAGGTGTTAGGTGCTAGCTTAAATAAAAAATGCCAATAAATTCTCATAAAGATCTTCATGTTTGGCAAAAGGGAATAGAATTATCAAAGCAAATATATCTTTTAACAGAGAAATTTCCTCGTGAAGAAATATATGGAATTACTTCTCAAATGAGACGAGCATCTGTGTCTATTCCATCTAATATCGCAGAAGGTAGAAGTAGAGGAACAAGAAAGGACTTCGTTCAATTTTTAAGAATAGCAATGGGTTCGGCTTCAGAACTAGAGACACAGATTGAAATTGCTAAAAATCTTCCCGAAACAAAAAATCTTTCTTATAAAGAAATTGATATACTATTAAATGAGGTTTCCCGAATGACCATGGGAATGATAAAGAAATTAAGCATTAAAAGCTAGCACCTAGAAGCAAGAAGCTATAAACTAACCATGCGTTTCCAAGTTCCACAATTTATCGAAGTAGAAGATAAGATTTTTGGTCCTTTAACCTTTAAACAATTCATCTATGTTGCTGGCGGAGCAGGCCTTTCTGTCATCCTTTTTCTCTTCTTGCCAAGAATCTTGGCTATTATTATCGCCCTACCCATTGTTCTCTTTTCTGCCGCATTAGCTTTTTATAAAATTAATGGTAAGCCATTTGTGAATATCGTCGAGGCTTTCGTAAAATACACCCTAACCAACAAGCTCTATATTTGGAAAAAGGAAGATAAGAAAATAGACAGCACACAATACTCTAAAGACAGCAAGCCAATACAACAAGTTTATGTACCGAAACTATCTGAATCACGACTGAAAGAACTCACTTGGAGTCTAGATATCAAAGAAAACCAGAATCCAGTAACTGAGAATGATAATTAAGATATAATAAAGTCATGCCTTCAAAAACTAGCGCTACTCAAGAATTTATCCCCATCAAAGAAGTGCGCGATGGTATTGTTCTCTTAAAAAATGGTGACATGCGTTCCATACTTCTGTGTTCATCTCTAAACTTCGCGCTTAAATCCGAAGATGAGAAACAGGCCATCTTATTCCAATTCCAAGATTTTCTGAATTCCCTGGATTTCTCAATAGAGATAGTGGTTCAATCTCGCAAGCTGGACATTCGTCCATACATAGCTCTTTTGGAAGAACGGGGACAAGCGCAAACAAACAATTTAATGAAGATACAGGTTCGTGAATACATTGAATTTATAAAAAGTTTTACCGAGAACACAAATATTATGACTAAAAACTTTTTCATCGTGGTACCATACAGCCCCGCTATTTTGACCACCAGCCAATCAAGTATGGCCTCGCGCTTTGGATTTGGTACCAAGAAGGAACAAGCGGCTGCCACGGAAGCCAGTTTCGATGAGAACAGAAGCCAACTTGAAGAACGTCTGTCGGTGGTTGAACAAGGACTTATCCGTACTGGCATTCGCGTGGCTCACCTCGGTACCGAAGAAATTATTGAGCTTTTCTATAAAGCGTTTAACCCCGGAGAAACTGAGAAGCCCATAAAAATAAATTGAATATGAGTATTTTTGATAAATTATTTGGTAAAAAAAGCGAGAAACAAGATATTTCCTCTATCTTACCTAAAGAAATCTTCGAGGCGGGCGTACTCGAACTCAAAGACATCATAGCCCCATCTGCCTTAAAAGTTTCACCAAGAGAAATTAGTTTAGGTGAAAAAATTCTACGAAGTTTCTTCGTGATTTCATACCCACGATTCCTTACTGAAAGCTGGTTTTCGCCCATAATTAATATGGATAGGGTTTTTGATATTTCTATCTTCATCCATCCGATAGAAACCTCAAGGGTCTTGCGTCAATTCCAGAGAAAAGTGGCCGAAGTCCAATCACAAATCCACAGTCGAGAAGAGAAGGGATTGGTACGCGACCCGATGCTTGATGTCGCTTACCAGGACCTTGAGAATCTGCGCGACCAACTCCAACAAGCGCAAGAAAAACTCTTCGACGTTGGTCTCTATATCACTATCTACGGCGATAATAATTCAGAACTTGATAAAGCAGAGACGGAAATTAAATCAATTCTCGAAGCTAAGTTGATTTACGTTAAACCTGCCCTCTTCCAACAGGAGCAGGGGTATAAAAGCACCCTTCCTTTAGGTAACGATCTGTTGGAGGTTCATTCTAAACTGAATTCTTCTCCACTTTCTTCGCTTTTTCCATTCACCTCTTTCGATCTGACTTCCGACAAAGGTATTCTCTTTGGTATCAATAGACATAACTCATCTCTGGTACTCTTCGACCGTTTCTCGCTAGAGAACTACAACTCTGTCACCTTTGCCAAGGCTGGTGCGGGTAAGTCATATGCCGCCAAGCTTGAAATCTTGCGTACTTTAATGTTCGATGCAGAAGTGATAGTGATAGATCCGGAGCGAGAATACGAGTACATGGCAGACGCCACTGGTGGGAGATATTTCAAAATTTCTCTCAACTCCGAGCATCATATTAATCCATTTGACTTACCAATACCTGGATCGGATGAGAGTACTGCTAATGTACTTCGCTCAAATATTATCAACTTGGTCGGTCTCTTCCGCTTAATGATGGGAGGTTTGACAGCCGAAGAAGACGCTATCATAGACCGAGCTATTACCGAAACTTATGCCCTGAAAGATATCACGGCTGAATCTGATTTTCGAACAATTGAACCTCCGCTTATGTCCGACTTTGAAATGGTCTTAGCCGGTATGGAAGGTGGGGAGTCACTCGCCCAGCGTTTTTCCAAATACACCAAAGGTACTTGGTCTGGATTTATCAATAGGCCTAGTAATGTAGACATTAATAAAAAATTTGTGGTCTTTTCCCTACGAGACATGGAAGACGAGCTCAAGCCTATTGCCATGTACATTGTTACGCATTATATCTGGAACGCCATTAGAAAAGACTTGAGGAAACGTCTTTTAGTAATCGATGAGGCTTGGTGGATGATGAAGTCGGAAGACACGGCCTCGTTCTTAATGGGTCTAGTCAAGCGCGGACGCAAATACTTCCTCGGTGTGGCTACAATCACTCAGGATGTTGGGGATTTCTTGAAGAGTCCTTATGGCCTACCTATTCTCACCAACTCTTCCATACAAATACTTCTTAAACAGTCACCGACCATTATCGATGAGCTACAGAAGGTCTTCAATCTCACCAATGAAGAAAAGTTTCTATTACTTGAATCCGATGTTGGAGAGGGTATCTTTTTTGCCGGGCTTAAACATGTCGCTATAAAAAATATCGCCTCATATACAGAAGACCAAATCATTACTTCTGATCCATCGCAAATTTTAGCCATAAAAAAAGCAAAGCAAGAAGCTATGGAAGATAAAGAAGTGGCTATAAAAGCCGCGAACACTGAATTAAAAGAGGCTGTTAATAAATAATGTCAGAAGAAAAGAAAGGTTTAGATAATATAACCATCACCCTTATGATAATAGTGGCTCTCTTTTATGATGCCTTACAAATACTTTTAGCATTTATATTTCTAGGATGGGTGGTGGGTATATTTGCTGGTTTAACTTTCTATGTTTGGTTTAAAAGACGTGGTTTGAGTTTTATGAAACCAAAAAGATTTCTCACCTTCGGTATTACTTCTGTGATTGAAATGGTTCCATCATTATTAATTCCTCTATCTGCCTTACCAACATGGACAGCGGCTATCACTTATTTAGCTCTTGATTCCAAGTTAAAAAAAGTTTTACCTACGAGCGCTCAAAAAGCCACATCAACACCTGGGTTTAAAAAAGCTGCTTGATAGTAAACCCACAAGATCTTACCTTGCGGGTAGAGCTATTCATGCTTTGAACCTGCAAGGTCTTGCCTTGCAGGTAAAACTATTCATGCTATATGATTTGTGATTCATGATTTGGCGGCGGGATTTTTAGGAAGCGGAGCGAAAGGAGGTAATGCAACAGACCTCGCGCCATCCAAAAGAGGGTAAAGCGCGAACAAGACAAATAAAATAATGAGGTTAATTATACCGCTGATCAAAAAAAGTAATGTAAATCCAAAGGTGTCAGCGAGTACCCCGCCCAATGCTCCTCCTATCGCGCTGGAAATAGTAAGGCCCCCTACGCTAAATAAGCTCCATTCAAAACCCTCAGAATTTTTATCAACATGGCGCGCAAAAAGCGAATAATAAGCCGCCATTAAAAATGCCGCTCCCACGCCCTCCATAGTTTCCAAAAGGTAAAGATGGGAAATTTTTGAAACAATTATAAGTAAAAATGGGTAAGCAACGCTTATCACCGCGCCAATAATCAAAGCATAAAAATCATCTTTTTCCCCCAGATGTTTATCTAAAAATCTCGCTAAAGGTATTTGAACAATTGATTTAGCCAAAGCAGCAAGACCCAAAGCAAACCCTACAGTTGAAAGCGAAGCGCCAATTATTGATTTAACCACAAAGACGGCATAAAGTGGCCCGAAAAGCCCGCCTGCGACATTAATAGCAAAGAGGTAAAAAAGTAAAATCTGCACCGCCCGATTTACTGTGATATTGATTCGTATATGCATATTAAAATAATAATACTTGATTTGACAACTTTATTTCCAGCTCTTTTATTTTAACATTTTCTGAGTTTTTTAAGAAAACCAACATAACCTGCAAGGCAAGACCTTGTGGGTTTGTAGTTAATCTTTGTAATTTATCCAGTCGAGTATTTCTCTTTCAAAATTCTTGGTTGATGGAAAGTAATCTGGATAAACTTTCCTGTTCAGAATAGCGCCTTCTTTTCTTTCAATACCCTTGAAATCCAGATAGCTTGAATATTTGTAGTTATCCAGATAGTTTAATGATACTTTTTTGTTTTTAATTCCATCCTCTTTCCAATCTTTCTGTATTAATTTAAGCGGATTGAAATGTATGTATGAAAAGATGTATTTTAGATATTGATCGGTATCAAGATACTCCGACTTGAATTTGCCTTCAAAAAGTCCGCCAGTTCTTTCATATTTAATATTGTGATACATAACATATGCTGTAGACAACTTCTGCATAAATTTACTCACTCCACCACTTTCTTTCTCTGTAACCAGAAGATGGAAGTGGTTCGGCATTAAACAATATGCGCCGATAGAAACAATCTGATTTCCTCTTTCCCATAAATAAGGATTCTTTTCAACCCCTTCTTTGACTAGAGACATTCTGAAATTGTTCTCAGAATTACATGTATATAGAAGAGTCACGAAGCGCTGATAATCCTCCGCATCATTGAATATTTCTTGTTTACTGTTGCCTCTATTGTATACGTGGTAATACTCACCTGAAACAAAAGGCGTTTTGCGTAATGACATGCTTATATTCTAACGCCCGCATAACCTGCAAGGCAAGACCTTGTAGTTAAAAAGTGGCGCCATCAACATCTGACCTAAAGAAAGCAAATTAAAACAGTATATAATATATGCTATGAGAAAAATTGCTTCTCTTGTAGTAATTTTATTATTTACTCTTCCAATATTTAAACTGGGAGCACAAACAGTGGACCTTCTTTGGCAAGGAGAAATTTATGTTTCACCTTTTTATAAAGGTAGGTCACTATGGTCCAGTGAATCACGAATCACTTTTGTTGCCATTCCTCACGGACTCGGCAACCCAGCAAATCTCAATTACAAATGGATAAAAAATGGCACGGTGCTCGGTAATATCAATGGTATAGGTAAAAATACTCTCTCCTTCATGGATTCTATCCTTTCGAGACCACAGACCATCGAGGTGGATATTATTTCTCAAGGAGATACCGTGTTGGCAAGTGCTTCTGTTTTTGTCGCTCCAACATCACCCGTCCTAGCTATTTACGAAAATAGCCCACTGTACGGATTTATGTTCCACAAAGAAACAAGTAACGTGCATGAACTTAAAGATAAGGAGGTCACTTTCACAGCTTTCCCTCTTTTCTTTAGTGTCCTTAGTCGGGCAGACAACGCTATTAATTATAAATGGAGCACTAACATAGGTGGAGAAGCAGAAATTAGAAACTCGGTGACTTACCGAGCACCAGATGATGCCACTGGCGCATCACAAGTAGAGATAGGTATCTCAAACACAGATAAAATTACGCAGAGTGCTGGTAAAAGTTTCTTAATACAATTTGGAAAATGAGAAAAGTCTTTTTACTACTTACTATCTACTGTTTACTATCTATCTCTACTCCTGCGTTGGCTCAAACAGATTACACCCTTCTTGCGCCCATTCCCCTAAACGTGGAGGGTGGGTGCACTGGAAATGCCAATGAGACATGCAAAACAACTCCTTCACCGTATATTAGGGGTGTCTTTATGTTAATCATTGGCTTAGCTAGTGGATTGGCTGTAGTAATGATAATTCTAGGTGGTATTCAATACATGTCCACCGATGCTTTTGAAGGTAAGAACGAAGCCAAAAACACTATTCAAAATGCTATCTGGGGATTACTCCTCGCCATCGGTGCTTGGCTTATTCTTTTTACTATTAACCCTAAATTGGTAGAGTTTGATTTGAGTATTCCGATACAAAAAACAACAACTGCTACTACAGGCGGTACTCCTGTTCCTTCTGCGGGTTGTCCTACTTGTGTGGTGATGGATGTACCACATAAATCAGCCCCCCTTGGATGTGCACCCCCTGGACCATGTACTGTGGACAAAACTTTGAATGATAAATTAGTGTCACTAAACCAGCTTAATAATTTACAAGTAAATGAATCCTATCCTCCTTCAGCAGTAGTTTCTCACCAAGACCCATGCCACGGAAATGGCACTTGTGTTGATGTCTCTACTGTCGCAGCTCTTACCCCGTCGAATGTTGTAAATTTTGTAAATAACGCTAATAATTTAGGACTGAATGTTCTTGTCGAAGTATCCTCAGCCGCTAGAGTATCGGCCATGGTACAAGCAGGGGTGTCAGCCTCACAGGTGAGAATAACAGCCGGTAATGGTGAGCATTACCATATAAAATTAAAATGAAAAAAACATTAATTATTTTAATTATTTTACTACTAGTCTCTCTTGTCGCTTTTTTTGGCTGGTATTTCTTGGCGCGAGACTCTGAAACTCCTCTTGTTGAAACAATTGGAAATATTTTACCTTTTGGCTCTGGAGACAATACTAGTGTACCCGTTTCACCTACTGGTAATGAATTTGAGAATGGTACTGCTAATAATGATAATCAGTCTTTTGATAAATTTGGGTCACCAAACTCTCCACTTTTCCGTATTTCTAATACACCAGTTGCTGGCGCTGTGACCTTCAAAAGAGGGGCGGAGACAATTGTTCGATATGTTGACCGTGCCACAGGACACATATATGACACTGATTTAGTAACACTTACAAAAACTAAGGTTACTAATCAAACATTACCGAAAATTTATGAAGCTTATTTTAGTTCGGAAGGTAATTCGGTTCTCTTACGTTTTCTTAAAGATGACTCTGATGTGGTAGAAAATCTTGCTCTTACTCTCACTCCACCCCAAGGAACATCAACGGGCCCCCTCTACGCAGTTTCATCTACCCCCCTACGAGGAAACATCGGCTCTGTTGCTGTCAGTGCCGGTAATACCTTGTTTTACGCATTGCGAGACTCTTCTTCTATAGTTTCCTCAACATTTAATGGTATCGGTACAAAAACGCTTCTTGTATCTCCTTTCACTGACTGGCATCTCGCAACAGCTGGAAATAATTTAGTGCTATACACGAAAGCTAGCGCTAATATCTCTGGTTTCGCCTACACCCTCAACACTTCGAGTAAGGCGTTTACAAAAATACTCGGTCCATTTAATGGACTTACGGTACTTCCTAATGCTTCCGGTAATCGAGTGTTATATTCGTATGTTGAAAACGATCAAACAAGATTATTTGCAAAAAATCTTGTAAAAAATACTTCAACTGAAATATTGCCGGTAACTCTGGCTGAAAAATGCATCTGGGGTGTTAAAAAGGTGGGTATCCTTTTCTGTGGCGCGCCAATTAATGAACCGGGGGTCGGGGAACCAGATGGTTGGTATAGAGGAGAAACACACTTCTCCGACCGCATCTGGCTCTTTGATACTAATATTGATATTGCCCAAGCCTTGGCCGAACCAAAGATGACCCTAGACGTAGATATTGATCTAGTAGAACCTCGGCTTTCACCCGATGAAGATTATCTTATCTTTATAAATAAAATAGATTTATCCCTTTGGGCGCTTAGATTGGACTAGTTTTTAATTTTCGACGAATAAATAATTCCTGCCCTATACTAAAAAGGTTTGTGGTGAGCCAGTAGAGAGCAATTACACCGGAGATACTATATGAGATGAAAAAAACTAATACTGGAAAGAAATATTTCATTTGAGTCTGCATACTCCTAGTAAGATTATCACCAAATGAATTCCCTTTAGGTTGCGTCTGCCCTTTTGTAGATATTTGTAATTGAAAAAAGGTAGAAATAGCAGCCAATATAGCGAGGGGAATACTTTTAACAGTAAGATCTAAGAAACCAAGAAAGGTAATGCTTGTATACTCTGGCGCCTCTATAAACGAATATAAAAGAGGGAGATTAACTTCTGAGAAGTGTAGAAAAATTTGATAGAGAGCTAAAATAATAGGAATTTGAATAATGATTACTAATATACCTGAAAAAGGATTAACCCCTTTTGCTTTATATAGTGCCAAGGTTTGCTTCGCCCGTTCTTCGGTATTATCTTTGTATTTCTCCTTAATAGTAGCTAAATCAGGTGCTATTTCAGTCATTCTTACTTGGGTAAGTACCGCCTTTCTTGAAAGTGGAAAGATAATTAAACGAACTAAAATAGTGAGGAGAATAATAATAATACCCGCATCAGCCCACGGTAATATATTAAATAGAAGTACTAAAGTATTGTAAAGTGGGTCAAAGAAAAAGGTGTGGTAGAGGAAAGACATTAGACTATCATAAGTGATTTTAATTCTTTTTCCAATGCTTCTCCTTTAATTTCTTGGGCTCCCAGCTTAGCAATAATAAAATAAGTCGCTGGTTTAAGATGAGAAAAATATTTTAGGAGTATTGGGCGAATACGCCTGCGAATTCTATTACGTATAACCGCCTTCTTAGAGACCTTTTTTGAAACAGAGATTATTAGTCTAACTCTATCGGCTGGGACAACTCGCAAATAAAAATGGGCCATCAGACTGAGAGACGGGCTCGCCCTTTTCTTCGCCTATTCCTAATAGTCCTTTTACCAGTGGACTTTTTTTGCCTTGAAAGAAATCCGTGAGTTCTCGCTCGCTTGCGTTTTTTTGGTTGATATGTTGTAGACATTTTTTCTTAACAGGTTATTAACATATTATAAACATTTTTAGAGTATTTAACAAGTTTCTATTAAAATCTAAAAAGATATACTGTGATGACCTGATAATTTCTTTCATGGACTACACACAACTTTGGAAAAGCGTTCTAGTGGAAATAGAACTAAGTATTTCAAGCGCCAACTTCGCAACTTGGTTTAAAGACACTAATATTATTAAAGGGGATGGGGGAGTAGTAATTCTCTCTGTACCAAATGCCTTTGTAAAAGAATGGCTCTTGACCAAATATCACAACACTATTCTTAGAAGTTTGAGAGGTATGGAAAACTCCATCCACACCATCGAATATGTGGTAAATAAAGAGGGGGCTCGTAAAAAAGAGGGTCGGCCAAACCTAGAGTTTCATAATAAGGAACTCCCACTACCAGAAACAGTGGTAAATAAGGATGATAATCTAAACCCACGTTATACCTTCGAAACCTTTGTGGTAGGCCCATTCAATGAATTGGCCCACGCCGCCGCTCAAGCTGTGATTAAAAAACCCGGTATTATGTACAACCCACTTTTCATTCATGGGTCAACCGGCCATGGCAAAACGCACTTAATTCAAGCAATTGGTAATCATATTAAAAACACTAATCCAAATAAGAAAGTTTATTACATGACATCTGAACAATTTGGGCAAGATTGTATGAACGCACTCCAAAACCAAAAAATGGCCTTTTTTAAAGAAAAATATCGCAAATATGACGTCCTGATAGTTGATGATATACAATTCTTCTCAGATAAACAGAAGTTTCAAGAAGAATTATTCCACCTATTCAATACTCTTTACGACAACAATAGACAGATTATTTTTTCTTCCGATAAACATCCATATTTTATTACCGGTCTTGAAGAAAGATTAAAATCTAGACTCTCAGCTGGTATGACAGTGGATATCCCAGCGCCTGATAAAGAGTCAAGAATCGCAATTATTTCCAGAAAGGCGCTCCAACAAAATATGGTTCTAGCACCAGAAGTTATTGATTATCTTGCCCATACAATAAACGGTAATATTAGAGACCTAGAGGGGGCTGTTAATACTCTACTTTGCCACACCCAACTCAAAAATAAAGAAATATCAATGATAGATGTTAGAAATTATATAAAAAACAATATTAAACCTAAAAAAACCACCGCTATTAAGGATGTTGTAAAAATTGTATCTGATTTTTATAATATTAAAGAGGATAGTATATATGAAAAAACAAGACATAAAGAGGTAATTAGGCCACGACAAATCATTATGTACCTTTTACGTGAGGATTTTAACATCTCTTACCCATCTATCGGTCAAAAATTAGGAGGTAGAGATCATACTACAGTTATTTATTCATGTGAAAAAATAAAGACTAATATTAAAATAGATCAATCATTATTAGAAGAGGTTGGTCAAATTAGACACCTATTAACTGTGTAGAATTATGTGGAAAAATAACCAAAAAAGTGTTAATGGAATGTTTAAAAAATAGAAAAATGTTATTTATCCCTAATTAATATTTAAATATTCCATGACTTATCCTCTTATTAACCACAAACAAAAAAATAAAATACAGCTTACTAGCGAATTAAAACAACTTATACACCTATTCACACCCCTAATAGTATTAATAAATTTTTATCTATGAAAATAGAATGTATTAAAGACCAATTAGAAGAAGTGTTAAATAAGGCAGATAAAATAGCTGGTAAAAATATTACCCTACCGGTACTTGCGGGGTTTTATTTGGATGCTCGTCAAAATTCACTAATAATAAAAGCTACTAATTTAGATCTTGGTATCTCCATTACACTACCAGTTAAGGTTATTGAACCAGGAATTGTTGTGGTTCCTGCTCATATTATTTCTTCTTTCATCTCTTCTTTAGTAAAAGATAGAAATATTACAATTAATACAAAAAAACAATTACTAGAGATAAAAACCTTAAGTACTAAAACCAATATCTTAACTCTCCCGAGTGAAGACTTTCCTGTCATTCCCGAGATAGATGAAGATAAGGCCTTCTCTATGCCTGCTAGAGACTTCATTTTTGGCATAAAATCAGTAATTTATGCAGCGGCAGTGGGGAGTATAAAACCTGAATTATCCTCTGTTTCTATAACCTATGAAGACAGTTTCTTGATTTTTGCCGCCACAGACTCATTTAGACTTGCGGAGAAAAAGATAAGAGTAAAGAAAATTCCACACTTCAAACAAATTCTTATTCCTCAAAAAAATGCTATAGAAATTATAAAAATTTTTAATAAAGGCGAAGAAGAAATATCTATTTCAATAGAAGAACATCAGATAGCTCTACGAGCACAGAATGTTTATCTAATGTCACGTATTGTAGAAGGGGTTTTCCCAGACTATCGACAGATTATTCCTAAAGAAACTACCTCTAAGGCCGTGTTACTTAAACAAGATCTAATAAATTCTCTTAGGACAAGTCTTATTTTTTCTGATACCTTTAATCAACTTACCCTTAAACTTTCTCCTAAAGCAAAGAGTTTTGAGATTGAATCAAAAAATTCCACTATAGGTGAGAGTGTTCATGCAGTTGAAGCTGTTCTTGATGGTGATGATATTTCTATTAATGTTAATCATCGATACTTCACAGATTGTTTTCAATCTATTACAACTGATAGCCTCGCCCTCTCGTTTAGTGGTCAGGCTAAACCAATTATTATCCAAGGAGTGGGAGATACTAGTTTTCTCTATCTTGTGATGCCTATGAATCAGTCCTAGTTTATAAATTTATATTATTGGTGGTTGCCCAAAGCCTTATACCATATTCCCAGTTTTGAAACTGCGAATCATTCGATGGATCGGGAGGTGTAGGGCCACGAGGATTATTTTTATCTACCCAATATAGGATAGAGTGGACACCACCGGTGGACCAGTCGCCACGTAAAATAGGTTTTAAATCACTAAGATCCTCCGGTTCCGGTGGTATAAAAGTTTCAATAGGAATTTGAGGTAAAATCTTTACCATATATTCATGCCAGAGGGGCGCGACAACTAAACCAGAAACTTTTTTCTCCATAGGACGATTATCATTATTACCAACCCACGCACCCACAGTAAGATTAGGGGTGTAGCCGATGATCCAAGCGTCACGATAATCGTTTGATGTGCCTGTTTTGACTGCTACAGGACGAGTGGGTATGTAGAGTGCGGAGTTTGCACCGAAGCCCGGTGTTCTCGCCGCGTTGTCAGAGAGAATGTCTGTAATAAGCCGCGAGATCTTCTCCGGTAACACTTGACGTGGGAACGGTGAGTATCTATCAACTACGTTGCCATCCGCATCTTCCACCCAGAGTACTGGATTATAGGGATTACGAACACCGTCATTGGCAAATACAGAATATGCCGCGGTCATATCAAGCAGAGACACTTCTCCACCACCCAATACTAGTGATAAACCATATCTACTAAGATCGTTCAAACTTTCTATTCCCATACTTTTGGCGGTTTCTATTGAGTCATTGACTCCAGCAAGATAGATTCCTTGAACGGCGGGAATATTTACTGATTGGGCAAGCGCATTTCTAATAGTCATGGGGCCACGGAATCGATCATCATAATTAACCGGGGCATAGCATATATCATCTGTTGTGAAGTTATCAGGCGCACATCTAGCGGCAAATTGAATCCGAGTATCATACAGAATTGTCTGGTCAGTGTAACCCTTCTTAAACATAGTCGCATAGATAAATGGTTTAAATGTAGAACCAGGCTGACGAAACCCTGTGGTGACATTGAAATTACCGTCAATCTCTTTATCAAAATAGTCACGAGAACCAACCATCATTAAGATATTGCCATTTTTAGGATCAATAGCTACCATGCCATTATTCTCTGCTCTAAACTTCCCCTTGTTTATAGTTCCGTATTTTTTCGATATCGTTTCTGCTTCTGTCTGAAGTGAATAGTCAAGAGTGGTTATTATTTTATAACCACCATTTTGGACTGCATCCTCACCATATTTTTTGGCTAGAAAATCGAGAACGAAGAAAACAAAATGTGGTGCCTTTATACCGCCAGTATTTTGTTTTGGCTTGAATTCCACTTTCTCTTTCAGAGCATTTTCATATTCATCTTCCGAGATCAAATTATTGGCCAGCATTTCTTGCAGAACTAAGTCCTTTCTTATTTCTAGTAATGATAGATTGGGACCATAGGGTGAATAAAAGGTCGGTGCTTTCGGTAAGGAAGCAAGATAAGCCGATTCAGCTAAAGTGAGTTCGGAGGCGGCTTTACCAAAAAAACTTTGTGCAGCTTCTGCTATGCCATAGATAGTTCCTCCAAATGGGATTTCGTTTAAATAAAGGGATAAAATTTCATCTTTAGTCAATACTTTCTCGAGTTTAATAGCTAGAATTAACTCCTTCAACTTTCTAGCGGGAGTTTTATCTTTAGTAAGAATGGAATTTTTTACCACCTGCTGGGTAATAGTTGAACCACCTTGACTGAAAGAAAGGGTACTCAAGTTTACAATTACCGCTCTTAGAAAAGAAGTCCATTGAAACCCATTATGTGAGTAGAAATTTTTATCCTCAATGGCTACGGTGGCGGCTACTGCATAGGGTGATATATTTTCTATTGTAACTCGATCCCTCCTCATATCACTGGACATATCGTAGAGAAGAATTTCTCCAGTACGGTCATAAATTTTCGTAGACTGGTCAATCTTACGCTCCGAAATATCCTCAAGGGCTGGAATACGAAACGAGGCAATCCATAAGATAAATATACCAGAGATAAACAATAATATAGCTATACTAGCTAATATTTGGTTTGAATTAAGGAGTTTTTTTAACCTTCTTTTCATTAGAATGTCTATTTTAACACATTTCACTTTTATCCCGAACATGTTAAATTGGCTGGTATGAATCCCGTTAGAAGTCCAATAAATATAATATGATTAATAATATTCAGGCACGTAAGACTTCTAACGGGATGAATGAAGAGATAGAAGAATTACTTACTCATGGGGTGGAAAGGATATATCCGGACAAATCTACACTTGAAAAAGTTTTAATGTCTGGCAAGAAAATTAGACTTTATTATGGTATTGACCCGACGGGCAGTACTTTACATCTTGGTCACTTAGTCCAGCTTCTTAAGTTAAGGAAGTTTCAGGATCTTGGTCATGAGGTGATAATTTTGATTGGCGATTTTACAGCGCAAATCGGAGATCCAACAGACAAGCAGGCAACCAGAAAACCACTTACTCACAAACAAGTGCTAGAGAATGCCAAAAAATATAAAAAACAGATTGGCAAAATTTTGGATTTAAAAAAATCAAATATTCGTTTTGTTCATAATGAAAAATGGACAAACAAACTCACTCCAGAAGACATGTTGGAATTAGCCTCTCACTTTACAGTTTCTAATCTACTCACACGGGACATGTTTCAAGAAAGAATAAAAGCTGGCCGAGAAGTTTATATGCATGAATTTCTCTATCCTATTTTTCAGGCATATGACGCTGTGACATTGGATGTTGATTTGCAAATTGGTGGCAATGACCAAATGTTTAACATGCTTGCTGGTCGTGACTTAATGAAAAGAAAAAAACACAAGGAAATGTTTGTTTTAACCACAAAATTATTAATAGACCCAACTGGTAAAAAAATGGGAAAGACTGAAGGGAATATGATAACCCTAAATGACTCAGCCAATGATATGTTTGGTAAAATAATGAGTTGGTCTGATAGTATGATTGCTTTAGGTTTTGAAATCTGCACCAACCTAGATCTTGGCGATTTCACAAACGAGAAACCCCGCGACCAAAAAATAAAACTTGCTCATGAAATCGTTTCTATTTATCATGGAGATGAAGCTGCCAAAGAAGCAGAAAATAATTTTACCGAAACTTTTTCTAAAGGCGGTATCCCGAAAGATATTAAAACGGTAAAGATGAGTAAAGATACTCCGCTTGTCGAAGTTTTTCTAGAACATAAACTGGTTTCCTCTAAATCAGAATTTAATAGACTAAATAAGGAGGGGGCGATAAAAGAAATAGAAAACGGTGTTTACCGTATTGGTAAACACCGTTTTCTGAGAATTGAACAGATCTAGATCGGATTAACGTCGTCGAACGGCTCCTCCTCTTCCTCCTCTTCCTCCACTAAATCATCGACACTCTCAGCTTCATCTAGTGGATTGGCTAATGGGTCAATCTTTTTTTTCTCTACATCGATAATATCCTCGTCAAGCTCATCTTCGTTTTTAAGAATGTCGTCGTCCATAGTGTAAATAATCTAATTACTTCTAATTTCGAATGCACTTATTTGTATCAGATACTCTTTTTTGTTGCAAGGTGAGTAATCCCCACCGCAATGGCATCTATTTCATCATCAAGTCTTTTAGATGATTTTTGGGGTAAAGTGACTAATTTCTTAACCATTATTTCCATCTGAATTTTATCCGCCTTACCGTAACCCGTTACAGCTATTTTTATAGTCTGTGGGCCATATTCGACAATTTTCATACCCACCCTGGCAGCTTCATATATGATAATACCTCTTGCTTCCGCTACCCCAATGGCACTTGTGGTGTTGGTGTTAAAAAAGAGGGTTTCTATGGCAAGAGTTTCTGGGTGCCATTTTTTAATCACATCTTTTATTCTTCTACCTATAAAGAGGAGTCGCTCTGGCCGCGCTTTTTTTGAATCAGTTTCAAGACATTGCGAAAACAAAAGTTTCGGCCCATCTTGTTCGAGTTTCATAACGGCCAAACCAATACGGCCAAACCCCGGGTCAATAGCAAGCACTATTTCAGGTTGCATTGGTATAGACATCCTGGACTTCGTCATTATCTTCAAGTTCTTCGATTAATGCTTCCAACTTTTTTTCTTCATCTTCTGACAGTTGGATAGTTGTTGTTGGTTTCAAATCATCGGTCGCAGATTCTTTTTTAAACGCCCACATGGCTGAACCGGGGGTAGCGAGCGATAAACCATGTTTGGATAAAATAAATTTAACTTCTTGGGCCGCCTTATTTCTATTATCGGTCAGAGCTTCGATTATTAAAGCGGAACCACCGGGGCCATAAGCTTCGTAAGTGATGGCCTCGAGCACGAGAGAATCGGAACCCGAACCCTTTTTAATTGCGCGTTCAATATTGAGAGCTGGCATATTGTATTCTCGTGCCTTGTCCATTGCCGCGCGGAGAACAGGGGAAGTAACATCACCTCCTGCTTGTTTGGAAGCGGTTAAAATAAGCTTAGCCATCTTAGAAAAAATCTTTGACTTAGCCGCATCTGTCGCGGCTTTCTTGTTTTTAATCTTCGACCATTTATTGTGCCCGGACATTTCTAGTTCTTAATTGAAATCTAATAATAATGGTAAATGGTCGGATACCTCATCTTTTAAAACCTCGAAATAGTTTACTGTTATACCAGGGGACACCAGTATATAGTCAGCAAATTTTTCTGGTTTTGTATAAAAACTTGTACGCGTACTTTGGACATCGTACTTCTTGACTAAATTGACCATTCCTTTCTCCACGATAGCCAGACTCTCTGTGTCTGGTCTTAAATTAAAGTCTCCGCATAGTATTTTAGGTGTATTGAGAGTATCCATGAATTCTTTGATTCGTTGGGACTGTACTATGCGGTCTGGGGTGTCTGTCTTGTCTACTCCATTCCATAGTCCATGGACATTTAAGATTGAATACGGTTTACCACCCATTCGTATATCAATCCACTGCATGTTTCTAGAATGGTGGCCAGTCTTATTCGAGTATTTTGTGTTTGTGTGGATGATGACTTCTCCCTCCCCTAAAATATCAATATCTTTGTGGATAAAAGCCCCGATTCCATAAATATCCTCCACTACCGGTCTAAAGAACATTTGATGATTAGGTAAAAGTTCTTTTATTTCTGAACATATGTTTCCACTAACCCCATTCTTTTGGTCGTCACTCAGTTTTTCTGTCATGCCGTCATACAACTCTTGGAAACAAAAGATATCCATATCTCTATTATTTTTAATAAAATCTAAAAAAGGGTCTCTTACTATGGCTCCCCAAATGTTTAAACTGACTAATCTCATTTCTTTTATAGAAGCTTTTTCTGTAAATTAGCCGGAGGAGTTTTGCCGAGGTGAGCGTAGGCGTGGAGAGTGAGCGCTCGGCCGCGTGTCGTGCGCTCAATGAAGCCAAGTTGCAAGAGGTATGGCTCGTTAAATTCCTCGATCGTCGCTTCTTCTTCCGAAAGTGCGGCCGCCAAGGTTCCAAGGCCAACGGGGCCACCAGTAAATTTATCAGCGATAATTTCCAAGAGTCTGCGGTCAGAAGGGGATAGTCCTTTATCATCGATACCCAAAAGTTTCAAGGCTAGTTTTACCGTCTCTTGATTTAAAGGTCTTGTTTCCACTTGGGCAAAATCACGAGCACGTTTGAGAAAATAATTAGCAGTGCGTGGAGTGAAGCGTGAACGTTTAGCAATTTCTTTTTCTGCCCCACCTTCTATCTTGACACCGATAATTTTTGCCGACCGGCGTAGGATTTCCGCAATCTCATCCTCGGTGTAGAATTCCAAGCGAAATACTCCACCCGAGAAACGACTGCGCAAAGGTGAAGAAATCATAGCTACGCGCGTGGTGGCTGCAAGTAAAGTAAAGGGCGGTAGTTCCAATTGAATGGTGCGCGCCGATGGCCCTTTGCCGATAATAATATCAAGCACCCCGGATTCCATTGCGGGATAGAGAACTTCCTCAATAGTTTTATTTAAACGGTGAATCTCGTCTATGAAAAGTATGTCACCGGCGGCCAGATTGGTTAAAACAGAAGCAAGATCGCCGACTCTCTCAATAGCCGGTCCCGAGGTAATTTTAATAGACCGCCCAGTCTCCTTAGCCACTAAGTGTGCGAGAGTAGTCTTGCCGAGGCCAGGGGGACCGTAGAATAGGACGTGTTCTGGAGGAACACCGCGTTCTGTAGCCGCCTGAATAAGAATTTTAAGGTTATCCTTGACTGCTTTCTGGCCTACATAATCTTGCCAATTTGAAGGCCTAAGCTCATTGTCTAAAAATGAGGCATGCTCTCCTTCTTCTACTACCATTTTTTCTTTAATTGGCTTACTTGACATAAAAAATATAATGTGCTAGACTAGTGATGAAAAAATTAGTTCTTATCCATCCCGTACGAAACCCATACTTATAACTGTTTAGATGAGAATTATTGTTCATTGACTTATGTTTAGTTGTTTCGTACGGGATCCAGACCATAAATCTCTAAGCAACGTACCTTTCGGGGTGTTTGGACTTTTCTCTAAGGACGCTCTTGGTATCTCTTGTTTCGCTTTGGCGAGATGAAGGTTTCTGAGGCCATCCTTGAAAGATTCGTTTGGCCCCGCCTTGGCGGGGTGTTGCTTGGAGATTTATGCACTGGAGTCTAGTTTCATTATTCACTAAAAATTTCTCATGGCTATATTGACGAGAGGTCTACCACGCGGTCGAGTTCTTCGAGTGTAGTAATACCCTTAAGTACCTTGATTATGCCATCTTCAACTAGGGTTAAAAGTTTTTGGTCCTTAGCCGCTTCGCGGATATCGCGTTCAGAAGGATTAGTGATAACTGCTTTCTCTATTTTCCCATTGACAAGAATTGCCTCGTAGACGCCGATTCTACCTTTGAATCCAAGGCCACTACATTCTGGACAACCCACAGCAGTCCAGACACGTTCTCTTTGAATACCATCAAGATACACTGGATCTGGGATATTTGTTAAAACTTTGTTAACTATCTCTTTGTTTTTACCATCGAGAGATATTTCTTTCTTACATACTTGGCAAAGTGTACGTACCAGTCGTTGAGCAATTGAAACGTTTAACGCGGAACTTATCACCTTTGGGTTAACACCAAGATCAAGTAGTCGTGGGAAAGAGCCGGCGGCGTTGTTGGTATGAAGAGTGGAAAGTACTAAGTGACCAGTCAGAGCGGCATTTATTGCCACCGAGGCAGTTTCATTGTCACGGATTTCTCCCACCATGATTACATCTGGGTCCTGACGTAGAGCACTACGTAAACCTTCAGCAAAGCCGTATCCTTTTTCCGTTTCCGCTTGCGTCTGAACAATACCCTCTAGATGATATTCAATTGGATTCTCAATGGTTACCACTTTAATATCGGGTGTGTAAATTTTCTTCAAGAAAGCGTAGAGTGTCGTAGTTTTACCAGAACCGGTTGGTCCGGTGGTTAGAATCATACCGTTTGGTTTTCTTATTTCTTTCTTAAGAATTTCCAAGAGTTGAGGATGAATCCCAAGTGTCTCAAGTTCAACAGCAATTGCATCTGGATTAAGAATACGCATTACCACTGATTCGCCGTAAGGGCCAGGTAGCAGAGAAGTGCGCACTTCAATTTCAGTATCGACTAATTTGATAGAAAATCGGCCGTCCTGCGCCTTCTCTTTGACATTGAGTTTCAACTCGCTTATTAATTTGATGCGGGACAGTAAAAGTTCGAAGGTTTCGGAATCAAAATGAAGGATGTCAGTCAAGATGCCATCCAACCGATAACGTAAACGCAGATCCTTTTCTTCCGGCTCAAGATGTACATCGGAAGCCTTTAAACTAATCGCACCGGCCAAAATAATTTCTAGTATTTTTGAAATACGGTAGGCGCGTTTCATCGAAAGGACATCCTCGATTAATTTTTTAACATCGCTAAGTGAGGTAACTTTTTTTGTCATTTCGAGGATTTCCTCGTTTGATATATCTAGGGCACCGGACTTTGTTTCCAACGAATATGAAAGGTCTGTGTACCTATCCCAAACTTTCTCCAGACTCTGGTGTGAGACCATAAAGACTGTTGGTATGTAACCGCGGTGCTTTAAATCCTCAATCGCTTCCACAGTCTTGTCATTTTTGGGCGAGATGACTGCCACGTCAATTTTTTTGTCTGTGATATTGAAGACGGCCAGTTCGGCGGCGCGCGCGTCGATTTCTTTAATAACACGCAAAGCGTCGATATTTATAGGATGTGTTGATAGATTAAGATATAGGACGCCATGGTAAGCAGAGAGAGTGGAGGCGAGATCTTCCTCTTCCTTTTTATGCAGTGCGCGAACGCGTTCGTCCTGTTTTTCTTCATCAAACTTGACCATGGCTATATTCTATAGCTTCTAGCTTATAGGTGCTAGCTTCTAGCCTTAAAATTCAAACTATTTTGTCAGCTTGACTTTCTAACATAATATATGGTATAATGCCTGTAGAACCGAAAAATTTTGAGGAGGACGTCATGAAAAAGTTTTTTGTTTTTTTGATTCTCGTCACGTTAGTGGCGAGCGGATGCGTGGCCATTCCCGTTGGAGGGTCCGGCGGTGGTAGCCGATTATATGTTCTATATCAGGTCGGGGTTGTGGCGCGCGTGGTGAATAATTGCGCACCACACTTAGAGTTAGAGACCGTTAGTGGAGTTGTGGTTAAAGATCTGCCTTACGGCAGTTCTACTACAATTCCGTTAATATCACTGCCGCTTAGTGGTAATAGCCGGCAGGTAACACTTACGGTCAAGGGGTACACCGACAAACGGGAGTACCTCGGGTCAATGACCAAGATTTTTTACGTGAGCACCTACGATGGCTCTCGTGAAGAGGTTTGGGAGGTTGATAGACTCAATCTTCCCCGGGGTCGTGGAGGTTGTCGGTAGGGCAAAGTGTCAAAGGCCGTCTTTGACACGAGGGCAGGAAGTGATTCCTGCCCTTTTTCATTGCTAAAATGTTAAAATGCTCTGATGCGTTATATTTCTAAAAATATTGAAGAGACCAAACAAATCGCTCAAAAATTCCTCGATACTGTCGAATGCATAGGCGGGGGCTATGTAGTTGCGCTACAAGGAGAGTTGGGGTCGGGCAAAACAGCTTTCACTCAAGAGGCTGGAAAAATCTTAGGCGTGATAGAAAGTATGCGTAGCCCCACTTTTGTGATTGAAAAAATATATAAAATAGATTGGCAGGGTTTTAAAAACTTGATTCATATTGACGCATACCGATTAGAGAAAGCATCAGAACTTCTCCATATTGGTTGGGGGGAAATTATAAAAGAATCGGAAAATCTAATTTTAATAGAATGGCCGGAGAATGTTGCTAGTATCGTTCCTGAAAATGCTAAACGAATATATTTTAAATTCATTAACGAAAATACCCGGGAAATAAAATATGAAAACTAACCCCACTTCGCCAAAGGCTTCGAAGGGCAAGAAAAAACTAATTCTTTTTGATGCTCATGCTATTATTCATCGGGCTTATCACGCTCTACCCGAATTTGCGACTTCATCAGGTGAGCCGACCGGGGCACTCTATGGTCTCTCCGCGATGCTTTTAAAGATTATTGGCGACCTCAAACCAAATTTCATGGTAGCGTGTTTCGATTTGCCCGGCCCCACTCATCGTCATGAAGTCTACGGTGCCTACAAAGCGGGTCGTGCCAAAATTGATGATAATCTGATTCTCCAACTTGAGCGGGCTAAAGATGTTTTTAGCGCTTTTAGTATTCCAATCTATTCTCATCCTGGTTTTGAGGCGGATGATATTATTGGCACCATTGTTTTTGAGCTTAAAAAGAGTAAAAACTTGGAAATTATTATCGCTTCTGGCGATATGGATGCTCTGCAACTGGTCGATGATAAAAAAGTGCAGGTCTATACACTGAAGAAGGGTATTAACGACACTATCCTTTATGATGAGAAAAAAGTGAAAGAACGTTTTGGTTTTTCTCCGAAACTTTTAGTAGATTACAAAGGTTTGCGTGGAGATCCATCGGACAATATTGTGGGTGTCAAAGGTATCGGGGAAAAAACTGCTACCTCTCTCATTACTACGTTTGGTATCGTGGAGGATATTTATAAAGCTCTTAAAAAAAAGGACGATACGTATCAAAAGGCAGGTATCAATGAACGTGTTAAAAATCTTTTAATAGAAAATGAGAAAGAAGCTCTTTTCTCTAAAACATTGGCAACTATCCGCATCGATGCACCAATTAATTTTGTTCTACCACCGGAGTGGAAAGAGAATTTAAACCTTAAAAAACTCCTAGAACTGTTTAGTAAACTTGAGTTTAGAACGATGGGGGAGAGAGCAAAAAGGTTAGTGGGTGAGTCTCCAACAACTGAAATTACTACGACGCACAAACTTTCTGTAGAGGAGAAAGAATTGTGTCTCGCGCTCTGGGTGATAGATTCTAATCTTGCTGATCCAACACTTGAAGAAGTCTTCCGATTTACTAGGACAGATAAAATTGAAGAAGCCAAAAAAGTGATTGAATCAGAACTTGATAAGCGAAAAGTTAGAAAAGTATTCGAAGAGATTGAGAAACCGATTATAAACATAGTTGAGGGGATGAATAACAGAGGGATTAAAATTGATAAAAATATTTTAAAAAATCTTTCCTCTAAATACCATCAAGAATTAAGTCGTCTTGAGAAAGTTATTTGGAAAGAAGCAGGAGAAGAGTTCAATATTAACTCACCTAAGGTACTTTCTCATATTCTCTTTAGTAAATTAGAGCTTGCAGATAAACGTCAGAAAAAGACTCCGACTGGAGCTCTCTCAACAAAAGAGTCAGAATTGGAAAAACTTAAAGATAAGCATCCGATTATTGCTCTAGTTTTAGAATATCGTGAACTAGCTAAGCTTCTCTCTACTTATATTGACGCTATACCACCCTTGTTGGACAAAAACTCCCGTCTGCACTCCACTTTTCTCCAAGCTGGCACTACTACTGGTCGCATGGCTTCCAATAATCCCAATCTACAGAACATCCCTAACAAAACTCTCTTGGGACGGGCTATCCGCAATGCTTTTATAGCGGAAACAGGTTTCAAGCTGGTTTCATTAGATTATTCGCAGATTGAATTACGTATCGCTGCTATTCTCTCTCAAGATAAAAAACTTATTGAAATATTTAAATCAGGAATTGATGTGCATGCCGGTGTGGCTATGCGTGTTTTCAAAGTATCAAAAGAGTCAGTAGATAAAAGTATGCGCACGAAAGCCAAGACCATTAACTTTGGTATTCTTTATGGCATGGGAGTCAATGCTTTAAGAACGAATCTTAAGGTTGATAGAAAGGAAGCGCAACAATTTTATGATGAATATTTTGAAACGTTCACTGGTTTGGCTCGATATTTAGAACAAACTAAAAAAGAGGCATTACGAAATGGATACACGCAAACACTTTTCGGTCGTAGAAGATACTTCACCGGACTTAAGTCGCCATTACCTTATGTCCGCGCGCAAGCCGAGAGAATGGTTATTAATGCGCCTATTCAGGGGACTAGCGCCGATTTAACAAAAATATCAATGAGTAAAGTGGATAATTATATAAAATCCAATAGATATGAAAATGAAATTCATTTGGTACTCCAAGTGCATGATGAGTTAGTTTATGAAATTAAAGACTCTTTATTAAATGAGGCTATAAAACATTTTAAGCAATTAATGGAAACCGTTTTGCCTGAAGAAAAAACCTTCGGTGTGCCTATTATTGTCGAGACTAATATAGGAGAAAATTGGGGGGAAATGCGACGTATATGATAGAAGAGTTTTATCACAAAGATATTTTTGGAAAAATCGTTGATGTAAATTTCAATGTAATTGAAGATTTGGAGAAAATGCCACTTGAAAAAAAAGGCAGAGAATTTAACATCTTTGCTTTCACCGATGCTGTAGGGTTACGGCAGAAGAAACAATCATGGATTCTTTATCGCAGAGCTTTATCTGTCGGCATTTCCGCTGAAGAAATATTTTATAAACTGGTTTGGCAGGCGAAGTCCATGCTCATCGCGCTGAAGACAAAAAATGTGGCGGAGACAGACATGAAAGCTTTTACTTATAATAAGGCGAAAAGTTTTCTCAAGAATTTTAAACCCGGCGAACTGGAAGCTCTTTCCGAAAAGTTAGTAGCGGGCTACTATTTGGCTCGTCGCGGAGAAGGGGAGATGGAAACGTTTGTTGAAAGGCTACTTCTTAATCTGTAGGAGACAAGCCCCAAGCAGGTTTTGGAAAAGAGAGGCAACAGTCATTGGGCCCACACCACCCGGTACCGGGGTGATGGCTCTCACAATTTTTCTGACTGGTTCAAAATCCACATCACCCACAATTTTTTTGTCTTTTGTGATATTGATGCCAATGTCGATGACTATCTGCCTTTTAGAAACGTGTTTTCTGGTGATTAATTTTGGCTGTCCTACCGCTGTGATCAGGATATCAGCGCGTGTCGTTTCTCCCGCCAACCCCTTTGTATCTTTGTGGCACATGGTAACGGTGGCACCCTTATTTAGTAAGGCAAGCATAGCCGGTCGGCCAACCAATGATGATTGCCCCACTATTACTACCTTGGTTCCGGCAAGTTTTATTTTGTATTCCTCAAGTAAATCGATAATACCTTTGGCTGTGGCGGGGATGAACGCCTCATTATTGTCAAATAGGTGTTTAGTATTAATTGATGTCAATCCGTCCACATCTTTTTTAGGATCAATAGATTCAAGTACCTTTTCGATATCAAAATACTTTGGCGCGGGTAACTGTACCATGATGCCGTGGACAGAAGTATCCCGATTGCATTTTAAAATATCAGAAATTATTCGATACTCTTTGACCGTGTTCGGGTATTTCTTATGCAGGGCTATCGCGCCAATCTTCTCTGCAAAAGCTTTTTTATTTTTAATATAAGTGTTTGATTCTTCCAAATCGCCAATTTGAATAATAACTAACTTTGGTTTGATAGCGAGCTTGTTAATTTTCCTTGCAAGCTTAAGAGCTAGCAGGTTACTTAATTTTTTACCATCCAGTATTTTTGCCATGATATATCTGTTTTTCTTTTTAACCTGAGTTTATCGAAGGTTGGCGGCAAATTCTTTGAAAATCAATTACGAAGAGAGTTTCGGAAAAAATCTTGGAAGTTAATACTGGAATTGGAGTGAAATAAACATCCCACCCGTTACTGCGTCACGAGTTCCTATACCAAGAAGAAGGGGTTTGCCATTTTTCTCATAGAGATATCCGTGATAAAACCCTCCTTCCGTTGGTCCTGCAATAAACTTCCATCCATTTTTATTAAGTGTCGTTTTTATCGAACTCTCAAGAGCACTCTGTTCACTTACAGCTTTCTCTGAATCGCCAGGATTGGAAAAACCATTCTCGTTGAAAGCTTTGCTCAACATGACCGTTTTTCCTTTAGGATATTTAGCAAGTTGGCTTGGATCTAAATCTAAAGGTCTCCAATCTGAAACATTTTCATCTATAGTCCAAGAAGTGAGACCCTTGAATTGATTCAGAACTTCTTCTTTCCAAGAAATTTTAGGCGCAGGGGTAGGTGTTGGAGCGGGAGTATTGGTTTGCGTAGGAGTTGGTGTCGGTTGTTGTGCGATTGGTTCCGATTTTTTCACAAACGCAAAATATCCGACTACACCAGCAAGTACGACGATTACCACTACCAAAATGATATTTGCAAAACCTTTTTGATTTGTGTGATTAAAACTCATGCCCCTAATCTACCACTAGTGTGTTTTTTTGCAAGCCGGTTACCAACACTTATCCACATTTTTGAACACTACCATGCGGCCGCATGGTAACAATCAATTTTTTAGTCGATTTATGCATAAATTCGCAGATATATTGCAATATGCTAGAGGTTCCCGTTGAGCCGTTTAAATTTTACATAAATCTATGCCTCCTTAACCGCCGCCGCTTTTTTCACGGCTCCGAGGATTTCTTTTTCCACTTTCGGGTTTTCTTTGAGGAACACGCGAGCGCCTTCAATACCATGGCCG
>JAUSDP010000039.1 GCA_030650605.1 bacterium
AAAGGGCGGTGGGTGGGGGTATAAGATGGCGGCCGAATCCATGACCGCCCTTGCTCTTTCGCCGCAGGCGAATGTGTTTTGAAAACGCACCACAATTATATTGCGGGGCGTTTTCAAAAGGCGGTAAGGGTTCGGACGCAATAACGCCGGAAAAATTCCTGAAAAAACTTTACTCGGAGAGAAAAGTTCTTTGAGGAAAGCGACCGCGAAAAAAGAGCAGAAAATCAAGCCAGAAAATCACGCGCCGCGTAAGCGTGGCGTGATAGTGTTAGAGGTTTCGGGCGAGATTTTCGTCAAGCGATTTTTTTGAAGGGAGCGATTTCCGAATAGGCGGGCGGTAAAAAGGAAAAGGGGAATCAATAGACTCCCCTTATAACACGACCAATAGGCCATGTCCCAAGGAGGCTACAACACATCGGACTAAAATATCAATATCAGAGCTTTTAGCTTCTGTGAAAATGAGACCTGATGTATTCGTTGGCTTCCTTCATACTCATCGGTTGTGAGGAGGCGGACGCCCTTATGTAAAATTCTTCCTTGCCTTCGTTTTTCAAAAATACTGGAATCTTGCTATGTGCTACTTCAACGACACATACTTCTTTGCCTTTGATTGGTATAATTTTAATACTCGTATACTGGTGGAATTCTTTGCCGAGATATTGGTTAATGATTTGGGTTAGTTGCAACAGGAAGCCATCTTTGTTTTTATGGTGAACAACGGCATAATCATTTTCAATTCCGCTAATTTCACCGGAGTCGCTCACGCCGACAAACAATCTTCCGCCGTTTACATTCATAAAGGCGGAAATGGATTTGGCAATAATAAATTCAAGGAATTTATTTACAGCCTTTCGCTTGAAGTCCCATCTGATTGATACCTTAAACTCCACCTGGTCGTTTTCTCCTCCCTTTATGATTTCCTCGTAATTTACCTCTTCAGTTCTTTTCACTTCTCTAAAACTCTCCACGTCTACACGCTTGAAAAGCTCATCGCGTCGCTTTTGATACTCGTTCTCTATATCCGTTCTCTTGCGAAGATATGAACCGCCTATATTGGCGGCGGCTACTTCCGCTCTAAAGTCTATCTCGTCCATTTCTGCCGCTTCGTAGGCAAGCGGCAAATCGAGCGTTTGTAGTTTCGCCACACCGCCCTGTACTTTGTTCTTCACAACGCAGAAAGTCGGCTGAAGTTCTTGAAGCTGTTGGATATACCATTCCCAGCCGGGCGGGTTCTGATAAACAGCCGCGAGAGATTCTTTAGCGAGCATATCCGCGTCGGCACGCGATATGCGGAAGTATGCCTGTACTCCGCAATTCGTGAGAATTGAGGCACGAAGGGAAGGCGGAAGTTGAGCGAGGTTTTGGTGAGCCAAAACGAGCGACAATTTATATTTGCGTGCTTCGGCCAGCACTTGGGTAAAACTCTCGGTGGCGAAGTTCTGAAACTCGTCTATGTAAAGGTAGAACGGAACACGTTTTGATTCTGCCGTGTCTGTGCGGGAGAATGCCGCCATTTGAATCTTCGCCAAGAGAAGCGAGCCGAGCAAGTCTGCACTTCCTTTGAGCCGTCCGCGATCCAATTTCACCAAAAGGATTTTCTTGCCGTCCATAATCTCGCGGAAGCTGAACGTGCTTTTGGGAGAGACGAACATCTGCCGGACTTTACCGTTATTGAGCAACGCCCCGATTTTGTTAAGAGTGGATTCCGCCCACTCACGTTGCGTCTTGGTAGTTTGCAGATTGAACTCCTCGAAAAAGTAATCGCGGCAGGACTGATTTTGAACTTTCTCCAAAATCATATTGCGAAACTTTAAGTTCGTAATAAAGGGCGATAACTCCGCGAGCGTCAATTCAGTTTCAATGAGGGCGATGAGCGTATTGGTAAGCAAAGCCGCCATGCGGTTGCCCCACGAATCCGCCCAAATCTTCTTGAACACTTCCATTAACTCGCCCGCTACCGCGTCGGTGTCCATGCCGTCAATCCGTTCGAGCGGATTAAAGCAAACTGTATCGTCGGGGTCGGAAGGGTCTATGAGGACAACTTGTTCTCGTAAAAAATCTGGTTCGTCCTTTTTTGACAGATAAAGGTGGCCTTTGATGTCTTCCGTTAGATCGCTCTGAGCGTCTATAATCCCGAAGCCATTTTCGTTATGAATATCCTGACAGGCAAGCGTTTCTAAGAACCGCGTCTTGCCGCTACCGGACGCACCCACGACGTAGAAGTGCGTCGAGCGATGAGCCTGCGAGACGCCTTTCAGCCGCCAGTCTATGTTTCCGTCGCGGTCTTTAACTTCGGCAAAGCCCAACATCAGTTCGTCGGGGTTGGCTGTACGGCGGCTTAACGTCGGGGATTTGGATTCGGGTTTGGAAGGCACTCGCACCACTTCGTATATTTTATTTTTCGCCAGCCAATCTCGAATAAAACCCATATAAGTTAGGCAATATCCAAAATCCCTTTTGACTGCGTGCTTATAATCGAAAAGTCCTGATTAAGCTGGCCCATAACTTTCTTTACTGCGGTAAGCACGGCGTGGTGAATGAGGCTCATGGAAGCGGTAAGTTCATCTTTCCCGAACAGGTCTAAAGTATCAGCCACAACGCTCGAAACAACATATCGAGCGGCCAGAAGGTTCTGGCCGTAGTCGCGGAATACGATAAAGGTATCGAAGCCTGCGACGGGTTCTTCCGCGCTGTGGACGTAGAGGCAGGTACGCGGGACGACTTTGTGTATGTAAGAACTAGCTCTTTTGGAATCCGCCTGCTTTCTTTCAACAACAAGGTTGGGAATCCCTAATGCTTTTATCTGCAACTCGATTTCCTCGAAAAACTTGTCTGCGTTTCCTGCGGCGGCGGGAATTGAGGCGTTCCAACTACTCACGATTTGTTCCTCCTTTATATACACAAGGTCAGGGTGTTTCTCAAAAAAGGCCATAAAGATATATTAAGAAGCTGATAAGGGGCTAATAAACTATTGCGTGCGGTTCGTCGTCTTTCGGCGACTGCCACACCGCCTTCAGCAACGCTTCCGGTGTCTCCACATTATATCTCGTTTCGGAAATAAAAAGGTACATCAAACTACCCTCGCGGCGGTCGTCCGCGTCTTTGGCCGCGTGGCAAAGATTCTCCGCCCGCTTTTCGTGCGGGGTAATCGTGAGGACGCGGAAATGGGAAACGCCCAGCGTGTCCTTAAAACTCTCCTCGCGGTTGTGCCGCCAATACATTTTCAATTTAGATACAAACCGCTCCTGCGTCATCGTCGCTCGGTCGGCTTCCAAAAAACACGGATACTTATGCGTTGGCGTTTCCAAAACGAAAAAAGCGTCCGCCACCAACGGGGGATTTGCGCCGCGTCTCGAAAGAGCCGATTTCAAGTCGTTGCCCTGCACCCAGCGCGTGAGTTTTATATCGCCATGCGGTTTTAGCGCGAGCATAAGACAAACACGGAATTGTGAAATCATCAGCGAGTGCGCGATGAGGGGCAGGGTGTGAACATTCTCTCGGACGCGGCGGAAAATGCCTTCGCGCTCCTCCGCGTTCTTCGCCAACACCTCCGCACCTTTGCGCCCGAGAGAATAGACGATGTGGGAAGTGGCGAGCCGGGCGGATTTTTGAACTGTCGGCCGATCAAGGTAGCCGTGCTGAAAAAGGAGGTTGAGTCGGCCTCGCAGGTTGCGGCGGCTCCCGTCGTGAAGCCCCAAGATTTGCTCTGTGTTCAAAAACCGGAACTCCCACACATCGCGGAGGAGGGCAATGTCGCGGGGCTGTATTTGGAGGGGGTCGGCCGTTGCACCACGAACAGACTTTTTGAGGGTAGATTTAGTCATAGCAACAATACCCTAGATTATACGATTTCCGACCCCCGGAAACGAGGCCTTCTTCCTTCCGTCCTTCAATTTTCTCTCATCGTACCCCCCCACCGACGAGCAAAAATTAACAGCAGGACGGAAGAAGAAGGCCGAGGCACAGACGCGAACCCGCGGCATTTTCACGGAGCGACGGACGCTAGGAGGAGCGGAGTGAAGTAGGACTTCTCATTTGCGAGGAGGAGGG
>JAUSDP010000041.1 GCA_030650605.1 bacterium
TCGAACCTCTCTCTTGGCGAAAAATTAGTGCGCGCAAGCGCGCCAAAAATTCTGAATTCGTTTGGGAAATTCGGCGGGAATCCTTGGGACGCGCTTCGCGCGTCCCGCATTTTGGCTTCCAAAAAACCGATGAGTTCCCTAATGGTGCGCGGGAGAGGATTTGAACCTCCACGCCCTTGCGGGCACTGCCACCTCAAGGCAGCTTGGCTACCGTTACAACACCCGCGCATACTACCAATATTACTTTGCTTCTGCTTCGGAGGCTACCTCTTCTACTTCTTTCGTCATTCTCTGATTCCTCATCTGACGACTAACTTCTTTGGCTGCCTTTTCGCGAATATGGTAAAGCTTGGCGCGACGAACCTTGGAACGCTTAATTACTTCTATCTTATCTATCACAGGAGAATAGAGCGGAAAAATCTTTTCCACACCCACACCCGAAGAGACGTTCCTGACCGTAAAAGTTGCACCCGCTTCCCTGCCATGTTTGCGAGCCAGTACCAATCCTTCAAAGGCCTGCAGACGGGTCTTACCTTTCTCGACAATTTTCTGCCAAATACGCACCGTATCTCCAGACCTAAGGTCAAGCTTCTGTCTCTCTTCGATATTTACTGGGCTAATTACTCTATTTGTCATTTGTTTGTAGGCATCAATCTAACACACTTTATCAAATAATGTCCATTGCTCTTGCAAAATCTTCTGGATACGGAGCTTCTATAGTTCTTTTTTCACCATCAACAGTTTTGAAAGTTATAGCACGAGCATGAAGAGCCAAGCGATTGAAACCAAGTGAGCAGCCACCTTCGCCAAGGCTTCGGCGGCCACCGTATAGTTTGTCACAAACTACTGAGTGATGAAGTGCCTTGAAGTGCACCCTAATCTGATGTGTCCGACCTGTCTTGGGCTTAGCTTCGAGGAAAGTCACATCTTGTTCAGAACTGCGTTTAAGTACCTTGAAATAAGTTATAGCTTCTCTCTTCTCCCCCCTCACCCCACGCTGGGCGGACCACTTGCGAAAATTACTAGCACTTCTTGCTATCGGCAAATCAATAACACCTTGGTTATCTTTGATATTACCGTATACAAAAAGATGGTAAATTTTTTCCATCTCTCTGTTCAAAAATTGCTCTTTAAGTACTTTATATCCAATCTTAGTCTTAGCTAGAAGCAATATTCCTGAAGTTTCTCGATCTATTCTATGTACCACACCTGGACGTTCAATATCACCGAGATTCTCTCCAACATCTTTTGATTCAGGATACTTCTCGCCAAACCAACCCGACACGCTCGGCTCTTTAGTACGACCATCTGGATGAACTATTAACCCAGCCGGTTTATTTATTGCCAGAATATCACCATCTTCGTAGAGAATATTTTTCGATAAATCAGTCATGATAAATGTGGGCACGGGGAGACTCGAACTCCCAATCCCTTGCGGGAACTACGACCTGAACGTAGCGCGTCTGCCAATTTCGCCACGTGCCCGAGCGAGGAGCGCCGCGAAAGCTTGCTTTCATGGCGTCCGAACGATGGGCATGCAAGATTTATCTTACAGTGCCTATACACAGACCATACAACATATGATAACATCATGCCATCGCGGGATTAGCTCAGTTGGTACGAGCAACGCTTTTACACAGCGAAGGTCGCAGGTTCGAGCCCTGCATCCCGCACTTTGATATTAAAATGAATCCCGTACGAAATGTATATGTATTATACTTATATACTTAAGAGTAAAAGTAGTGGTAGGATGTACACTGGGTACACAAATGACCTACGGAAACGTTTTAATGAGCATAACAATAAAATGTCTACTTATACTAAATACAGAGGTCCATATGAACTTATATATTACGAGGCATGTTTAAATAAAGATGATGCCAGATCGAGAGAACTATATCTTAAAGCTGGTAAGGGTAAGCGCTATCTCAAATCGAGATTAAAACGTTTCCTATTTCGTACGGGATGAAAAAAGATTATCAAAAACTAAGTATAATAGCTCACCGAAAAGCTCGCGGAAAAATTTCAGTAATCGGGAAACTACCTGTAAACAATCGCGAGGATTTATCTATAGCCTATACTCCTGGCGTTGCTGGACCAGCCCTCGCTATAGCAAAAAATAAGGCTCTCGCATACGACCTGACCGCAACAAAGAACGGCGTGGCTATTGTTTCTGACGGTTCGGCAGTACTCGGGCTCGGAAACATCGGTCCCGAAGCGGCGCTTCCCATAATGGAAGGTAAGGCGGTGCTTTTTAAACGTTTTGCAAACATTGATGGATTCCCTATCGTACTTTCTACCCAGAATACCGATGAAATAGTGGCCGCGGTCAAAGCTATTGCTCCAACATTCGGTGGTATCAATTTGGAAGATATTTCTGCGCCGCGTTGTTTTGAGATTGAGGCACGATTGAAAAAAGAGCTATCCATTCCTGTGATGCATGACGACCAACATGGTACAGCGATTGTGGTACTTGCTGGATTGATCAATGCACTTAAGGTTGTCGGGAAGAAAAAAGAATCTATACGAGTGGTCATAAACGGTTCAGGTGCGGCCGGCGTGGCTATCACGAAATTACTTCATCACTATGGAATGCGTCATATCGTGGTCTGCGACAGTCAAGGGATAGTAAGCAAGAAACGAGGTAAATTGACCCCCGTTAAAAAAGAGGTTATCAAAATCACAAATAGAGAAAATATTTCTGGCTCACTCTATGATGCTCTCAAAGATTCTGATGTTTTCATCGGAGTCTCGAAAGGTAATCTGCTTAAGGCCATTGACATCAAAACAATGGCAAAGAAGGCAATTGTTTTTGCAATGGCTAACCCCGTACCTGAAATTTTTCCAGGTGAGGCTCTAAATGCCGGAGCGGCTATTGTCGCCTCTGGTCGCTCTGATTTCCCAAATCAAATCAACAATGTTCTTGTCTATCCGGGAATTTTTAAAGGCGCGATAGAATCCCACACATCTAAAATTACAGAGGAAATGAAAATTGCGGCAGCCAAGGCACTGGCGGCTGTTGTGAAGAAACCGACCGCAACGGAAATCATTCCTGATATCTTTAATAAAAAAGTGGTCCTGGCCGTTTCCAACGCCGTGAAAAAACTTGCTACTTAGGTCTCATACTGATAATTTTAGAGTACGTCCCCATAGCTCAATGGATCGAGTAGCTCTCTTCTAAGGAGTTGATGGAGGTCCGATTCCTCCTGGGGACACAATTCGACTGGCTTCTAGCTCGCTTGGTGTCAACACTCTATAGCGAAGGATCAGTGGCTGGAATTACCGAACTCTTGATTCGCTCAAACTCAAGTGCCTTGTTTTGATAATACAAAACAGTTTCTTTTAGAAGAGAGGTGTCTAAGACTTGTTGTTCCTGCTCTACTGGATTCTCTACCACAAAGATTCCTCCCTTATTGATTTTTATAAACATAAAAACACTAAAGACAACAACGAAAGCGATTAGAATCGTTGTTGAGATGAAAATAATTTTCCAATCAGCATCTGGGCTCGTACCGAATCCAAAGAGCCGGCCGTTCACTTTCCAGTTTAGCTTGCTCAAAGATGATGTTGGATCTTTCATAGTCTAATTAAATGAGTAGAGTGACAAAATAATTTTTAAGCGCCAACTTGCCCCGTCCCCTGCCCCGCCTTGGCGGGGTGAAGCGGGGCCAACTTCATCTGTCACAAGACTAGACTCATCAATCATAACTCGGTGAGGCAAACTTTCGATAGCATGAAGAAAGGAAAGAGTTTGAGCCCAAGGACCTCGAGTTTCCACCACAATGCGAACTATATCTGGCTCACTGGACTTTTTATCCTCTATTTTCTCAACAGATACAATATTAGAATCGAGACCAAATATCTGACCGGCTCCTTCTATATTCTCGATGAGAGGAGTCAAATTATCACTGGAAAGCGTTAAGCCATCCAAAACTGCAAGATCTTCCGTCGCATTGGTTTGTACCATTCGTATAGACTGGTTCAAGGATTCGATCTTTGCATCATTATCTGCCAAACTCCGACGCTCGGATGTCTCTTTATTCTTGAGCTGGATATTGTAGGTCTCCCAAACTAGAATAGAAATAAAAATAATCGAGATGAGCGAGAGCGTGACAAGAAGTAACTTAGAATTTTTAAAAATCATAGTGGCGAAAATTTGATTTGAAAATCAATGTTTCTATCTTTGGCCAAATTGGATATTGGTAATACAACTTCCGAGAAATACCCCGATGAATTTATACGATTTTTAAATGTAATGAGTGATTGACGATCCAAGGCCACGCCATTCACCGATAAATTTATCTTATCTTTCACTTTCATTAACAAGAAACCTGTGATACTTACACCCTTAACTTTCTGGTCAAGAATCTTATTGATGAAATCTGACGGTCGTTCTTTGTCAAGGGCTGGAGAGAATACTTGGAGCTTCTGGTTGGTTTCTGTAAGCCAAACTTGGAGATTCGGTTCATTTTTACTCTGTTCGAAACGACCCGTGATGTTTGAACGCTCAAGTATTTCATTCTGGCGGACATTCGAGAGAACATACGATGGTAAAAGCCCTATTATCCCCGTTACGACGACTAGAATAAGCCCACATAATATGACAATGGTTCGGTGCATGACATATTCGTGTACCACCTTGTGTCTTTCTTCTTCTGTTAATAATTTAAACATATTGTTATTGATCGTGGGGTAGAACTAACCCTATAACAGCGGCGTAGCTGAGAGATTCCTCAAATGAAATCTCTGGAGTCTGACTCTTGGAAGAAGATAGGTTTTGCCATACATCTGCCAGCATATATGGAACCTCGCTTTCACTCATCAATTTTTCAACAAAATCTACCTTGTTTCCTCCAAGCCCGCATAAGATTACTTTTTCAATCTTCTTTTCTGGCTGACCAGATTTATTGGTACGAGCATTCCAGAAAGTGAAGATCTTATGCATCTCTACTTTCAAATCATTGAGATTTGGATAAGATTCGTCTCCACTAATACCATAGGCTACTGTAGTGCTAAACTGTACTACTTCTTCCTCAACCACATAGAAACCGGTCTTTTCCAGAGAAATATTAATGATGAGGATAGTTTGCCTGTCTCCTCGTCGAATTACTGCCCGAGCAATAGACTGTGATTCAAGATCAAAGGAGATCGGCGTGATACCAACAGATTCAAAGAGTCCTACATACGCATCAACGACATTTTTAGGTAAAACGGAGACAGAGAGCTTAATCTCGCCAGCACTCTTATCTTCTCTAATAATCTCAAAATCGAACACTGATTCGGCCAGAGATATTGGAGCATTCTCCTCAATAATGAAGGCTACTGCATCTTTAAGACCTTCGGGAGATACCCAGTTAATGTAGGTAGTAAAGAGATACGCCTTCTCCTCCGACAAACTCGCTCTAACATAACGAACTTTGTAATGCGAAGAAAGTTTCTGCAAAATGGGAGCGAGTTCTTTCGGATTATTAATAAGACCAGATTCCACTACACCCTTAGGGTTGTCTATTTTACTTGCATGCATCAGCTCGAACCCATCTCCAAAAAGCTTTCTCCGTAATTGCATGAATTTTGTATCGGTGTCTGTAATGACAACACCGGTAGTGGCAAGCAAGAGAAATTCAGGCGCAGGGAAAAGATCGAAAAGATTTTTTTTTCTACTAGAAACAGCCATACATATAATTATACATTACTATCTACTATCTAAATAACTCTTAAGAATTATGGCGGCAGCTGAAGCATCGGTCATTTCCGTTTGACCTTGAATCTGTCGGGCCTCGAGAGTGGTAAAAATTTCTGGATGGTAAATAACTTCCACGTTGTGTTTTTCAAGCTCGTTTTTTAAACTTTCTATCGCCTTCTGAATCAGATTTGCGCTACCATCTAAGTTCCTCGATTCACCGATAATAATTTTCTCAATTCCCTCTTCCCCTTTAAGTTTCAAAATGTTATCTATCAAATTCCTGTCATTTGGCCAGACTACACGCGGTAGAGCAAAACCTCCTGTCTCATCGGTCGAGGCAATACCAACACGCTTTTCCCCGTAATCTATAGCCATGAGTCTCATATAGATAATTATAGTATAATAAAAAGATGAATATGGCATCCATCAATATTTTGGCTAACTGGGCGGAAGTACATCCCCTCTTCATAGCTCTAGCGATAATCTGGTCTCTCACATGGAAAGGGTTGGCTCTCTGGCGATCAGCCGAGCTTAGACAAAAGTACTGGTTCATCGCGCTCCTCTTAATAAACACCATTGGTATTCTCGAAATAATTTATCTCTTTCTGGTCGCCAAAAATTACAAAGTGGAAGTGATTGAAAAAACCGAGTAAAGTAAGCGGGTTGGAGGGTTCGCCTAATGGTATGGCACCGGTCTTGAAAACCGGCGGGTGTAAGCCCTTAGAGGTTCGACTCCTCTACCCTCCGCCAAAGTTATTTCTCAAACAAATTCATATACTCTGAAAACTCAAAGAGACGGTTTCTCTTGTTTTTAGTAATCTCTTTCAATATTCCAATCTTTTGAAAATCTTTTACGAGGGTATTTGCAGAAACAAAAGTAACTCCTAATTTGATAGCTATGGTATTGATGTTCATAATTGGCTCCGAATAAAGCTCTTTGAGTAAATTCTGGCCAACTTTTGCTCTTTTGCCAAGAGTCATTATTTTTTGTTCAGATTTATGTCGCAGAGCAATTATTTTTTCAAAAGTGAGTTTCCCTTTCTTTGCTGTTTCAGTTATTCCTACAAGGAAAAACTTGATCCAATGTTCAAGATCATCAGATTTTCTTACCACTGTAAGTGCATCATAATATGCACCTTTGTTTTTCTCGAAGAAGTCAGATAAGTAAAGCGTTGGTTTGCCCATTACTCCTTTGTAAATGAGGTACAGAGGAATCAATAGTCGCCCGATACGACCATTACCATCAAGAAAGGGGTGTATTGTTTCAAATTGATAATGTGAAAGAGCCACACGAATAAGGTGAGGCATATCTAGATCGTCATTGTGCCAGAATTTTTCAAGATCACTTAAAAGTTCGGAGACTTCATCAGAATGTGGTGGAATAAAGAAAGCATCTTTTAGGCTTGATCCTCCAATCCAATTTTGACTCGTCCGTATCTCTCCGGGTTGTTTATGTTCACCACGTACTCCGGAAAGGAGAATTTTGTGTGTATTTTTCATCAGACGAATTGAGAGAGGTAACTCTTTCAAATTTTCAATAGCTGAATTCATTGCTTTGATGTAATTTTGAACTTCAGACCAGTCATCTCGTCTCTCAAGTGCAATCTCTTCTTCAGGTAATAGGGCTTCATCCATTCCTGTTTTTGTGCCCTCAATACGACTTGATGTCGTTGCTTCTTTAATGATGTGCATTCGGATAAAAAAATCAACATCTGGAACCAAAAGAGAATAGGCATTTAACTCACCGAGAAAACGATTCGCTTCTTCCAATAAAACATCTATCTTTCTATCCTGCCAGAAAAAACTCTTGTTAATAGAAGTTGGAGAAAAACTTTTATACTGATTTTGTTGCTTATACACACCTGATTTGAATATTGTATTTTTCATAAGTTTTAATAAAGAAATCTATATTAAGAGTTTACACCTTAACTTTTAATATGTCAATCTGAGATCGTCCTTTGTGCTCCGGTTCAAGGCGAGGCGGGTGGAGTTTTTTTAATGCTGAATTGAATGGTTTTGGGAGTAAAATTGATGATAGAGAGCGAATCGGGGGCGCCGGCAATATCATCGTTCGTAATCTCAAATTTTTGTTTACCCTCAACATTACCTTCAAGATTAATATTGACCTTTAATCTGTCTGAATTTAAAAAACTAAAATCTTGATTCTGACCCGACAAAGAAACACTTATCTCAGTTGGATTGATATTTTCTATAAGATATTCCGACGGCAGTGAACGAAATTCAATTGGCACTTTAAAATTTCTGGTGATGGTCCCGGCACCCAGTTGAACAACAAACGCGTACCATAAAAAGAAGGCTATCAAGACAGAAGCCAGTTTTTCCTTCCAATTGATCAAAAGGTGCCATTTTTTTGACTGAACACTACTCTCAAGTAAATGCTTGCGTAAAAAATCATGCAGTCTGGCTGGTAATTCGTCAGTGATGGAGTCCTCCGGTAAAACTTTAATATCACCGTCTTCCGCGACAGAAATCGTTCCTTTCTCTTCAGACACTATAATAATGAAAGCGTCCGAACGTTCAGCCAGTCCAAGAGCGGCGCGGTGCCGTGTCCCAAACTTTTTTATACCCTGTCTTGCCAAAGGTAAGTGCGCCCCAAACGATCTAATTCTGTCTCCTTGGATAATGACAGCACCATCATGCCCAGGAGAAGATACATTAAAAATACTCTCCAAAAGCTCGGAGGATACCCTGCCTCCAAGAGGAATTCCTCCGGCGGACACTAGATCTAAATTATCTTCCCCTGGGAAAACAATCAAAGCACCGATTTTAGCAGATGCCAGAGCTGTAACCGCTTCAATTACTTGTAGAGAAACAAAATCAGGAATTAATTCGTGCTTGGAATAAGTAAATCTTCTCCAAGATGAAAGCCACTCAAAAAGTCGGCGCAGTTCTCTTTGGAAAACTACTATAAAAATAATCATAAAGAACCCAAAGAAAAAACTGAACAAATAGCTTGTTAAATATAGACCAAAATATCTTGCTAAAATATAAATAAACACTAAAACTGCAATACCATTAAAAAGAAAGAGTGAGTGTGTTTTTTTAAAAAGTAGAATGATGGCATAGATTAGAAATGCCACGACTATCATATCTAGATAATCTCTAAATTCTATGCTAAATAAAAAAATATTCTCAGAAATTAAGGCGCTTGCAACTAATAATTTTGTCATAGTGTTTTTGGTATTCAGTGTACAACTAATATGTTTATAATAAACATCGAAACTACACCTAGTGAAAACCATAGTAAATGTCTCCAGTAAAGACTGCTATGTCTAGAAGCTCTAATTGAATGAGGAATAAGATCATGGAAAACCACAACTAGAAACGCGCCTGAAGCTAGACCCAAGAGAGGGAGTTCGAGTATTTCAAAACTTTCCAACAGAAAAAATCCACCTAGCGCACCAAAAAGTATGGTAGCGGAAATAGCAAAATTTAGGATTAAAGCCGACTTGGTCGAGTAACCAGCTTGTCGAAAAACAAAAAATTCTGATAACTCTTGCACTAGCTCATGAATAAAAATACTTAATGCCGCAAGTATTCCAAACGAAGAACTCACGGCAAAAGAGGTGGCCAAGAGGATACCGTCTCCTAAATTATGGATAGCGTCACTAGCCATAATTCGCCGAGCATCCAGCTTTGAATGTGGATACTCCTCGAGCGCCTCGTCATGATGATGATGAGAAGAAGGCAGAAATTTAAACAAGAGCCAAACTGCAAGTACTCCGATAATTATCCAAATTAATCCGGAACCTATAGAATCTGAGTGTTCCACCACCTCATACCCTAATTGGTAGGCAATGACCATAAAAACTCCTGCAGAAAAACTGACCAAAAGACTCAAGTTCCGTTCAATAACTTGCCCCACCCTATGCCATACAGAAAAGACTCCAACAAGAGAAGCGCTCATAATAAAAATAGAATATAGAAGTATTTCAATCATTATAGAATGTCTATGTAAAAGTTATGATATAATTTTAGTACCTATGCCGCAACCATTATTTAAAATGGAGTGGGATGCTCATGAGTATGAGCATAAAGAAAGAAGCTCTGACTGGTTCTGGGCGGTGGGCATTTTATCTATTTCTATTGCTATCGCCTCCGTCATTTTCGGCAATATTATTTTCGGTATCTTGGTACTTCTTAGCGCCTTTACTCTTTCGATCTTTGCCAGCCGCCCACCAAGCATACTTCATGTGACCATAGATGAGAAAAGTGTGACCCGAGGCAAGGTTCGTTACCCATACCACACTCTACAATCTTTCTGGATAGACACAGAGCATCCACACAAAAAGATTATCCTGCGATCAGAGAAATTGTTGATGCCCCTTATCATTGTGCCACTCGGCGACGATATCGATGAAAGTGAACTTCACGAACACCTTTCCCGTTTTCTATCTGAAGAATTCCACTCTCTACCTTTTATCGAACGGTTGTTGGAATATTTAGGATTTTAAAAAATGATAATTTTTTAACCTGAGCTTGCCGAAGGTTGACTTGACTTTGACTTACTAACTTCTAGGTGTTAGCTTCTAAGTGTTGGCTTTTGCTCCCATCGTTCAAAGCCGACGCCATGGTCGGCTCCCCGACAGAATCGTCGGGGTGGATAGAAATTAAACTATGAAAGCTTTTGTATATATCCTTCAAGATAATAATGGAAAATTCTATATAGGTAGCACACCAACGCTTGAAAAAAGACTTAGACAACACGCAAGTGGACACACTCAGACAACAAGAAATATGATTAATCCCAAGTTGGTATTAAAACAAGAAGTCTCATTTATTGCGGTTGCTCGAAGCATTGAGCATAGACTGAAAAAGATGAAGAGGAGGGATTACATTGAAAAAATAGTCAAAGACGGTTATATTAAGATTGTAAAATAAAATTGCTCCCATCGTTCAATGGATAGGACATAACTTTGCGGAAGTTAAAATGTTGGTTCGATTCCAACTGGGAGCACACTTCGACTCGCTTTTTCTAAGCTCGCTCAGTGTAAACACTAGGTAGTTATAGTTTAGCGAACCAACATTCAAAAATTATACAAGCGAGGAAAAGTACCCTGAGCGTAACGTAGTGAAGTCGAAGGGCGTATAACCTTAAAATTGTGTTATAATGGGAGGGGGAAGAAAATTTTTTAATCATTAAGTCGAAAGTTAATAAATTAATAAAAATATGTGGAATAATTTAAAAAATTGGCATAAATCAATTATCATCCTCGTTATCTCATTTGTTGTCCTTTATATTTTGGGTAGGTTATTTGTACCTATACAAACGGTAGATCACCCGGAAAATTATAAATGGCCACCACTCATATATTCTATTTTTTTAGTGTTGCCTATCTTGATAATAAAATATTCACAACGAAAATTCTTAAAAATAATAACGAGTATAATTCTTGGGATTTTTCTTTTGATTATCATAGTGCCTTTAGTATCTAACTGGTCAGAATTTTATGGTAATGCTCTCCAGTCATCTGGGAATCCTTTAACGGCGATCTTTTCTGTATTGTATGTTATGCCTTTAATGGGAGGACTAATAGCTCTCATGCTGCTGTTTGGTGGTAGTATGTAAACTCATTGAAGTATTACTACGAATAATTTTCCTATATATTCGTTTTACGAATTTTTAAATTTAATGCCGCCACATCCTTCGCTAAAGCTACGGAGTGCAAAGCAAAGAAAAACTTGTCCCGATTTTGTATGAGCGGAGCAAGTAACAAAATCGAGGATCCTCGATAGTTTCGCTATCGGGAAAATTGTCAGCAGCGAAAACGGTTCGGGCTAATTCAAGAATACAATCTTAGAATAGCTTTTTTATTAACTTTGAAAGGCGGGACTTTTTACGGGCAGCGGTGTTTTTTTTCAAAGTCTTGCCCTTAACCGCTTTATCGAGCGCGCTTTGAACTTCGCGCATCATCACTTCAGCATCTTTTTTGTTACCAGAGGCAACGAGTTTCTTGAGAGATTTGACCGCCCGAGAAACCTTATCCTTGCGACGCAAATTGAACTCTCGTTTGCGCTGAGAGCTTCTGTGTGCCTTTTTAGCCCCTCGGGTAATTGACATGGGAGCATCTTAGCAGACTTTGCATTATAATGGCAAGATGATCGCCTGCCTATCAGGAACAGTCCGACATAAAGATCTAAACGCCATAGTGATAGACGTCGCCGGCGTCGGCTATAAAGTCTTAGTCACTACTGAAACAGCGCTTGAAGTCACGCCAAGTTCTTCTATCTTCCTTTGGACACATCTTGTAGTTAGAGAAACAGCTCTTGAACTCTTCGGCTTTAGAGACAAAGAGGCTTTGGATACATTTGAACTCCTTATTACCATCTCCGGTATCGGGCCAAAAAGTGCTCTAAGTATTTTAAATGTCGCAACCCCATCCATGCTTCGACAAGCTGTGGCTAGCGAAGATACCACATACCTAACGCGAGTCTCCGGCATCGGCAAGAAGAATGCTGAGAAGATTGTGCTCGAACTTAAAAATAAACTAAAAATTACGAAGGAAGACACTTCAACAAGCTCGGCGCAAGTCAGAGCGGAGGGAGATGCACTCGAGGCTCTTGTTTCTCTCGGTTACAGCGAGCGTGATGCTCGCGAAGCCCTCAAACGAATACCAAAAGAGACGGAAGGAGCAAGTGAGCGTGTCAAAGCCGCTCTGAAACTTTTATCGCAGCATGCCTGAACTACCCGAAGTCCAAACAACTGTTAATGGTTTAAACAAAACGGTCAGAGGCAAGAAAATTGTCGGTGTCAAAACAAGCTACCAAAGTCCTTTCTATAAAGACAGAGATGAGATTAAGAATCCTAAATATTTTAAGAAATTTAAAAAGAAAGTTATTGGGCAGAAAATATTGATAGCTCGGAGAAGAGCCAAGAACGTTTTAATCCATCTCTCAAATTATGAAACAATTTTAGTTCATATGAAAATGACGGGGCATTTCGTCTATAACCGCCCAGAGACGACCTTTGTTAGGCTTGATTTCATACTTAATGATGATAAGCATTTAGTTTTATCCGACATGCGCAAGTTCGCGAAAGTAACGCTCGTGAAAACAGCAGAACTGAAGGAATCCCCCCATCTCAAACACTTGGGACCGGAACCCTTGGAGAAAAAATTTCAATTTACAAATTTCAATTTACAAATACAAAAGAAACCAAAGGGGAAAATCAAACAAGTTTTAATGGACCAGAATTTAATTTCCGGTATAGGTAATATTTATTCCGATGAAATCCTCTGGCATGCTGGGATTCACCCCCTTTCGCGTCCAGATCGAATACCTGCACAAAACCTTCGAACAATGTTTAAGGCAATTAAAGAGATTTTAAGAAAAGGCATTGACTTCGGTGGAGACTCTATGTCCGATTACCGAAATATTAAGGGAGAAAAAGGTAACTTCCAAAATTACCATCGTGCTTACAAGCGCACAGATCTCTCCTGTGGCAAAAGGGGGTGCCCGGGTATAACTAAACGTATTATTGTCAGCGCACGTAGTGCCCACTTCTGTCCTATACATCAAATATTATATAAATGAAACAGATTAGTGTGTTAATTCTTGAAAACTTGAGAAGCGTTGAGAATACCGCTTCAATTTTTCGCACCGCTGATGGATTTAAAGTCTCAAAAATTATTTTAATCGGTACTACGCCTACACCTCTCGACCGCTTCGGTAGGAAACGCCAAGACTTCGCTAAAGTGTCACTGGGAGCAGAAAAAATAGTTGACTGGGAATACAAAAAAGAAATTATATCAGTCCTAGATAATCTGAAAGAGGATGGATTTCAAATTATTGCCCTCGAACAAACTTCTACTTCAATAGATTTGAAAAGTTTAATCAAACCGGATAGATTCGCGATTATTGTAGGTAATGAAGTTACTGGGGTATCGAAAGAGGCCATAGACGCATCAGATATTGTCGCAGAAATACCCATGTTGGGACATAAAGAATCGCTGAATGTCTCTGTCGCAGCCGGTGTCGCCTTGTTTGTGTTATCATAGATTCGACAAGCTCACCATAAATAAAACCATGCTTAATCCGTTCCCAGAACTTCTAATGTACTCATTTATAGGCCCATTTATCTTGCGAGTACTTCTAGGTCTCATCTTTATCGATCTCGGGTTCTTAAAATTTAGACGCGAGAAGGACGCATGGCGAGCTTCGTTTGAAACTCTAGGCTTACATCCAGTTGATTTGTTTGTACCACTATACGCCCTACTCCAAATAGTGGGCGGCGCGCTCTTGTTGGTAGGTCTCTGGACACAAATTGCCGCCTTGTCTTTTGTCATCTTCTCCGGGGTTGAGCTTTATGTCGAATGGCAAGCGCGCGAGATTCTTAAACGCGATATAGTATTTTACCTCCTAATTTTCGCTATCTCCTTATCCCTATTACTAACTGGCGCCGGTGCCTACGCCATAGACATCCCTTTGTAGTAGCTACTAGGGACTAGGTGCTAGGTGCTAGGTGCTAGCTTTGAATGCGGGTTTATTGTATGTTTTTAAGCTAGTAGCTAGAAGCTATAAGCTCTAAGCTAATTTTGCGCCCATAGCTCAGTTGGTAGAGCAGGTCCCTTTTAAGGACAAGGTCGCAGGTCCGATCCCTGCTGGGCGCACACTTCGACTCGCTTTAGCTCACTCAGTGTAAACACTGATATTTTCAAATTAAGAGATGGGCTAGAGAGAAGAAAAATAAGTTAATGAAAGGAGAATGGGAGTGACATTCTTGGCAGAAGCACCAAATAGAAAATTATGTTACTATAGAAAAGAAAAATTTTAAATCATAAAGTCGAAAATTATTAACTAATAAATTTATGAACATGAACCAAAAAGGATTTGCAAATATTGTTTTGATAATAGTAATCGTCACCATTATCGCTGTTGGTGGATATTTTGTATTTGTTAAAAGGTCAGGACCAGAAGCTCCTGTGATTTTAGTTCAAGCTACTATCTCTGATCCTCAAATAGCAAAAGTTGTAAAAACTACCTTGGAAAAGAATATCGATGGTGGTCCCGATCCCGAATGGAAAACCGAATGCGGTTATTCTGAAGTTTATACAAAAAAGATTTCTCAGGGCTTGGATGTATACTTGCTGGCCGATTGCAGTTTTGATTATCATAAAAATGATACGGAAGGCAAGCCAGTTATTGGTAGTGTGGGAAGTGTGCCAGTTCATATTTTCTTGTTGGAAAAAAATAATGAATACATATTAAATAAATTTGAGCAGATTCGAGATCCGGATTTTAGTGATCCAAACAAAACCAATTTTTATA
>JAUSDP010000043.1 GCA_030650605.1 bacterium
ACGAGAGGACCGAGTTGAACCGACCTCTGGTGTACCTGCTGTCCTGCCAAGGGCATCGCAGGGTAGCTAAGTCGGGAACGGATAAATTCTGAAAGCATCTAAGAATGAAGCCAACCCCAAGATTAGGAATCGTTTGAGAGCCCTAGGAGATGACTAGGTTGATAGGCGCTAGGTGTAAGCACTGTAAAGTGTTGAGCCGAGGCGTACTAATTGCTCGAATTCTATTAGGAAACATAGAAATCACTGAACTAATAAAACTCTGCCGCGTAAAGCACACAAAGTGTGCCACGCGGCTACCACGTGATCGCGGAAGCGATTTTACGTGGTGTCCTGCTAAATGAAATCAATTTACCCTGCTTCGGTGGGGCTTTAGTCAATCGAATTTTTTGTTTTGGTGGCTCGACGCAGAGGTCACACCCCCGCCCGAATGACTGAAGTCATTCAGTCGGGCGGGCGTTCTCTATTTCGACTTGCCCCGTAGTAAATTTTGAGGTTAATAGATTGAAAGTTTGGTTTTGGTGGCTCGACGCAGAGGTCACACCCGTTCTGCCCGGTACCAAAGCGAAGCTTGGTACGGGCCAGGCATTCCGGACATGGAAGCATGCCCCGTAGTGAAATTTAAAAAGTAAAAAGTTGAGCATTGTGTGTTGGTGGTTTGACGCCAGGGTCACACCTGTTCTCATTCCGAACACAGAAGTTAAGCCTGGTAGTGGCGATGATACTAGCAATGGGAAAGTAGCTAGCCGCCAACACACAGCTCTCAACTTTTTAAATTTCTACTTCGGGGTTAAGCCTCATAGTGCCGACCTGCCCGCCAAAGCCTGAGCTTCAGGCGATGGCAGGCGGGTGATACTCGCAAAGGGAAAGTAGGTAGGCGCCAGAACTAAGTTTTTAATCAATCTAGTCAAAAGTTTCGTACGGGGACACGGAAGTCCTGACGTTCGTCTTGTTATAAAATGTGCTTAAGATATACTTTAATTATGACAAATAGGCCTTATCTGGGCAGGTTTTTTGTTTCCTTACTGTTATCTGTGATTTTGCATTTTGTAAGCACATACTTTATGGGTTTTGGGTTTCCTAATCTAAGTCTGTTTTTGGCACTAAATGCAGAGCAGTTAATGGTTGTGTTTCTATTGTGGATAATATACGCACTTCCGATTTGGTTGTTATTAATTGTTACCTATAAAATTTTTGGCAAAAAGCCCAGTTAACTTGAGAGTTGCTAGGCGCCCCGCCTTCGCTACCTCCTTCGCACAAGGCTACGGACGGTCAAGAAAGCTACGGACGGGCAGGCAGAAAAAGTATTTGATACACTATACCTTATGAATCCCGTTAGAAGTTCTATAAATATGCAAAGCGGGTATTTTATAATTATGAGAGTTATAAGCTAACTTCTAACGGGATGAATCAATGGTCAATCCAACGCAAGAGAATTATTTTGGCTATCGTTGTTTTTACTTTGATTATCTTAATTGGAGTGCCGGGTTTTTTTATATTTTATCGAGCGCCGACTTGTAATGATCTAAAACAAAATGGCGATGAGACAGGTATTGACTGCGGCGGTTCGTGTCAACTTCTTTGTACCGCACAATCATTACCACTTATTCAAACTGGTGATCCGCGGGTTCTTGATCTGGGACAAGGTATCTATGAGATAGTGGCCATAATCGAGAACTCCAATGTTACGGCTGAAATTCTTCATGCCCGCTACACTATGAAACTCTTTGAAGAATCATCCTCCGTGCCTATACGTATCATAGAGTCAGAAACTTTTGTACCGAATTCCGGTACTTTTGTTGTTCTGGAAGGTCCAATAGATATGAGAGAACGACGACCTGTCCGAGCGACACTTGAATGGCACCCAGATTCACTTGTTTGGCAAAAGAATACCCAAGTGATTAAAGAGGTGGTAGCAAGAAATGTCTTACTTACTAAAGAAGATACCCAACCTAGAATTAGTGCGATGCTCGTAAATGATTCGCTAAACCCAGTTTCTAACATTGAACTGACGGTACTTGTTTCCGGAGAGGATGGCAATCTAATAGCCGCTTCAAAAACCTTCGTGGAAAAGTTGGATGGAGGAGGTTCGTCACCCATTACTTTTAATTGGTCAGAACCTTTAAAAGTTAAAGAAGATATATGTGGCTATCCTGTAGATGTTGCTTTGGTTATTGACCGTTCGGGGAGTATGACTTTTTTGGGAGCTAATCCACCGCAACCCTTAACTGATGTGAAGAGTGCCGCACGTTATTTTACCGACCAGTTGGAGGGAAACACTCTGTATTCTCTGGTGTCTTTTGCTAACGAAGCAACGAAACCTATTGATGCTACGCTTGATGCCGGTCTCGAGACTATCAAACGGGCAGTCAACAACATTTCAATTGTTACGACTAGTTTACAAAATACAAACCTCGGAGCGGGCATTCTAGCTGCCAGGGAAGAATTGAATTCTGTTCGACATCGACAAAAGGCTGACAAAGCCATAGTGCTTCTTACAGACGGAGTGCCAAATTTACCTATCAAATCTGGAGTAGTAACTTATCCTGAAACTTATGCCATAGATTCCGCAGAATTGGCTCGGAAGGATGGCATTAGTATCTACACTATTGGTCTTGGTAAAGATGTAAACAGAAATCTTTTAAGAATGCTAGCAACTACTACCGCTGAAACTTATTTTGCTCCTTCAACGGAGGAACTCGATAGTATTTATGATCAGATTGCTATCAAAATCTGTAGAAAGAATCCAGCCGTGATAGATATTTATATGCGAATTCTGCCGAACAAAAGTTTTCTGAAATGATTGGATTTATAACTAAGTATAGAGACAGAATGTATGTCGATTGGTATCTATTTGTACCAGCTATGCTTATCTCTCTGGCTGGATTGGTGACGATGGATTCTTTTTCTGGCGAAAATTATTTTTTCTTTCGTCAGAATATCTGGCTTCTCATTTCAGTTATTATATTTTTTGTAGCCACTTTAGTTGACTGGCGGTTTATGCGCAGGACTAAGGTGCTCGTATCTATTTTTGTGGCGACCCTCTTGGTGCTTATCATTCTGTTAGTAGCAGGTGACACCACAAGAGGAACACAGAGTTGGTTTCAATTTGGGACGTTTGCCTTTCAACCATCAGATCCGGCTAAACTGGTGATTATTTTAATGCTCTCAAAATATTTTTCTCGTAGACATATTGAGATACAAAATATCAGACATATTTTAGTATCGGGCGCTTACGCATTAATTGTTTTCATATTAGTATTTCTGCAGCCAGATTTTGGCGGAGCAATGATTATCCTAGGCATCTGGTTTGGCATGGTATTAGTTTCGGGTATTTCTAAGAAACATTTAGTTTTTGTAGTAATTTTAGGAATAGTGACTTCGGCTATTCTATGGACGCTAGTCTTTGCCCCCTATCAGAAAGCCCGCATTGTCTCCTTCATTCATCCACTTGCAGATGTTCGAGGTACTGGCTACAACGCCTATCAATCGACTATCGCAGTTGGTTCTGGTGAGATTTTCGGTAAGGGGGTTGGTCAAGGGAGTCAATCGAAGTTAAAGTTTCTACCGGAATATGAAACTGATTTTATTTTTGCCGCCTTTGCCGAAGAGTGGGGGTTTGTCGGCACGATACTTCTTTTTACACTTTGCCTTATTTTACTTTCACATATCGTGAAGAACGCCGAATTGGCGGCTACTAATTTCGAAACCTTTTTTGGTCTTGGTATCGCAATTTCGTTCACTATTCACATTGTGATTCATGCTGGTATGAATATGGGTATTTTGCCTGTGACAGGTATCACGTTTCCATTTATGAGTTATGGAGGGTCACATTTGGTTACGGAGTGGCTTGCCCTCGGTATGTTCTCGAGCATGAAGCGCTATTCCCAAGGTCCTAGACTCCTATAAATATATTTGCAAAGTTTCTTCCGCCATTTTTTCGAATGAAAAGTTTTCTTGGATTGACGCTTTCAAATTTGTGCCGAGGCGTTTTCTTAAATCTACGTTTTCTGTTAAGAGGACAAGGGTAGAGAAGAGTGTTTCTGGATCATCAGTTGGTACAAGGATGCCATTTGTACCACTCTCAATAATTTCTGGGATGCCTCCAACAGGAGTAGCAATAACTGCTAGTCCAGCCAATCCAGCTTCTAATAACGCGTATGGCATGGCTTCAGAACGAGAAGGCATGCAGAATATGTCAAAATTAGAAAGTTGTGACCTAGCATTATTTACGAATCCCTTAAAAATTAATGAATCAGAAATACCTAGTTTTATAGCCATATTTTCTAGATTTCGCCTCTCTTCACCTTCGCCGATAATGACAAGTTTGGCTTGGTGTTTCTTTATAAACTTACTCCATGCCATAAGTAGTATATCCAGACCCTTGATTCGATGTAGTTCTGAAATTGCTCCAACTGTAAATGATTTGTCCTCACGTATATCAAGGTTGAACCTTGATATACCGTTGTAAATTACGACTAATCTCTCTTTAATAAATAACCAGCTTTCTACATCTTTTTTTGTCTTCTCAGATACGCATATAGTTTTGTGTGATAGAAGTATTGTTAACCAAGTAAAGAATTTTATGAGCATTTTTTGCCAAGTTGGACGTGGCTCATTAAATGCCCAACCATGCGCAGTAAATATAATTGTTTTTATACCCATTAATCTTCCAGCTAGTCCGCCGAGGCCACCCATCTTAGAACTGTTGATGTGGAAGATATCTGGTTTCTCTTTCTTTAAAATTTTTACAATCTCTATGAAAGATTTAATTTCTTTAATTAAAGAAATGTCTCGTTCAAGGTCCTTAAGTGTAATAACTTTAATTTTCTCTTCCCTCAATTTTTCAACAAGTTTGCCACCTTTACCACAGAGGACCGTGACATTATGACCCTGTTTTGAAGTCTCCATGGCTAGGTCAAAGATATAACGTTGTGCGCCTCCAAAGTTTGATTTGGTAATACCGTATAGAATTTTCATTTGATATGGTCATTATAAGGGTTTTGTTGTATAATGCACGTTTATGAGTTTGCTCAATAGGAAAGAGCCCCTTGTCCTTTTCTTAGGAGATCTTAGTTTTTTTGTATTAGCGCTTTGGCTGTCTCTCTTGATACGAAGTGTAGAGATGCCCTCAAAAGATGTATTTCTAATGCACTTATTGCCGTTTAGCTTACTTTTTATAATTTGGATTTTAGTGTTCTATATTGCAGGCTTATATGAAAAGCACACAGTAATTCTAAAGTCGAAACTACCAAGTGTTCTGGCTGGCACACAACTTATCAACTCGGCATTGGCCGTGGTCTTTTTCTATTTCGTACCTTTTTTTGGTATTACTCCGAAAACTATTCTTTTTATCTATCTTTTGGTGTCCTTCGTGCTTATTCTCTCTTGGAGGATATATGGTTATTTTGTCATTGGTCACAGCCATCCAACTAATGCCATCCTAATTGGTTCTGGGGAAGAGATGAAAGAATTGCTCGAAGAAGTCAACAATAATTCAATTTACAATATCAAATTTCTTTTCTCCGTCGATCTGGGACGTGCTGATGAGAAAGGTTTCTGGGACGAAATTCTCTCCCATATTTATTCCGAAGATATCTCGGTCATAGCTATCGATCTAACTAATAAAAACGTTGAGCCCGTCTTACCTCATCTTTATAATCTAATTTTTTCCAAAATCAGCTTCATCGATATGCATAAGATTTACGAAGATATTTTTGATAGAGTGCCTCTTTCGCTCCTTAACCACAACTGGTTTTTAGAAAATATCTCGACTCGACCTCGTGGGGGTTATGATGCCCTGAAGCGTCTAATGGATATCATTATATCTATTCCACTTCTGTTTGTTCCCATCCTTTTATATCCTTTCATTTTTATAGCCATGAAGATAGAGGGTGATGGGCCAATTTTTACCCATCAGGATCGTATCGGGCGCAATAATCATATTATTCGCATCTTGAAATTTCGAACTATGCTTTTCAACGACAATGGTGATTGGCTAAATAAAGGTACAGTAAATGAAATCACCAAAGTTGGTAATTTTCTTCGTAAAACTCGACTTGATGAATTTCCTCAATTATGGAATATCTTGAAGGGTGATATTTCACTCATTGGACCACGGCCGGAATTCCCGGAAGCGGTGAAGCACTATACTAACGAAATTTCTTATTATAATGTTCGCCATCTCATTAAACCCGGTCTCTCCGGTTGGGCGCAAATCCATCAAGACAAGCACCCACATCACGGGCTTGACTCTTTTGAAACTGCAAACAAACTCTCTTATGATCTTTATTACATCAAAAATCGCTCGTTTCTCTTAGATATTAAAATTGCCCTTAGAACCCTAGAAACATTGGTGTCTATTGCCGGACGCTAAATTTGTCGTATAATGCCCCAATGAGAAAATATTTAATCTGGTCAATAGTATTAGTGTTATTTTTCCTGCTTTTAGGGATTTTTCTTGTCTGGAGCGAAAGAGAAGGTACCAGATTTCCATTTAGTTTCGGGCTTGATTTAGTTGGTGGCACTGAACTTGTCTATAGGGCTGATACTACAAATGTGGAAGATGTGAATGGTGCTATGAATACTTTGAAAGAAGTAATTGAACGAAGGGTTAATATTTTTGGTGTCTCTGAACCATTGATCCAAACTGAAAGTGCCGGGCTAGTGTCTGGCAATAGAGACGAACGCTTGATAGTAGGTTTACCTGGTGTTACTGAAATTGATAAAGCGATAGAACTCATTGGTCAAACTCCTGTTCTTGAATTTCGTTTGGCTCGTTCCAACACAGAAGAAATTTTAAAAAATAATCCAGATGCAACTCTTGATGAATTATTTATAGCCACCGGTCTTTCTGGTCGTTATTTGTCTCGAGCAAGGGTGGAATTTAATCCTACGACTGGCGCAGCCATTGTCGGATTAGAGTTTAACACGGAGGGTGGTGAACTTTTCGCCAAGATTACTCGTGAGCATAAGAACGAGATTCTAGCCATTTTGCTCGATGGCAAAGTAATATCGGCTCCCGTAATCGTGGATGAAATTAGTGATGGTAAGGCGCAGATTACTGGCTCTTTCACTCCCGAGGAAGCGAGAGACTTGGTGCGCAATTTAAATTATGGAGCACTTCCTATACCCATTGCGCTCGCCACCAGCCAGACAGTCGGAGCAACTCTTGGTGAGGCTGCTCTAAACTCGGGAGTAGAAGCTGGTGTAATTGGGTTTATCGTGCTCTCGCTCTTTCTTATCTTCTGGTATCGTCTACCGGGATTGATTTCAGTGATAGCTCTTGTTTCTTACATTATTATCTCGCTTGTTATTTTCAAACTTGTTCCAGTTACTCTATCGGCGGCGGGTTTGGCAGGGTTTATCCTTTCTATTGGAATGGCCGTAGACGCGAATGTGTTGATTTTTGAACGTTTGAAAGAAGAACTTCGTAAAGGTAAAAGTATCTCCGATTCTTTACACGAAGGATTTAGTCGGGCCTGGCTATCTATACGCGATTCAAATATTTCCTCGATTATTACCGCCATTATTCTATTTTGGCTTGGCACGTCTGCAGTTAAGGGTTTCGCATTGACACTTGGTATCGGCGTGCTCGTCTCAATGCTCACAGCTATCAGCATTTCAAGGACCTTTCTTTTTGCCATAACACCCACGATAGATACAAAAGGCAAAAGATTTTTATTTAATAACGGTTTTCATAAATAATATGTCTATCATCCGATACAGGAAAATCTTCTTTGTCATCTCAGGTCTTTTGCTTGTTTTGTCTATGTCGGCAATGTTTATATATGGTTTCAATACCTCAATTGATTTCAACGGGGGAACCCTGACGGAAGTGACATTTGCAGACAGACCAGTACAGACTGAAGTTGAATCAAAAATCTCGGCTCTTAATCTAGGCGGATTTTCAATTCGTCCTTCTGGCAACTCAAACTACGCTATCCGTACCAGAGAGTTAACTGCCGAAGAGAGGTTGGCACTTATCACGGCTATCGGAAATCCTACGGTGGAAAGACAAAATACCATCGGACCTATTGCAGGTGCGGAATTACAGTCAAAGGCTGTTAAAGCAGTAATAGTCGTAATATTGATGATTGTGCTCTTTATTACCTTCGCTTTCCGTAAAGTTTCCCAAACCAACTTGCCACAAGGAACTCGAGGAGTTTCATCTTGGAAATATGGCCTCGCTACCATTGTGGCCTTGGTGCACGATGTGATTATTCCTACCGGAGTGTTCGTCGTGCTCGGGCACTTTTTGGGGGTAGAAATTGACCTTCTTTTTGTCACAGGATTACTTGCCATACTTGGTTATTCGGTGCATGACACTATCGTAGTTTTCGATCGCGTGCGTGAGAATTTGCGTATCAATCAAGAGACAAACACAGACGAAGACTTTGAAGCTTTAGTAGGGAAATCTGTTACCCAAACAATAGGTCGTTCTATCAATACTTCTCTCACAATCTTCATTACTCTATTAGTCTTATATCTTGTGGGCTCTACAGCCACCAAGGACTTCGCCTTCCTTCTCATCATTGGAGTGATCGCTGGTACCTACTCTTCCATCTTTGTTGCTTCTCCTTTACTTGTTACTTTCTACAAATTGCAGAGGAAGAATGAAGCTGTTAGGGTGGTACTCGAAACCGAAAAGGGGCCGATTTTGCGCGGGAATTTAAAGAACCTTGCAAAAAAACTTTGAAATTGATGTATATAATTTCGTTCAGATCCTACTTTGTTCGACAGTACAATGTTGAATAACTCCATAGGACTCACCTATGGGGTCGAAAACTTGGATACTATATAGCATTTTTTATGAATTGTTAGAGTTGTCAGTTCGCCTGAACCGCTTTCTAAGAAATATAATAATTCCACCAAGTATTATAGGAATAATAAAAACCAAGAGAATACCAGCCATAATACCTAACTGTAGTTCGAACTGATTTATCTCTTTACGTCCCGGGGATAAAGCAGAAAACAATGCCAATGCCAAAAGTATTACACCAACCACAAAAGATTTGGTTAATAGGTATTGAATTGGTTTTTCGTCCGAGTAATAAGTACGAATAGTTATATACAAAGCATAAAATGGAATAAAAATTAATCCGGCAATAAATGGATAAATCTCTAGAGTGAGTTGGTGTTGAAGTTTGGTAACAATATTAAAATCCCAAGCAAGCGCTCCTAATGCTACTAATACACCCAAACTAAGTATTGCTCTGCACAAAAATCTGACACGAGAAGAAATCATACTTTAAGTATACTACGCCACATGTTAACTGGACAGCCCCTTGCAATGGAAATGAATATGGGTATACTTATTCCCACGTCTTAACTACGAATAAATCCGTCGTTGGGACGGATGTACTTTGAAAATTGAATGAATTACAAGATAAGAACAGCAACAACTGTTCTATTTCTTAAAAAATGAAACCAGCCATCCCGATGAACGCAATAGTCGGGATGACTATGAGAAGGATTAGACTCGGACAGTAAATAGTAAACAGTAGATAGCAAATGATATATTGTTTTCTGTTTTGTTCCGTTAATTATATTAAGAGTTTGATCCTAGCTCAGGATGAACGCTGGCGGCGTGGATAAGGCATGCAAGTCAAACGGGATAATTTGTGATTATATCAATAATTGTTCAGTGGCAGACGAGGTAGTAACACGTAGGAATGCACCCAGAAGTCTCGCA